>WHSR01000021.1 GCA_009379995.1 Streptosporangiales bacterium
ACCAGCCAGCCGGCGGGTGGCAACCGCACCGGCGGGCCAGCACAGCCGGTCCCGCCAAAGGCCCGGCCGGCCGGACACCACCGGACAGCAGCCCCACCTGCTATCGCCCCGGGAACCGGCCCAATTCAGCAGGCTCCTAGGCGCGGGTACGCAGCGCCCTGGGGAGAAAGTTCTTCAGCACGCCGCCACGGCGTCGTGCCCATCCGATCCCCCAGCCGTGGGCACAGACCAGTACCCAGGCGTCCGGACCGGGGTCGGGGATCTCCGCGCCGCCCAGGTACTCCGCCCACCGCGGGTCCTCGTCGGGCCAGGTGGCCACCGACGACACAGCGTCGGCCGCGAGCAGCCCGGCCAGGGCCTGCGCCGGTTCGAAGCGACCCGGGCGGGCCCGGCCCAGCGATACGCCCGGCCGCACCAGGACGTCGGACGGGAGCGGGACGTCCGCGGCGGGCCGGAGGTAGATCCTGTCGTCGCGGGTCACCAGCAGATCCTCGGGGACGCGCAGCCCCGGTGTGTGTGCGCGGCGGAAGGTCTCCCATGCCGCGCGGGTCCTCGGGTCCCGCCGCGTACCGTCCGAGGCCCGCCGGCGGGCCGGACGGCGTCCCGGGGCGTCGCGGTGCCGGCGCAGCCGGGCAACGAAGTGGCCCTCGCCACGCAGTCGATGCGGCCACAGCAGCGCCGTCCGTTCCGTCGGTTGGCCGGCTACGTCGACGCCGCGGGCGAAGGCGGGATCGGCGGCGGCCGCGTCCTCGACCTCCCAGTCGGGATGCTCGGCGAGAAAGACGGCGACCCGCTCCTCGTTCTCCTCGACGGCGAAGGTGCAGGTGCTGTAGATCAGTAACCCGTCCGGACGGACCAGCCGGGCGGCGTCGGCGAGCAGCCGCGCCTGCCGCCGAGCCGCTCCCCGTACCGCGGCGGGGCTCCACTCCCGTACCGCGTCCCGGTCGCGGCGGAACAGGCCTTCTCCCGAGCACGGGGCATCCAGAACGGCGGCGTCGAACGCCTCCGGAGCGATGGCGGCGAGACGGTCGATGGAAAGGCTCATGGTGACCACGTTGTCCGCGCCCCACCGGTCGAGATTGTCGTGCAGCGAACGCAGCCGGCGACCGTCGACGTCGTTGGCGGCGACGAGTCCGTCCGAGCCCACCAGCTCGGCGAGCCGTGTCGTCTTGCCGCCCGGAGCGGCGGCAAGATCCGCCACTACCGCGCCGGGCTGCTCCCCCAGCGCCTCGGCCGGGCCCATGGCCGAGGGTTCCTGCAGGTAGAACAGCCCTGCTCGATGTGCGAGGTGCGCGCCGAGGGATCCGGGAACGACGAAGCCGGTCGGGCACCAGGACACCGGCTCGAGCCGGAGACCGAGGGCCCGTTCCAGGCCGTCCCGGGTGGCCTTACGGGTGTTGATCCGCAGGCCGTGGACGGGCCTCGCGGCCAGCGCGGCGAGGAATTCAGGTAGCTCCTCGCCGAGCACGCCGCCGAGGCGTCGAACGAACTCCTCGGGCAGGTGGGCGCTCACCTTGCATCCTCCTCACCTGCGCCGCGCCGGCGAGCACCCGGCTCCTGGGGCGACAATGAGAGCATGGCGACCCAACCCCCACCCGTCGAGGTCCGCCGACGTCCGACACGGGCCATCCTCGCCGGCTTCGGTGCCGCGGGCTTCGCCGGGGTCGCGGGCGGCTTTGCCTCGTTCACCTGGCAGGCCACCGTGTGCGTGATGCTCGGCGGCGCCGTCATCGTCCTCCTCGGGATGCTGCGGCCCCAGCGGCGTCGCCTGGCACCCACGCCGCGACGCGGGGCGCTGGCCTGGGCGATCTTGGCGGTCGGCTTCCTCGGCTGGGAGGGCTCCGCGCTCGTCACCGGGTCGGGGCCGTCGCACCCCTCGCTCAGCCTGCTCCTGGACCCGGTCCTGGAGCCGCACGCCGTGCGGTCGGTCGCCTTCCTCGGCTGGTTGCTCGGCGGATGGATGTTGGTGCGGCGATGAGCATCCCCTATCTCACCATGCTCGGATTCGCGGCCCTTGCGCTTGCCGCCGTCGCGATCGAGCTGGCGGCCCGCCGCCCGAACTCGCCTCTTTGGACCGTCGGGGACTGCCTCGCCTACATCACACGTCCGCGCCTCGGGCGGCTCGGAGTCCTGCTGGCCTGGCTGTGGGTCGGCTGGCACTTCTTTGCCCGCTGATCAGGCGCGTTCGTGCCCCACCTGCCGGTCGAGGTCCACGCCGATGCGCGGCTTGGCGAGTTCCTCACCCTCCGGTCCGGCTTCGGCCATGTCCACCCCGGAGATGTGCGGCCCCGTGACGGCGTACGTGCCGATCTGGACGTGCGACGGAATAAGGGTGCCGGTACGCCCAGTCGTCTCCAGCCGGTAGGCCTCGTGCAGCGTGCGCAGCCGGTCGACCTCGTCCGTCCAGTACCGCACGGCGGGCCGGGCGAGCGCCTTGCGCCGGGCGATGCGGTCGCCGTAGGCGGCGGGACCCATGGCGGCCCGCTCCCCCGCCTGCGCCGCGCCCAGCGTCTCCGCCAAGGCGGACCGGAGGGCCGCGCTGTCCCGACTGACCTCGGCGTACGGCCGGTTCTCCCGTTGGGTCCTGCGCAGATCCCGCTCGGCCGCGCGTGCTATGGCCAGCAACTCCGGATAGCGGGCGGCCAGCTCCTTGTCGGCCTCCAGGCGTTGCCGCACCTGCGGACTCACCGAACGACGCAGCGACATCCGAGTACCACCTCCAGCGCAGTCCCCTCCATTGTCCAGGCGCCCTCGGTCTGACCGGTGGGCGGGTACGTTGCCGTACCGCTGAGGTAACCGTGCATAACGGACACAGAACTTTTCGCGACGGAGGGTCGATCTTGTGTCATCCGTTACCTGCGATGGCGCACACTGGAGTTGGTAGCCACGGGCTCGGAGCAGTCCAGGAGGGTTATCGGTGGCGCAGAAAACCATTACAACGAGCTATGCCACTTCGCTGACCGCGCCACCGCGCTCTAGCACAATAGGTAAAGGATGTTCGAAGGACCAGCTCACACGAGGGACACGGTGATGTGCTCGCATCAGCCGCTGTGCCCACACGCCGCCGCGACGGACCGCGAGGCGGCGCGAACGATAGCAAGTCATCCGGAGCAGGGCTGGAGTCTGCTCTGCAACGGCATCGTGTTGTTCGACGACACCGGCGAACTGCTGCCGGACGGAGGGATCATCGCCCCGCACCGCCCGACCGACATACCGGCCAGCGCGATGCCCCCTCTCGTCGGGACCGGCTGACCTACCTGTCGCCGGGTAGCTGGCTCCCCAGCCACCGGACGACCGTCTCACCTACCGCCGCGGGGTCTTTCGACAGCGCATGGGTCTCGCCTGGCAGGGTGCGGACCGTCACACCGCCGTCGGCTTCCGGCACGCCGAACGAATCCTGCTCTCCGTTCACCACCAGCACCGGCACGCCGGCCCCGCGCAGCTCGTGCTCCCGCGAGCGGTCGGGCCTGCTCGGCGGACGGAGCGGGAACGCCAGCGCGACGACCGCGCGGGCGCCCAGCAAGCGTGCCGTCCGGCAGGCCACACGGGCGCCGCTGCTCCGTCCGCCGACCGCCAGCGGAAGGTCGGCGTACGACGAGTCGCCACTCAGGAACGTCACGGCCGCCGTCCAGGCCTCGTCCAGGTGCGCCGCGGGGGCGGGAGCCCGCCGACCGGCGACCCGGTAAGGCTGCTCGACCCTGGCCACCACGGCACCGATGTCGAGCGTCGCGTCGCGGACCGCGCGCAGGTCAGGGGCGTCAACGCGGCCGCCGGCCCCGTGTCCGAGGACGAGCAGCACCCTCGGGGCCGCGGGAGGTAGGTCCAGATGGACGCGGGCGGGGCCGCGGGGTGTTTCGATCTCCACGGCCGTGGGTCACCCTTGCGGCGGCGGGGCGTGCCGGAGCCGTTCCCGGACGCTGGCCTGGAGCTTGCTCCCCCAGGCGAAGTCGGTGGGAACGAGGACCGCCTCGTCCAGGGCCTCGTACAGTCCCTCCAGCTCCTCGGGGAGGTCGTCGCCCGTCTCCGCGCGGTGCGCGGCCACCAGCGCGTACATCAGGTCCAGCGCGGAGAACACCTCGTTGGCGAGCAGCGGAAGAGTTCCCGCGCACACGGCGGTCTCGACGAACTCCTCCCACCAGTACTCCGGGGAGTCCTCCGCGATCCCGGCCTCGGTGCCGGTGCCGAACTCCCGGCGCAGGCGGGCGCGTACGGCGGCGGCAACCTGAGGATCGTCGTGGTGAAGGCCCGTCTGCCAGGTCTCGGCGGCCTCCTCCTCACGGCCACGCAGCGGCAGGGTACGGGCGAGCAGTTCGAGCACCAGGGGCAGGGTGTCGGCGTCGCTGCCGCGCGCCGCCTCCCGAAACGCCGCGATCGCCTCCTCCAGGTGCGCGATGCCGACGCTGGTACGGAGTTGGCCTGTCGCCGGGCCGTCAGGGTGGCGATCCAGCGCCGCCGCCAAGACCTTCCGCGCCGCGCCCGGCTCACCCCGCTCGGTGAGCCGGGTCGCCAGGCCGACGGCAGCGGCCGGCGCGTACTGTGGATCGCCGCCGTCGATCACTTCCTGCCATCGGGCGCGGGCGGCGTCGAAATCGCCGTCCTCGTCGGCCAGATACGCCAAAGCGACCAGCCCGGCCGGACGGTAGGCCTCGTTGCCCGAGTCGGCCATCGCCTGCCAGGCGCTCCGGGCCTCGTCGCGCAGCCCTTCGCGCTCGTAGGAGATGGCGAGGTGGTAGGCGGCGCGGGGGGCGTACTCCGGATCACCCGACGCCATCGCGACCCGGTCGGCCTCCCGGGCCCCCTGCACGTCGCCGGCGTCCTCCCGCACGGCGGCGAGGCCGAGTGCTGCCTGTGCGCGAAAGCCCGTCGCGCCGAGCTCGAGTACTCGCTGGAACGCGTCGGCCGCGGCCTCGAGGTCGCCGCGCTCCGCGTAGCTGCGAGCCTGCTCGCAGACGACGGCAGCGGTCTCGTCAGCAGTTGTCTCGTCGGGGGTCGCGGACATGCTCCCAAAGCTAGCGCCTCGGGCCGTCCTCGCCGACCAAGAGAGAGACGATGTCCGGCAATGCCCGTGCCGCCCGTTCCCGTACCTCCTCGGGCGTGAGCACGGCGATCGGATGCGGCGTCGTCACGTAGCGATACCCGGGCGCGCCCCGCAGGCGGGCCATCGCGTCGCTCGTCGCGGTGAACGCATCGCTACAGACCACCGCGCTGGGAAGACCTCGGCTTTCGAAGATCAGACCGTCCGCGACCGCAGACGCACTGCACGACCCTCAATCGCCGACACCCGCGACCGCGACATCGCATTGCTGGACGATTTCCTCGGCCAACTCGTCGGCGGCGGGAAAGGCGACCGAGGCCTTCGTGCGGGTGACCACGCCGGCGGCACCGCATTGGTCGACCAGGAGCCGGCCCAGCTCCTCGAGAAACAGATCCGAGTTCTGCTTGGGCATCATCAGCAGACCCACCGTCGTCCCGCGCAGGTCCGCCCGGCGCGGCGCCAGCACCACCGTCTTCGTGACGCTCTTCTGGCCGGTCGGGTCCAAAATCTGGTTCGGCATTTCGTGCCCCTTTCCGGTCGCGGTCCTGGCTGTCCCGGCCCTAGTGCTCGTGGATGATGACGCCGCGGATGTTCTTGCCGCCCAGCAGGTCCCGGTAGCCATCGTTGACCTGGTCCAGCCGGTACCGCTGGGTGATCAGCTCGTCCAGCTTCAGGTCGCCGGCCCGGTAGAGGCCCAGCAGCTTGGGGATGTCGTACAGCGGGTTCGCGTTTCCGAACAGCGCACCCTGGATCCGCCGCTGGTATCCGATGATCCCGGTAGGTCCGCCGGCGGGCAGCTCCAGCTGGTTCTCCCCGGGCCGGCCGACCGCGGTGACGGTGACCTGGCCGGTCTTGCCGACGATGCCGACCGCGTGCCGTACCGTCTCCGCGTCCAGCTCGCCGACGGTGAGGATGGCGTGGTCGGCGAGCTGCCCGCGGGTGAGCTCCACCACCAGGTCGTGGGCCTCGCCGGGATCGGACGCCACGTGGGTGGCGCCGAACTCCTGCGCCATCTCCAGCTTGAACGGAACCGGGTCGACCGCTACCAGGTTCTTGGCCCCCGCGTACCGAGCGCCCTGCACCGCGTTGCTGCCCACGCCGCCGACACCGTAGACCACCACGGTGTCGCCGGGCCGCACCCCGGCCGCGTACACCGACGAGGCCCAGCCGGTCGGAACGCCGCAGCCGACCAGGGCGGCTACCTCGAAGGGGATGTCGTCGTCGATCCTCACGCACGACCACTCGGAGACGATCGCGTACTGGGAGAACGTTCCGAGCATGCAGAATCCGCCGAGATCCCGGCCGTTCTCGTGATAGCGATACGTGCCGTCGGGCATGCAGCCGAACGCGATGTTCTTTCCCTCGTCACACAGGTTCTGATAGCCCGTCGAGCAGTAACGGCACTTGCCGCAGACCGGAACGTACGAGCAGACGACGTGGTCTCCCTGTTCGACGCGGGTCACCCCGGGGCCAACGGCTTCCACCACACCGGCCCCTTCGTGCCCGCCGACGAAGGGCTTCCCTCCGTGCCCCATGGTCCGCACATGCTCGTCGGAGTGGCACAACCCGGACGCCATGAAGCGGATATGCACCTCGCCCGCCTTCGGCGGATCCAGGTCCAGCTCGGCGATCTCCCAGGGCCGACCCCTTTCGCGCAGAATCGCCGCCCGCGTCTTGAACCCGCCCATGCTCCGTCTCCTCTCAGGGCTGACTCGTGGTGGTGGTCGGCACCGGCTCGCGCGTTTCTCGCGTGACCGGAAAGTGACACGCCACGAAGTGGTCGTCGCTGAGCATGCGCAACTCCGGCTCCTCGGCCGCGCAGCGTTCCTGCGCCCGGGGGCAGCGTGTCCGGAAGCGGCATCCGCTCGGCGGGTCGATCGGTGAGGGCGGCTCCCCGCTGATGGTCGCCTCCGGGCGACCCCTCGCCGCGGTCGGGTTCGGGCTCGGGATGGAGGCCAGAAGCGCCACGGTGTAGGGGTGGAACGGCTCCCGGTAGAGCGACTCGGCGGGCCCGATCTCGCACAGCTTGCCGAGGTGCATCACCGCGACCCGGTCGCTGACCTGCTTGACCAGGGCGAGGTCGTGCGAGATGAACAGGTAGGAGAGGCCCAGCTCGGTGCGGAGCTGTTCGAAGAGGTTGAGCACCTGGGCTTGGATGAGGACGTCGAGTGAGGAGACCGGCTCGTCGCAGATGATGAGCGCCGGATCCAGCGTCAGAGCGCGGGCGATGGCGACGCGCTGACATTGGCCTCCCGACAGCTGCCGAGGCCGGCGGGGACCGTACGTCTTCGGGTCGAGGCCGACACGCAGCAGGACCTCGGCGACGCGGCGTTGCCGCTCGGCGCGGCTGCCCACGCCGTGGGCGACGAGCGGCTCCTCGACTATCTGCGACACCCGCCATTTCGGGTTGAGCGAACCGAACGGGTCCTGGAAGACCATCTGCACGTGGCGGCGCGCCTCCATGAGCCGGCGTCCGCTGAGCTTGACGAGGTCGGACCCCCGGAACAACACGCTGCCGGACTTCGGCCTCGGGGCCTGGAGCAGCGCCCTCGCCAGCGTCGACTTGCCCGAGCCCGTCTCCCCGACGATGCCGAGCGTCTCGCCCGACCGGACCTCGAAGGAGACGTCCGAGACGGCTTGCACGACGCCGCCCTTCACCCCGCCGTGGCCGCGGACGACGAACTCCTGTACGACGTGACGCGCTTCGAGCAAGGGTCCGTTGAGCTTCACCCGGAGCCTCCATCGTCGCAGGGATACCAGCAGGCCCACCAGTGACCGGGCTCCTGCTCCTCGAACGGTGGCGACGTCTCCCGGCAGGTGTCGCGGGCGCGGGAACAGCGGGGCTCGAACGGGCAGCCGACCGGGAGCGTCGTGAGGTCGGGAGGCCGTCCCGGCGTCACCGGGAGCGGGGAATGCGACGGACGCTCGATCCGGGGAATCGCCTCCAGGAGAGCCTCGGTGTAGGGCATCCGGACGTGCGCGAAGAGCTGGTGGGTCGACGCGCGCTCAACGGCCCGCCCGGCGTACATCACGATCACCTCGTCGGCGAAGCTGGCCGCCAGCCCCAGGTCATGACTGATCATGATGAGCGCCATGCCGAGCTGCCCCTGGAGGTCGAGGAGCAGCTCCATGATCTGCGCCTGCGTCGTGACGTCGAGCGAGCTCGTGGCCTCGTCGGCGATCAGCAGCTTCGGATCGGCGGCGAGCGCGATGGCGATCATCACCCGCTGCCGCATCCCGCCCGAAAGCTGGTGTGGGTACTCGAAGAACCGCTGCCGCGGGGAGGGCAGGCGGACCAGCCGCAGCAGCTCGATGGCCCGCTCCCGGGCGGCCCGCCGGTCGAGCGGTAGGTGGGTACGGATCGCCTCGGTGATCTGGTTCCCGACCCGCATGGTCGGGTTCAGCGAACGGGTCGGATCCTGAAACACCATCGCGAGGTCGGCGCCGCGGTGCTGGCGCATCTCCTGGTCGGACAGGCCGAGCAGCTCCTCCCCGTCGAACCGGGCGGAGCCGGTGACGGTGGCGGTCTCGGGCAGCAACCCCATCAGCGCCCGGGAGCTGACCGTCTTACCCGATCCCGATTCGCCGATAATGGCGAGCGTCTGGCCGCCGAAGAGTTCGTAGCTCAGCCCGTTCACGGCCCACACCTGGCGGTCGCCCTGGCGAAATCGGACCCAGAGATCCCGTACTTCCAGCAGCGGCATCGTGGTCGACGGCGACGGCCGCGAACCGTCGCCGGAGACCGACGCGGCGGCCGAGTGTGGCGCTCCGTAGGTGCTCACTGGGCACTCCAGCGCGCACGCAGTGCCTCGCCGAGGAGGTTGAACGACAGGACCGTGACGAACAGGAAGGCACACGGCATGAGCACGAGCCGCGGGTAGGCCGAGATGCTCTGCTGTCCGATGAAGATCATGTTGCCCCAGCTCGGTGCGGGTGGCGGGACGCCGAGGCCGAGGAAGCTGAGCGCTCCCTCGAGGATGATGATGATCCCCATGCCGAGCAGGCCGAACGTCACCAGCTGCGGCAGGATGTTCGGCGCGATGTGCCGCACCAGCACCCGCCACATCTTAGTTCCGGACAACCTGGCCGCCACCATGAACGGCTGCTCGCGCAGCCGCAGCGTCGCGGCGCGGGAGATCCGGGCGATCGCCGGGATGCTGAAGAACGTGAGGGCCCAGATCGTGTTGACCTTGCTGGGCCCCAGGCTTTGCGCGATCGCGAGCGCGAGGACGAGCGACGGGAACGCGATGAGCACGTCCAGGCACCTCATGATCACCGCGTCGAGGATGCCTCCCACATACGCGGCGAAGGCCCCGAGCGACCCCCCGAGAACGAGGCCGATGCCTTGAACGGCGACAGCGATCTGTATCGACGCCTGGCCGCCGTGCAGCAGCCGGGACAATATGTCGTTTCCGACCGGGTCGGTCCCGAGGACATGACCCGGCGACAGCGGTGGGAGGTTGGATTCCAGGACGTCTCCGCCGGTGGGCGGCGGGATCGAAGCGACGATCGGCCACAGGAAGCACGCGCCGAGCACCAGGGCAAGCACCCCGGCGGGGATGGCGACGTCGAGCGACCGCACCCATCCCCTGCGGCGTCTGGGCGAGACGGCGGCCGCCCCGGCCGTCTCGAGCATCGGCCGTTCTGGCGCCTCAGGCGGAACGCTGGCCATACCGAATCCTTGGGTCGAGCACCGCGTACAGCAGGTCGGTGATCAGGTTCGCGACGACGACGACAACGGCGAGCAGAAGCACGATCGCCTGGACGACGACGGCGTCGCGGTTGTTGATCGCCTGCAGGAGCTCCTGGCCGATCCCTGGAAGGGCGAAGATCTGTTCGATGATCACCGTCGCCCCGATGAGGGTGCCCAGGTTGAGCCCGACGATCGTGAGGAGCCCGAAGAGCGAGTTGCGAAAGGCGTGCCGGATGAGCACCCGCCACGGCCCGACGCCCTTCGCCTTCGCCGTCACCACGTAATCCTCCCCTCGCATCTGCTCGACCAGATCTCCCCGGAGGAAGCGGGTGTAAAAACAGAAGAGGGGGAACCCGATGGCTATCGCCGGCAGGATGAGCGAGCGGAGGTTTCCCAGCAGGCCGTCGCTCAGCGGGACGAAACCGATCGCCGGCAGGACCGGGAAGATGACGGCGAACACGACGACGAGGACGAGGGCGAACACGTAGTTGGCGATCGACAGACCCGTCATGCTGAGCACCATGCTCAGTCGGTCCACTATGCCGTTGGGCCGGCGTGCCGCCATCAGCGCCAAGGGCACGGTGAACGCCAAGGAGACGATGATGGCGCACAGCACGAGCTCGACGCTCACCGGCAGACGCTGACCGATGATCGTGGTGACCGGCTGGCCGCTCGCGATGGAGTTGCCGAGGTCGCCGGTCACCACGCCCTGCAGCCATTCCCAGTAGCGGACCCAGGCCGGCTGGTCGAGATTCAGCTCGGCCTCCAACTGGCGGACCTGTTCCGGCGTGGCGTCGGCGCCGAGGAGCTGCTGGGCGGCGCTGCCCGGCATTATGTTCAGCACCAGGAACGTCAGGAGCGTCACGCCCCACAGGACCGGGATCGCCGCCGCCAGCCGCCTGCCGATCAGGCGGAGGCTCGGCGACCGCAGCGCCCTCGCCAACCCATGGGACACCCTCCGGTCGGCGCCGAGGGCGGGCGTCGACGTGCTCACCGCGCCCCCGTCACTCGCTCCTCCACACGTCCTCCCACCAGATGGCCGGCCCCACCAGAAGGGACGAGATCGGCGTGGTGAGACCAGGGCCCTGCACGCCCTTGACAGCGACGTTCTGCGGCGCGAAGGCGAACATGAAGGGGGCGTACGCCTGGTCGCTGATGTACTTGGCGGCCTCGGTGTACAGCCGATCCCGCTCGGATTCGTCCACGGTCGCCGCGGCGTCCAGGAGCAGCTTGTCCAGCTTCGGGTCCCACACGCCGGTGTACGGCGAGGTCGAGGCGAAGCGGAAGTCGACGCTGACGCCGGCTGCCGGGTCCCAGGCGCCGGCGGTCTGCAGCATGGACTGCCACTTGCCCGAGTCGAACTCCTTGATGAGCGTCGCCAGCTGCCAGGAACGGATGGTGGTCTTGATACCGGCCTTCTCCCACTGGCTCTGCAGGGCCTCGTTCACCTGGTTGGCGACGTAGGCGTCGAGCGTGCCGAGCGTGACCTCCAACCCGCCGAGTTCCTGGACGAGCGCCTTCGCCTTCTCCAGGTCGTAGGTCCGGTACCCGGGGACGCTCGCGTGATGGAACTTGCCACCCGGCGCGGTGAACGACTGGCTGACCGGGTACCAGTTGTTGAACAGGCCCTCGCGGATCGCGTTCGTGTCCGTCGCGTAGTAGATCGCCTCCCGGGCCCGCTTGTCGTCGAACGGGGCGACCTTCGTGTTCAGCTGGATGACGTACGGCGACGTCGCGGGCTGCTGGGTGACCGTCAGCTGCGGGTTCTTCCGGGCCTGCTCGATGAGCGGTGTGATGTTCATACCCTCGTACGCCTGGCCCTGGCCGGCCTGCAACGCCTGGTACGCGGCCTGCTCGCTGCCAATGGTCTTGAAGATGAGCCGGTCGAGGTAGGGCTTGCCCTTCTCGTAGTAGGTGGGGTTGCGCTCCAGCGCGAGCTCCGAGCTCAGCTTGTTGCTGACGACCTTGAACGGACCCGCGCCCACCGGAGTGATCTTGAACTTCTTCTCGCCCATCTTCTCCAGCGCCGTCCGCGAGGCTACCCAGTTCGCGTTCGACGACAGCAGCTGGCTGATGACGGCCCCGCTGGGCACGGTGAAGTGGAGCACCACCGTGTCGTCGCCCTCGGTCGTGATGCCGTTCTTCTTCTCCAGCCGCCAGTAACGACTCGGAGAGCAGTTGCACGGCGAGTCGACGACACGCTGGAAATGCCACGCCACGGTCTCGGCGTCGAACGGCGTCCCGTCCTGGAACTCGACGCCGGGGCGAATCTCGATCTTGGCGGTCTTGCCGTCCTCGGAGATGTCGTAACCACTGGCCAGGCTGGGGACGATCTTGCCGCCCTCGCCCAGCTTGAAGAGTCGGCCGAAGATGGCGTTCATCTGGCTCTGGTTCGCTCCGCCGGTCGTGTTCGTCGCCGGATCGAGACCCGTGGGCCAGGCACCCGCGTAGCCCGCTCCCTCCAGGACCGTCAACGACCCGCCGCGCTGGGGTTTACCCGAACCGGAGCCCTCGGTGTCGGTCGCGCCGCCGCCCCCACACGCCGCGACGAGGAGCGATGATGCGGCGACGAGGGCCAGACCTGCCAGCTTTGCCCGGGATCTCATAAGCCGTTCTCCCAGTCAGTTATTCGCACAGCCCCCGGACCCGGTTACACGACACCTTTCGTCGCGAACGTTGCTCATTCAACGCTTGTTACGAGATCCCTGTCAAGGGGTCGCTCCTGCGGTGCTTCGAGGCCGGACATCCGTTGTCTCCCCAGGTGGGATGGGTCAAGACGAACGATGGGCCGAGGGTGCTCGTGGTAAAAGATGTGCAACGATCGTCGCACTATTTGTCGTACGATCTTCCCCTTCACCGGGGTCCCGTGCCCCCAATAGCGGGCATATTAGTCGTCGAGGACGATCCGGTCAGGGTGCGGATGGGCGAGGAAGTCGTGGTGGGAGATCTCCCATCCGTAGGCGCCGGCCAGCGGGAAGACCACGATGTCACCGCCCCGCAGCCGGTCCACCCAGGTGTCGCGGGCAAGCACGTCCCGGGGTGTGCAGAGCTCACCCGCCACGGTGACCGGGGCCCCTTCGACCTGTGGCCGGGGGAAGGGGTAGTCCCAGGCCTCGACCGGAACCACGGCGAACGGATGGCCGTGCTCACCCGCGTGCGGGGTGCTGGGCAGACGGAAGTGGTGGATGCCACCGCGGACGACGGCGAAGTACTGCCCGTGGTTGCGCTTGAGATCGAGGACCTCCGCGGCGTAGTAGCCGCAGCCGGCGGCGAGGTAGCGTCCGGGCTCGAGCACCACCCTCCTCCCGTTCGGGGGCGGCAGCTCACCAAGCCGCCTACCGAAGTCCCGCAGGTCGAAGCCGGGTCCTCGGCGGTAGTCCACGCCCAGCCCACCGCCGACGTCCAGTATGGGCAGCCGCACCCCGTGTTCGGCCTCCACCTCGGCGATAACCCGCAGACACCACTCGACATAGCGCGCGTGCGCGTCGGCGTGCAGGTTGTTCGAGGCGGCGTGGAAGTGCAGCCCGCGCAGGTCGAGTGCGGGCAGCGTGCCGACGGAGGCGACGGCGCCGGGCAGCTGCGCCTCCTCGATGCCGAACTGGCTCGGTGTTCCCCCCATGAGGTGTGAGCCGGACAGGACCCGGTGACCGGGGTTGACCCGCAGCGCGACCGGCACCCGGACGCCGAGGCGTTCGGCGATCCACTGGACGCGGTGCAGCTCGGTGGTTCCCTCGACGTTGAGCAGCTCGATCCCGGAACGCAGCGCACCCTCGATGTCCGCGTCGGTCTTCCCGGGCCCGCTGAACACCGCCCGGGGAGGAGCGCCGAGCCCTCCCGTGGCCTCCCGGACCTGGCGCAGCTCCCCGAGCGAGGCGACCTCGAAGCCGTCGACCAGGGGTGCGACCGCTCTCACCACTGCGGGATCGGCGTTCGCCTTGATCGCGTAGTAGACCTCGCACCACGACGGCAGCGCCTCCCGCAGGCGTCGGACCTGGTCGCGCAGGACGGTGAGGTCGTACACGTACGCGCACACCGGCCGTCCCCGCTCCGCGCGCCGCCGCAGCGCCGCCGCCACCCGGGGATCGATTCGGATCAACGCGGACCAGCCCAGCAGCGGATGCGCAGCGGATTGGGCGCGTGTACGTACCGCTCGCCGCCCCACAGCCGCATGCGTACCAGCGCCTTCACCGGGAGACGGGGAGCGAACAGCGCCTCCCGGTCGGCCGCGATATCCGGGCGAAGCTCCGGATGGTCGGCCAGGCCGGCGAGGACCTCCTCGAACACCCGCCGGACCCGTCGCCAGGCCGCGGTCTCCTCGACCGCGCGCTGCGCGACCAGATGGCCGACGATCTCGTCCAGATGGTTCGGCAGCATCGTGGAGAGCGCCTTGGCCCGCACCCGATCGACGGAATCGGTGATGGTGAGGGCGCCGGGCCGCCGCTCGATCCGCAGACCGTGGCGCTCGAGGCGGGGTGGGTAGATGCGGACACCTCCCCAGTCGCGCAGCAGCATGCGCCGGGGAACCCCGTCGACGAAGGTGGGGACGCAGTTCTGCAGGTGCGCCTCGAGCCCCACGCCGTACTTGGTCATCAGGGTCAGCACCACCGGCGCGAGGAGCCGAACGTACTCTTCTAGCCAGTCCAGCGGAGCGTCTCGGCCACCGTGCCGGGCCAGCAGGTCGGTGAGCACGCTCGTGCCGGCGTGCGGGGAGTATGCGGTGAGCGTGCAGGCGGGTATCGGAACCTCGCCGCTTCCTGTCTCCGCTATCTCGTCCGCGCCCCTTACCAGGGCCGACAGGGAACGCGTCCGGCGCTCGTCGGACCCGCGGTAGCTCGCTCCGGCCAGCTCGTGCAGCGCGGCGACGCGCCCGGCGAGCCCGGGCTCGTTCCCGATGATCTGCCGAATCAGCCGGCTGTAGCGGGGACCGTTGTTGGTCGTGTGCGCGGAGATCGTGCGCCGGGTGGAGGTGATCTGGACGTCCAGGGCGGTCTTCACGAACAGCCGGTCACCGGCCGGCGAGGGCTCGGCGAGCAGGGTGCGCAGGCTTCCGGTCGGGACGGCCCGCAGCCGGGCCGCGGGCACCGGAACGACGGCTCCCTCGGCGATCTCGTCGGCGAACAGCGACCGGACCACCGTGTCCAGCTGCCACGGGTGGACGGGAAGGAAAAGGTAGCCGTCCGGGTCGCGGACCTGCTCACGCACCGCGTGGTCCAGGGCCGGGTAGGCCGCCCGCAGCACCTCGCCGACGTCCCTGCCCCGCTCGTCCGGCGACGACTCGGCGCGGTCCCGGCGGATACCCACCAGGACCAGCTCGGCCGGCTCCCCGGCCTCGAGGTCGTGGCGCAACACGTCGTACGGGCTCATGCCGAGCCGGGTACGGGCGCACGGGTGCAGGTTGTGGCCCTCGGTGTTGAGCAGCTCGAAGTAGAGCAGGTCGTCGCCGCCGCCCGTCGATGGCGGCAACGCCTCCGACCGGAGGTTCGCCCGCGTATAGCCGAGCGCGAGGTTGGCCACGCTGTCGTCCAGTTCCTCGGCCAGGGCGCTCCAGCCCGGGGCGGGCTCCCGGGCGGACAGCAGCGCCGCCAGGTCCCGGGGTGACTCGATCACGACGACGCCGCTGGCGGCCTCGCCGAGGTGGACCAGCGGCTCACCGGGTTCGATCCGGTCCAGCGAGCGTTCGGCCCGCACCGGGAACGCGATGGTCGTCTCCGGCCCGAGCTCGTGCACCACCCAGCCTCCCACCCGGTGGCTGGCGCTGCGCAGGCCTGTCACGTTCTCCCGCCACAGCGCCGCCAATAGGCGGCTCAGGACGGTGAAGCGGGCCCGGGCGAGGTGCCCGAGGAAGCCCTCGACGAGTGCGGGCGCGGCGTCGCGCAGCGCCTCGTACATTCGTCGTTCGGCCGGCGTCGCCGGCTCCGCCAGCCGGGGAACCTCGAGGGCGACGGTCATGCCGGCCCCCGCGCGGGCCCCGCAAGCGGGTTGGGTACCTCTATCCACTGCTCTTCCAACGGGTCCTCGGCGAGGCGCATCCGCAGCAGTGCCTTCATCGGAACGGTGGGACCCAGCAGGGCCGCGAGGTCGCGCCCCGCACGTTCCCGCACGGCCGGGTCGTCGAGCAGGGGCGCGTAGGCGGCCCGCACCCGCCCGGCGACGATCCGCCACAGCGCCGAGGGCGGGACGCCCCCGACCCGGGACAGCGCCGACACGACCTCGGCCAGGCCCGTCGGGACGAGGGCACCGAACAGCTTGTTCCGCAGCTCGGCCTCGCTGTCGGTGCAAAGTGACCCACGGAGTTCGGGAACGGCAAGACCCTGCCGAGCCAGGCGGAGCGGATTCACCCGCACGCCGCCGAGGTCGCGGTACACCAGCCGGACCGGCAGGCCGTCCCGGAGCACGACGACCGTGTTCTGGCCGTGTGCCTCGAGGGCCACGCCCCACCGGGAAAGCAACGACAGCAGCGGCGGGAGGGCGCAGTCGCAGAAGGCGGCGAGGAAACGCCGGGCGGCGGTGCCAGGCGGGCCGCCGATCCGGTTCAGCGCGTCGGCCAGCAGCGGACGGTCGCGTACCGGCGAGCGGGCCCCCAACGCGGCCAACGGGAGCGCGAGCTCGCCGGGGGCGACGTGGCGCTCCGGCGATTCCCGCAGGATCGCGCCCAGCCCGGAAGCGGCCGAGATAGACGTGGCCGGCTCGTCCGCCGGGGGGCGGTAGTGCCCGGACGCCAGCTCGCCGGCGACGACGAACCGGTGGCCGAAGCGCTCCTCACGGTCGGCGATCTCGTCGAGCAGCCGGGAAAGGCGAGGACCGTTGTGCACGGCGGCCGGCGAGACGATCCGGACAGCGCTGGTGAGCTGGACGTTCATCGCGGTCTTCAGATGAGGTGCCAGCCGGTCGTGCCTCGGCGCGAAGGTCCGTACCGAGATGAGCGGCCGGCCCGGTATTCGGGCGCCGGGGATTACCATCACCCGACCCTCGGCAAGGTCCCGGGCGTGCCGAACGGGCACGACGTGGCGGAGCTGCCACGGGTGCACCGGGAGCAGCGCGTATCCCTCCGGTGCCCGGTCGAGCGTCGGATAGGTGCGACGCAGCAGCGCGGTCAGCCCGTTGTCCTCGCTCGGCCTGACCGCTACCACCCCGAGGGGCACCTCGTCGGCCCACTCGGGTGTGTAGGCGAGCACCTCGTCCACCGACATGCCCACCCGCATGCGGGCACACGGGTGCCAGGGATGCCCGTCGACGACCACCCGCTCGAAGGCCGCCAGCGGGCTGAACCCCGGATCGTCGGCCGCCCTGGACAGCGCCCAGCCCAGCGCGTCGCCGGCCGCGGCGCGGACCGTGGCGGTGGGGACGAGCCGCCGGCGTCGATCGGCGTCGCCGACCAGGGCCAGCGCGTGCGCGGCGGCGCTGGCCGCCACCTCGTCGCGAAGCCGCTCCCAGGGCTCCGGGTGCCTGCTCCCGGCGCGAGCGCTCATCACCGCGTCGACCAGGTCCGCCGGGTGGACCGGCGGGGCCGGCGGCATGCTCTCCGCGAATCCCTCGCGGTCCAGCGCGGCACGGAGCTTCTCGAGACCAACCGTGCGCGCGCGGCTCAACGCCTCGTCGTAACGACCGGCTAGGTCGGGACGGACCGCGTTCAGTACGTCCCGCGCGTCGCGCTCTTCCTTCGTGTAGAGAACGTCGTCGTTCGTAAGCAGATTGCGCATGTGCATGCCAGATCTAATTAGGTAAGGCAAACCTAACTAACGAGTTTCCGGTGCGTCAGGTCACTGTCGGGTTCTCTTCCTGGCTTCTTCCCGGCCCACCGCATCGGTGCGGCGGGGCCAGCTCTCGTCGGCCCGCTGGCTTCGGCCGCTGCACGTGGAGGGCGCCTGCACCGCCTCCACTCGGAGAGACGCGGGTTGCGGCGCGGTTGGTTGCTGCCCGCGGCCGATTATCTGGGAATCATTGAACGGGCGACCACGCTGGACACGGTAGCCGAGCTGGAGGACGCGCCATGCCGATCACCCGCCTCAACCACGCCGTCCTGTTCGTTCGGGACGTTACCCGCAGCGCCGCCTTCTACACCGACGTGCTGGGCTTTCGGCGTGTGGACATGACGCCGGAGGGCTTCGCCGGCGCCGTGTTCCTGCAGGCACCGGGCTCCGAGAACGACCACGACCTCGGCCTGTTCGAGATCGGCTCCGCGGCCGGGCCCTCGCCGGCAGGCTCCTCGGCGGTCGGGCTCTACCACCTCGCCTGGGAGGTCGACACGCTCGCCGAGCTCGACAGGCTGCGGGAGGTGCTGGCCGACCGCGGCGCCCTGGTCGGGTCCAGCGACCACGGCACCACCAAGAGCCTCTACGCCCGCGACCCGGACGGCCTGGAGTTCGAGGTCGCCTGGCTCGTCCCGGCCGACCGGATCGACGAGGCCACGCTGGCCGCCCGCAAACGCATCGAGCCGTTGGACCTCGACCGCGAGAAGGGCCGCTACGGCGCCACGACCGTCGGCGGCGAGGCGCGCTAACCGGGATCACGACCAAGCGGGAGGGCTAGAGACCCGGGAGCTTCGCGAGTACCTCCTCCTCGGTCATGCTGCCGGGCGGCGTGCCGTTGCGCGCCATCTCTCCGGCCAGGCTCTGCAGCAGCTCGTTGCACGGCGTCAGCACGTCGTGCATCCGGCCGAGCAGGACGATCTCGCCGTTGAGGTACTCGCTCTCGATCGTGCCCTGCCCGCGGCGCAGGCTCTGCCACGACGAGCTTCCGGGCCGTGGCCCGTCTCCGACCGGCTGTGCCTGTATCAGGTCTCCGCGCCGGGCCCTTTCTTCGGCCGCCGGGACGACGTCGATCCCGGCGGCGCGCAGGCATCGCTCCCCTTCCTCGGCGACGAGTTGCCGGATCCGTTTGGTGCTCGCGCCGCTGCCGCAGACGGCCTGGACCGCGTTGCCGAGGTTCATGAGCAGCTTCCGGTATTTCCACCGCATGATGTCCGGACGCGCCTCGCAGGCGAAGGTCGCCGACCGGAACGCCGCCGCGACGTGCTCGGCCGTCGCGTCGAGGCCGCGCGGGTAGCGGCCGAGATCCATGATGCCGGTCGTCGGCGAGGAGTACCCCTGAACGATGCCGGGCTCCAGATGTCCTGCGGGACACATGACGTTGACCCCGTACACGTTCCGGAACCGGCGCAATGCCGCACGTTCGTTGTGTACGCCGTTCTGCGCGCACACGACGGGCACGCTGGAGTCCGCACAGGCGGAAAGCGCCTCCAGCGCGGCGAGCGTGTGCTGCGACTTCATCGCCAGGATGACGACGTCCTCCGGCGTGATGCCGGCGTCGCGCGGGCCGTCGGCGACCGGGACCGGGAGGATCCACGACCCGTCCGGGGTGTCGAACCGCAGGCCGTGCTCCCGCACGGCCTCGAAGTGCTGGCCGCGCGCGATCAGGGCCACATCGTGCCCGTGCTGGTACAAGCGAGCACCGAGCACCCCGCCGATCGCGCCGGCACCGTAGATCACGAACCTCATGCCGCTAAGTCCATCACGCGATGATCCGCCGCGGTCGCCCGGCCGGGGTTACCCCGCCAGGTCCCGGCCGGCGTCGAGTTCAGTCGGCAGGGCGCCGGGTGACGGGGATGCGGCCCATGAGCTGCGGGAGCAGCGGCTCGACGGTGCCCTCCCGCAGGCATCCCCACCACACCCCGGCCCCGTACACGAGGTCGTCGAGCAGGCATGCCGCGCCGAACCGCAGCGGGTCGGACTGCGGGCGATTACGCAGCCAGACCAGCGCGGGGCGGGCCAGGGCGGCCGCCACCACCGCGCGGCGGGCGCGGCGGGAAACGAGCGCGGCCGGGACCGCGACCGGCCACCACACCTGGGTAACCGTCGCGGCGAGCGCCTCACCCACGGCGAGGGTCCCCAGTCCGGCCAGGCGGGCACCTTCGGCCATCCGGCCTTCCCGCAGCGGCAGCCGCCGCGCCATCAACCCGCTCGCCGCGGCGACGACGCCCAGGGCGGCGTCCGGCCGGCCGGCGAGCGCCAGCGCCCAGGCGGTCAGGCTCCACCCGGAGAGCACGACCGGCGGCACCTGACCCGGGTGCGCCGCCGCGAGCGGCGCGGCCGACGTGCCGTAGGCGAACCGCCGCGCCGCCCAACCGGCCACGGTGCGGCGGGGGTCGTGGACGACCCGTGCGGACGGCACGTACCGCACGGTCCATCCGGCCTCCCACAGCCGCCAGACCAGATCCACGTCCTCGCCCACCGTACGGGCGACGTCGAAGCCGCTCCCGACCGCGGAGCGGCGCACCACCAACGCCGCCGCCGGAACGTAGGCGACCCGGGACCGGGGGACGACCGGGGCCTCCGCCGGGCCGAGGTCGAGGGAGGACCGGCAGGAGTCGTATCGGTCGATCCACCCGGTCCCGTCCGCCGGGACGACGCGCGGGGCAAGGGCGGCGACGGCGGGGTCCTGGAAGTGCGGCAGCAGCGTCTCCAACCAGCCCGGCTCGGGTCTGCAGTCGGAGTCGACGAAGGCGACGTACGGCGTCGAGGCATGGGCGAGCCCTGCGTTGCGCGCGGCGGCCGGACCGCCACTCGTCCCCCGGCGGATGACCCGCGCGCCGTGCGCGGCCGCTGCGGCGGCTATACGGTCCGGGTCGCGCGAGGCATCGTCGACGACCAGTACCCGATCGCAGGGTCCGAGCGCGGCGAGGCAGCGGGCCAGCGCATCGGCGCGGTCCCGCACCGGCACGACGACCGTCACGTCGCCGGGCCCCGCTGCACCGGGAACGGGTCGGGGATGCACCAGGCCGCCGTCCAGAAGATGGCGGGCGAGCGTCAGCTCGGTTGGACCCTCGCATCGCCGCCCGCCGCGCCAGGCCGCGACGATGTCGGCACCGCGCCGGGTGAGCCGCAGTATCCGCAGCGGTGATCCCCCGACGAGCACCGTGTCGTCGTCCAGGAGCCGCACGCCGGGGTCCATCTCCACCCGGAATCCGTCCGGCAGTCGGCGGGTCGCCGGCGGCGCGAGCCCGCCGCCACGTTGTGTGCCGACTCTGCCCTTACTCCTGCTCACCCGGCCATCCTTCCCGACCCGTCAACTCAGGACACTGCCAGAAAGGTTGGCGGCACGAGGCGGTGCCATAATCGAACGTATGTTTGCTGGTCGCCTGGCGGTCCTTTCCGGGGAGCCGTATTACGGCCACCAGCGTGCCGTCGCGTCCGCCAAGTCGCGGGCCAGTTCCGCATACAGTGCGCGCCCCTCCTCGGCCGAGGCGCCGGCCGGGTCGCCGAGCACACCGTTCTCGGATACGGCACGCACCCCGTGCGCGCGCAGCGGGGGCCACAGCTCGTCGAGCGGCGCGGTGTTGCCGGCCTCGGCGCGATCGAGTCGGACCAGAGACGGAGCCAGGGCGAGCAGCAGGGACGTCTCGGCGCGCCCCGCGTGCGCGTCGCCCTTCCAGGTCGCCTCCCACAGGCGGACGTCCCTGCCCTCGTCGCGCATCCTTGCCACCACGCGGTGCAGCGTCTCGGTGTTCCCGCCGTGCCCGTTGACGAGCAGCATCCGCTCGAACGTGCGGGACGCGGAGCGGAGCAGCTCGACCAGGTAGCCGGCCAACCCTTCCGCGCCGGCCGACACGGTGCCCGGGAAATCCTGGTGCTCACCGCTCGCCCCGTACGGCACGGCCGGGGCCAGCACGGCGTCCGGGCGGCCGCGGACGAGGTCGGCCGCGAGGGCCGCGGCGATCCGGGTGTCGGTGTCCAGCGGCAGGTGCGGGCCGTGCTGCTCCAACGAGCCGACGGGCAGCACGAGCAGACCGCCGCGTACCTGCGGCCAGACGGCCTCGGCCAGATGCGAACGGACCGACGAAGTCAACTCAGGTAGCCCGTCTCGCGCAGGTAGGCAAGGAGGTGGTCGGCGGCCTGCTCCGGGTCGAGGGCGAGCGCCTGGGGTGTCCGGCGTTCGGCGCGCCCGCCGGCAAGGGCGCGGATGCGTGCCCGGGGATCGGCGGCCGCCGGGGCGGGCAGCACCTTCGCCCGCGGCCGGTACGGCCCGCGCCGCACGGTACGGACCCGCGCCTCCGGTTCGGACCGGGAAGCCGGTCCGGGTATTACCTCCACCGGCGCGTCCCGCGCGGCGAGGACGGCGGGAAGCGCTGCCCGGCGAAGCCGTACCCCGGCCGCCTCGACGGACAGCACGGCGGGCGCCCCAGCAAGCGCCGTGACCCGCAGCCGTTCCCGGCGCCCCCGGTCGAGGCGCCGGGTGGCGGCAAGCACGCCCCGCTCCCCCGGCTCGATGCCGACCAGGCCGAGCGCCCCTGTGGCGCCGAGCTCGTGGGCGAGGAACGCCGGCACCGAACCGCTGCCCCGGTCGGGGCTCGCGTCGCCGCAGCAGACCACCACGGGCCCGCCCGGGTAGGCGGCGAGGGCGGCGGCCAGGGCGGTGGCCACGGAACGGCTCGGGGCGTCTCCGGCCATCTCGACCCGTACCAAGTGCGACGCGCCCGCGGCCGCCGCCGTACCGAGCACTGTCTCCGCCGGCGACGGCCCGACGGTGATCGCGAGCACCGGCATCGACCAGCGCTCCCCGAGGCGGAGCGCCCACTCGAGCGCCGCAAGGTCGGCGTCGGATGCGCCCCACGTCTCCGGGCTCTCCTCACCGGTCAGCGGGTCGACACGGGCGCGGACCGCCACGTGTTTCAGCGCGGCGGCGACGAACGGGCTGGCCTCGGTCACTACGACCTGCGCATCACGACGCCCTGGCCGCCCTCCGGGTACGACCAGGTGATGGCTCCGGCCTCGTTGCACACCATGTAGCAGGTGCCGCATTCGAAGCACTGCTCGTAGTTGAACAGGATGCCGCCGTCGGCGGTCGGTACGAACAGGCCGGCTGGGCAGACATGCACGCAGGCCTTGGTGGTGCAGCTGCGGCACACCTCGCGGTCCACGGTGATGTGCGGCCGGTCGGCGACCCGGAACTCCACGGTCGCCATGCGGTCCTCGAAGCCGATGTCACTGCCTGGGTTCATCAAGAGTTCCTCGGTTGATATGTTCTCGCCTTTCAGGTGCGGGAGGAACGGACTCCTGCCGAGCAGGACAGGAAAGACGATTCGCCGCCAGCGCGAATCTTCATCGTTTACGAGGGGGAGAAGTCAACCAAAGCTCCTCCACCCGGTCCAGGCGTCCTTGGCCAACTCGTGCAGCCGCACCCCCGAGTCTCGCATTGCCCGCCGCGCCCAGCGGCGTACCCCCAGCTTGGGGTCCGGGTTGGTGATTGTGAAGACCTGCTCGGCGAGCTGGCAGATCAGTCGCGGATAGCGGGTCTGGGCGCGTTCACCGAGGATCAGGTGCGGCGCGTGCCGCAGCTTCTTGTGGTCGGCGAGGACGAACGAGTTCGCCATCCGGCGGCGGTAGCCGGCAAGGCCACGCGCCGAGGTGTCCCCGGCACGTATCGCCTCGACGGCTGTCTCCGCGGCGAACGCGCCCGAGCCGATCGCGAAGTTCACCCCCTCCAGCCAGATGCCGGCGGCGAGGCAGAGATGTGCGGCGTCGCCCGCCACCAGGATCCCGTCGCCCACCGTCCGCGGCATACCGGCGAGGCCGGCCTCGGGGATCGTGTGGGCGGTGAACTCCACCAGCTCGCCCCCGCGCACCAGCGGCGCGATAGCGGGGTGGGCCTTGAGGTCGGCGATGATCTCCTCGGGCCGGCGCCCGGAGTCCCGCAGCCCGGCCACGGACAGCACCACGCCGACGGCGACGGTATCCCGGTTGGTGTAGAAGAAGCCGCCGCCCGGCACTCCCCCGGTGCCGCCGAGGATCTCGATGTCCATCCCCTCGTCGCCGCCGAGCCCGCAGCGCTCCTCGATGGCCGCGCTCGGCAGCGCCAGAACCTCCTTCACCCCGACCGTGTAGTGGTCGGCCGACCAGTTCGGGTAGAGGCCCGCCTCCTTCGCGAGGAAGGAGTTGACCCCGTCGCAGGCGATCACCACCGATGCCTCGACCTCGCCGTCGGGTCGGTCGGTGCGCACGCCGTGCACCCGGCCCGACTCGGAGGTCAGCAGACCGGTAGCGGTGGTCGAGCACACCAGCGTCGCGCCGGCCTCCTCGGCCTTGCTCGCCAGCCAGGCGTCGAACTCCGCGCGGTAGGCGGTGGCGCCGTTGTACGGCTCGCTCCCCCAGTTCTGGTTCCGGAAGTCGACGGTGAGCGCCTGGCCGTCGGCCAGCACCATGGTCTGCCGCCGGGTCACCCAGCGCTGCACCGGGGCCTCGGTCCACCAGTTCGGGACGAGCGTGTCCAGGATCCGGCAGTAGACCACGCCGCCGAACATGTTCTTCGCGCCCGGGAAGGGACCGCGTTCCAGCAGCAGCACCGACAACCCGGACCGGGCGGCGACCAGCGCCGCCGCCGAGCCGGCCGGGCCGGCGCCCACCACGACGACGTCGAACCGCTCAGCCATCCTCCACCCCCAGCCTGCGGGCCAACGCGCGCAGCAACCCCGGCGCGTCGGTGACGAGCGCGAGGTCGGCCATGGCCATCATCGGGCAGCTCGGGTCGGTGTTGACCGAGACCACGTGCCGGGGCGTACCGAGCCCGGCGACGTGCTGGACAGCCCCGGAGATCCCCAGGGTGACGTACAGGTCGGGGTCGACGGTGACACCGGTGGTGCCGATCTGCCGTTCGTGCGGCACCCAGCCCTGGTCGGTCACCACCCGGGTCGCGCCCGGGGCGGCGCCGAGGGCGGCCGCCACCCGCGCGAGCAGCTCGAAGTCCTCGGCCCCGGACAGACCCGCTCCCCCGGCGAGAATCCGCGACGACTCGGCGAGATCCATGGTGGCCGGATCGGCCGGCAGCTCCTCAACCACGTATGGGTCCCTGCTGTCCGGGTCCACGGACAGCTCCAACGACGTGACCTCGGCCTCGCCGGACCTCGGCTCGGCCCCGCGCACCCCGGGCTGGAGCGTGGCCAGGTACGGTCCCTCGACCTCGACCTCCTCGACCAGGAGTCCCCCGCGGCGGGCAACCAGCACCCGCGCCCCGCGGATCTCGGTGGCGCCGGCGAGCAGCGGCCGGCCCAGTTCGGCGGCGAGCCGCGGGGCGAGGTCGCGGCCGTCGGGCGAGGCGGGAAGCAGAACCGCGCCGTACGGCGCCAGCGCCGGGGCGAGCACCGCCGCCCAGGCGCGGAACGCGGGCGCGCCGAGTTCGGCGGTGAGTACGCGGACGGCCGGCAGCTCCGGGGCCGCCTTGGCGACGCCTGAACCGGCGAGCAACGCGACACCGCCCGCCTCCGCGACCGCCTCGTCGGCGCCGACGGGCAGCATGCCGCCGCGTACCGGCACCACAGCTATCGACTCACTCATGGTCCTCAAAGGCTGGCACCTATCCGGTCGCCCTCGATAACCGCGGCGTGTGCCCGGCGCGGCGCCACGCAGTCGCCGATCCGGTGCACCCGGTACGGGCCGTCCTGTCTCAGCGAGAAGTACAGGGCGTCGTTGGGCGCGGCCGGGACGGCCAGCACTATCCAGTCGGCGGGGTAGGCGGTCATCTGCCCCGTCGGGTGGTGGAGCACCTGGAGTCCGGTCTCGTCCAGCCCCATGGCAACGCTGTCGGTGGTCTGCACGATGCCCTTCTCGGCGGCGCGGACGTTCCAGTACTCCAGATCGAGGGTGACGCCGAGGTCCTGGCCGACGACCATGCCGGGGGTCAGCACCTCGACCTCGCACCCCCGGTCGGCGAGCAGCTCGGCCACGCTCGTGGCCTGGTGGAACCCGAGTTCGTCGACCACCAGCACCCGCCCGCTCGGCGCCGCGGCCCCCGTGACGACCTCGGTGATGTCGGCGAGGCGGGGTGCGCCGCCCGGCACCCCCTCGGGCACCCAGTGCGGCGGGGCAGGGACGCTCCCGGTCGCGACGACCACGGCATCCGGACCGTACTCGCCGATCACCTCCGGGGAGGCGGTGACGCGGTAGCGGACATCGACCCCCAGTCGCCGACATTCCGCTACCTGGTTGCGGACCAGGTCGCCGAACTCCGCCCGGTTCGGCACGCTGGCGGCGAGCCGCGCCCCGCCGCCGGGCACGTCCGTCTGCTCCAGGACGGTGACCCGGTGCCCCCGTTCGGCGGCGGAGATCGCGGCCTGCAGGCCGCCCGGCCCGGCGCCGACGACCAGCACGTTCCTGACCCGGTCGGGCGCCGGCGGCCGGGGCAGCGCCTCCCGGCCGGTGTGTGGGTTCTCGATGCAGCCGAGCCAGCGGTTCAGCCCCATGCGGCCGACGCATTCCTGGTTGCAGGACAGGCACAGCCGGATCGCGTCGGCGTCGCCGCGCCGGGCCTTGGCGGCGAAGTCGGGGTCGGCGATCTGTCCCCGGACGACGCCGACGAGATCGCAGTGTCCCTCGTCGAGGGCGTGTTCGGCCTGCAGTGGGTCCTTGAACCGACCAACGCCCACCACCGGCAGCTCGACGGCCTTGCGCAGCGCCGAGGGGATGAACAGGGCGTATCCCGGAGGCACGTGCATCGACGCCTCGATCATGAACAGGGTGGCGGTGGCGACCCCGATGGAGGTGTTGAGGTAGTCGACGAGCCCGGCGCGCTCCACCATGCGCGCGACCTCGACGGCCTCGTCGATGGTGGTCCCCCCGTCGACCAGCTCGTCGCCGCACAGCCGGACGCCGAGCGCCAGATCCCGGCCGATCGCCTCCCGTACCGCGGCGACGATCTCCAGCAGGATGCGGGCCCGGTTCTCCAACGACCCGCCGTAGGAGTCGGCACGCCGGTTCGTCGCCCGGGACAGGAACTGCCGCACGATCGAGGAGTGCGAGCACTGCAGCTCGATGCCGTCGAAACCGCCCCTCCGACAGTGCTCGGCCACCCGTGCGTAGGAGGCGACGATCTCCGCGATCTCGCCGGACTCGACCTCCTTGGGCACCTCCCGGAACAGCGGGTCGGCCAGCGGCGAGGGCGCCCAGGCCGGCAGCCTGGAGTACATACCGCTGCCCTGGCCGCCGTTGTGGTTGATCTGGGCGAAGATCGGTGTCCCGTGCCGGTGCACCGCCTCGGTGATGCGCCGGTACCCCGGCACCGCCTCGGGGTGGAAGCCGTGGATGAGCTTCTCGTACGGCCAGTCCGTCGGGTGGGTGGAATGCTCCTCGGTGATGATCAGCCCGGCGCCGCCGGCGGCCCGAGCCGCGTAGTAGGCGGCGTGTTGCTCGGTGGGCAGGCCGTCCTCGGCGTAGTTCGTCAGGTGCGCGCAGAACACCACCCGGTTGCGGGCGACGACCGGACCGATCCGCACTGGTGAGAACAGGTACCGGTACCGACTCATGCTCATGATATACCCGTGCCCACCAGGTCCAGGGCGGCCCGGCGGCCCTCCAGGACCGCCTCGTACACGGTACGGGGCGCGACGGCGTCCCCGGCCCGCGGAGCCTCGGGCGCCTCCCGCCACAGCGCGTCGTCGGGCAGCCGGTAGCCGGCGTCCACCAGAAGGTCGGCCTTGACCTCACGCGGCTCGCCGGTGAACCGGTCCTGGACCTCGGCCGCGCCTGGGGTGACCCGCGTCAGCACCGACCGCTTCTCCAGGCGCACTCCGGCCTGCAGCAGCCGGGTGCTCGCGGCCGCCAGGTCCCCGCTGCGGGCCAGCTCGGTGCCTACGAGCAGGTCGGGGGTGATCAGCGCCACCTCCCGTCCGTGCCCGGCGAGCAGCTCGGCGACGCTGATGCCCACCGGGCCGCCGATCGGGTCCCATACCGCGACCGGTCCGGGCGGCAGCTCGCCTCGAGGCGTGCTCAGCACCTGCTCAGCGGTGCGGACGTCCGCGCCCTCCTCGGTCGTGTACGTGGGCCGTCCGGCCCGCGAACCCGTGCACAGAACCACCGGCCCGGGGTGCGCCCGAACGTCGTCGGCGATGATCTCCCGGCCGCACGCGATGGTCACGCCGAGCCGTCGGCACTCGGCCTCCAGCCAGTCGGCCAGCAGGGCGAGGCGCTCCCGTCCCCCGCCCGCCGCTGCCGTGCACAGCCGTCCGCCGAGACGCGCAGCCCGCTCGGCGACCGTCACCCGATGGCCGGCGAGCGCCGCGACCCGGGCCGTCTCGAGGCCGCTCGGGCCGCCGCCGACGACGAGGACGTCGGCCGGCGCGCGGATCGACCCGGAGAGAACCGGCGGATCCTCCGTCTCGTGCCCGCTCGACGGCTCACCGACGCAGCTCACGATCGGGTTGCGCGCGTCGCGGACCTGACAGGTCTGGTTGCACAGGATGCAGGGTCGGATCCGCTCGGCCTCGCCGCGGGACAGCTTGTCGACCAGGTCGGGATCCGCGATCTGGGCGCGGGTCATCTCGACGGCGTCCGCCGTGCCGTCGGCCACTATCCGCTCGGCCAGGTCGGCGTCCACTATCGAGCCCTGCGCCACCACCGCGACGCCGTCCGGCACCGCCCCGCGGACCAGCCGGGTCGTCTCCAGGTTGAAGCCGGGCGGGGTGTGCCCGTCCGGCCGCGTCGCCCAGGTGGTGAAGATCGAGCCCCGGACGACGGCTATGTAGTCGACGTGCGGCGCGAGCCCGGCCGCGATCTCCGCGCCCTGCTCGGGCACGATGCCGGCCCACGGTGCCATCTCGTCGCAGCACAGCCGCAGGCCGACGATCGCCTCGCCGGCCGCCGCGCGGGTCGCCGCGAGCACCTCGCGGGCGAACCGGAGCCGATCCTCGCCGTAGCCGTCCCCGCGGTGGTTGGTCAGCCCGGACAGGAACTGCCGCACCAGGCTGTGTTGGCCGGCGTTGACCTCGACGCCGTCGAGGCCGGCGGCCACCGCCAGCCGGGTCGCCGCGGCGAAGCCGTCGACGACCGCCGCGACGTCCTCGTCCTCCATGGCCTTGGGCACCTCGCGGCCCGCCGGTTCCGGGACGTTGGACGGTGCCCACAACGCCGCCTGCGAGTAGGCGGACGAGCCCTGCCCGCCGGCGTGGCCGAGGGAGGCGAGCGCGAGCGCCCCCTCCTCGTGGCAGGCGGCGGCCACCGCCGCCCACCCGCCGGCGGACCCGGAGGCGCCCGGGCCGGCCAGCGGGGCGCGCTCGTACGGCCAGTCCGAGTCGTGCACCGACGCGGTCTCGACGACGATCACGCCGGCGCCGCCCGCGGCGCGGCGGCGGTAGTACGCGACGTGGCGATCGGAAACCGTCCGGCGACGTCCGAGGTTGGTCTCGTGTGGTCCGAACATCACCCGGTTGCGGGCCGTTCGGCCGCGCAACTGCCAGGCGGTCAGCAGGGTCGCGGCGGGCGCGAGGTCACTCATGTCGCCGGGTGAGTTCGACGAACACTGGGCCTCGCGAGTGGCCGGGCCCCGGCGACGGCCGCTCTTCGGCTCCGACACCGGCGAGGGCCCGCTCGCCGTGCCCGAACACGCACTCGGGGTCGGGCCCGTCCAGCGGCAGCCCGGTGAAGAACTTCGCGGCCATGCAACCGCCCTGGCACGCGTCGTACATGCCGCAGGACGAGCAGGCGCCCGCGCTCGCCGGCTCGCGCAGCTCGGTGAACAGCGCCGACTCCCGCCACACCCGGGTGAAGCCGCCGGCCTCGCGTACGTTGCCCGCCTTGAACCGGTCGTGCAGCACGAACGGGCAGGCGTAGACGTCGCCGACCGGGTCGATCAGGCACACCACACGTCCGGCGCCGCACAGGTTGAGCCCCGGCAGCGGCGCGCCCAGCGCGGACAGATGGAAGAACGAGTCGCCGGTCAGCACGTCCGGGCGGTCGAGCAGCCAGAAGTAGATCTGCCGCTGCTGCTCCTGGGTCGGGTGCAGCTCGTCCCAGGTGTCGGCGCCCCGGCCGGACGGACGCAGCCGGGTGATCCGCAGCTGTGCCCGGTAGTCGTCGGCCAGCGCCTTGAGGGCGTCGAGCTGGTCCACGTTGTGCCGGGTCATCACCACGCTGATCTTGAAGCCGGCGAACCCGGCCTCGGCGAGGTTGTCCATCGCCCGCCGTGCGGTGGCGAACGAGCCGGCGCCGCGTACGTGGTCGTTGCTCGCCGCGTCGACGCCGTCGATGCTGACCTGGACGTCCACGTAGTCCATGGCCGCGATGCGGTGCGCCACCGCCCGATCGATACGGACCCCGTTCGTGGAGAACTTGACCCCGACGTCGTGGCCGACGGCGTAGTCGAGCAGCTCGAAGAAGTCGGGCCGTACTGTGGGCTCGCCGCCGCCCACGTTGACGTAGAAGACCTGCATCGCCTGCAGCTCGTCGATCACCCGCTTCGCCTCGTCGGTGTCCAGCTCGCGTGGGTCACGCCGGCCGGAGGAGGAAAGGCAGTGGACGCAGGCGAGGTTGCAGGCGTAGGTCAGCTCCCAGGTGAGGCAGATGGGGGCGGACAGGCCCGTCTTGAAGTGCTCGACAAGTCGCTCACTCGCGGCCATCTATGACCTCCGATTCCGCCAAGGCGGCCAGGGCTCGTTCGTACTGCGGCCATTCCCGTTCCGGAACGGCCAGCGAGCGCAGCGCGGCGCGGGCGCTCGGGTGATGCTCCAGGGCTCGGACGACCTCCACCATCCGCGCGGTCTTCAGGAACGTCAGCCGCCTGTTGCCGAAGTGGTAGGCGAGCGCCCCGAAGGGTTCCGGCCGCAGCGCCACCTTGGGGTTCAGCCGGTACGGTCGCTCGGCGTCGAAGGACATGACGCTTCAGCCGACCCTTCCCTTACTGTCCGTGCATACGATGCCATTCTCGGGGTGCGCGCCCCGAGCGCACCAGACCATGTCTCGATCTCAGACATAATCATTTACTCTCGTCAGTCCCGATGTCTACTGTCCTGCGCCACGTAGGGTGATCACATGGGCCGCCTGGACGGCAGGGTCGCGTTCGTCACCGGGGCCGCACGGGGGCAGGGCCGTTCGCACGCGGTACGGCTCGCCGAGGACGGCGCGGACATCATCGCCGTCGATCTGTGCCGGCAGGTCGACAGCGTGCGGCCGTTCTACCGGATGCCGACGACGGCCGACCTCGCCGAGACGGCCCGACTGGTCGAGGACCTCGACCGGCGTGTCGTGGCCCGGCAGGCCGACGTACGCGAGTACGACCAGCTCGAGTCGGCCCTCGGCGCCGGACTCGCCGAGCTCGGCGGCCTCGACATCGTCTGCGCCAACGCCGGCATCTTCACCTACGGCGTGGCCTGGGAGATCGACGAGCAGACGTGGCGCGACGTGATCGACATCAACCTGACCGGCGTGTGGCACACCGTCAAGGCGGCCGTGCCGCCGATGATCCAGCGAGGCCGGAGCGGCGCCATCGTCATCACCAGCTCGACCGCGGGCCTCAAGGGCCTGACCAACATTGCCCACTACGTGGCCAGCAAGCATGCGGTGGTGGGCCTCATGCGGACGCTGGCGAACGAGCTGGCGCCGTACCGCATCAGGGTCAACACGGTGCACCCGACCACCGTCGACACCGACATGATCCAAAACGAGGCGACCTACCGCCTCTTCCTCCCCGATCACCCGGACCCGACACGGGAAGAAGCCGCCGAGGCCTTCCAGACGACCAACGCCCTGCCCGTTCCCTGGGTGGAGCCGCGGGACATCAGCAACGCGATCGCCTGGCTGGTCTCCGACGAGGCGCGCTACGTCACCGGGGTGGCGCTGCCGGTGGACGCGGGCTCGACGGTCATCTGACGGCGTAAACGGGAACCGAAACCCAGATGAACGGGCACCCGAAAACCGCTGCCGTGCGCTACATTAAGGCGAACCTCGATCCGATGTTGGATATATGAACTCTCCTGGCCGACCGGCGCGGACGCGAGCCCAGACGCTCCTGTCGATCGATCGATCGCTGCGGGAGATCGCCTATCGGTCGGGGATGCGGGCGATTCACGAGCTGCTGCTGCGGCACGCTGGCGTGTCGCTGCAACCATCCAGCTACCGGCTGCTCATGGTGCTGGACGAGATCCGGCCGACCCCGCTGGGTGACCTGGCCGACTCGCTGGCGATGAGCCTGCCGATGGCCAGCAGGATGGTGCGTGAGCTCGAGGGCGAGGGGTTAGTGACGCGCCGGAACACCGAGTCCGACCGCAGGGTCACCATGGTCGACCTGACCGCGGCCGGTGAGCGGGCGGTCGAGCGGATGGTGCAGGCCGGTATCTCGGTGACCGGCGACGTCGTCGCTTCGTGGTCGGCTGCCGACCTCGCGGTCCTGGACGAACTACTCGCCCGGTGGACGACGGACATCGTACGTTACACCGACGGGCTGGTCGCGGACCGCAGGCCGGTATCCCGGCGGATGACCCGTCGGATGACCCGTCGGCCTCAGTAGACGCCACACATCCCGTCGATCGAAACCTCCTCGACGAGCAGGTCGTCGAGGACCTCGGTGCTCTCCTCGCGCCCGGCCGGCGCTTCGGCTTCTCGCTCGGGTGTGGCCACCATGAACCTCCTGACGCTGTCCCTCGTCCAGGTCCTCGTCCACCGTGCGCCGCGGCGCCCGGAGACGTCAAGTCTCGATCCGACCCCTTGCACTCTCCCGTTCTGGCCGGCACGGTGCTATCAACTGAATACGGGGTCGTCACGATCACCGGGAGGACACATGAAGACCAAGGCTGCTGTGTTGCGGGGCGTGGGCAAGGACTGGGAGATCACCGAGCTCGAGCTGGACCCGCCGAAGACCGGAGAGGTGCTCCTGCGGTTCGTCGCGGCGGGCCTGTGCCACTCCGACGAGCACGGTCGGACCGGCGACCTCCCGATGCGCTACCCACTCGTCGGGGGTCACGAGGGTGCGGGGGTCGTCGAGGAGGTCGGCGAGGGCGTCACCCGTCTCAAGCCGGGCGACCACGTCATCTGCTCGTTCCTGCCCGTGTGCGGGCACTGCCAGTTCTGCGCCCGCGGCATGACCAACCTCTGCGACCTGGGCATGTACCTCACCGAGGGTTGTCAGGCCGATGGCACCTTCCGGTTCCACGGCGGCGGCGAGGACTTCGGCGGATTGTGCATGCTCGGCACGTTCTCCCAGTGGGCGACGGTCTCCGAGCACTCCTGCGTCAAGGTGGACGAGGACCTGCCGCTGGAGACGGTCGTACTGATCGGCTGCGGTGTGCCGACCGGATTCGGCACCGCCGCCAACGCGGGTGACGTACGGCCGGGCGACACCGTGGTGATCTACGGCATCGGCGGCATCGGCATCAACGCCGTGCAGGGCGCCGCCTTCGCCGGCGCCCGCAACATCGTCGCGGTCGACCCGTTCGCCAACAAGCTGGAGATGGCCGAGCAGCTCGGCGCGACGCACACGGCATCCAACGCCGAGGACGCCCAGCAGACCATCACCGACATCACCCGCGGCGTCGGTGCCGACCAGGCGCTGGTCACCGTGGGCGTGGTGGACGAGGACGTGATCAACTCGGCGTTCGCCGTGATCCGCAAGGGCGGTCAGATCGTGGTGACCGGGCTCGCCGACCCGGCGAAGAAGACCATCCACGTGTCCGGCGCCGAGCTGACCCTCTTCGAGAAGCGGATCCGTGGCGCCCTGTTCGGCGGGGGTGACCCGTTCTACGACATCCCGCGGCTGGTCGAGCTCTACCGGTCCGGTGACCTGAAGCTGGACGAGCTCATCACCAAGCGCTACAAGCTGGAGGAGATCAACCGGGGCTACCAGGACCTCTGGGACGGCAAGAACGTGCGCGGCGTCATCGTCCACGAGCATTGACAGAGCATTGACAGAGCATTGAAAGCGCCAGTACCCGTCATCGGGCTGCGGCGTGAGCGGGAGATCATTCTCGTCGCGCTCGCGCAGGGCAGGCACATCGTCCTCGAGGGTCCCCCGGGCACGGGGAAGTCGACCCTGCTGCGGGCCATCGCCCGCGAGGACGGCAGCGAGATGGTCTTCGTCGAGGGCAACGCCGAGCTGACACCGGCCCGTCTGATCGGGGGACACGACCCTGCCCAGGTGCTCAGCGAGGGGTATACCCCGGCAAGCTTCGTGGACGGCCCGTTGCTGGTCAGCATGCGGGCGGGAGCGCTGCTGTACCTGGAGGAGCTGAACCGGGTACCCGAGGAGACCCTCAACGTCCTGGTCACCGTGCTCGCCGAGGGCGAGATCGCGGTACCTCGGCTGGGTGTCGTACGCGCCGACCCGCGGTTTCGGCTCATCGCCGCGATGAACCCGTTCGACGCGATCGGCACCGCCAGGGTGAGCCAGTCCGTCGCCGACCGGATGTGTCGCGTCGTCGTCGGCTACCAGGACGAGGAGTCCGAGCGGCGGATCACCACGACGGTGACCGGGGCGACCGGGACGCCGGTCGCGCTCGCCGTCGAGCTGACCCGTGCCACCCGCGAGCATCCGGACCTGCGGATGGGTGCGTCGGTTCGGGGTGCCATCGACATGGCGCTCCTGCTCACCGGCCTGACGGAACTCCGCGGGGAGACCGGCGGCGACCGGGAGACCGCCCGCGACGCGGCCCACGCGGCCCTGTCCGGACGGATCCGCGTGCAGGACGGCTGCGACCGCAGCCCCGAATCGGTGCTCGACGAGCTCCTCGACCGGATCTGGGACGGCGACGCGTCTGCCGGTGACGGCGAAGGGTCCGACACCCCTGAGACCGCTCCGGACGGCCAGGGAAAAGCTGAACAGCCCCCGCTCGCCCTGCGCGGCGGGGGCGAGCCCCGAACGTCGCGCCCGCGGGGTGACCGCGATCCCGCACGCCGCAGCCACGGCCGGCGCGAGCTGGAGAACCGCTACGCCGTGTTCACCGAGGTGTCCCCTGGCCTCGGTGAGCTGGACGAGGATGCCTTCGAGGCGGCCCTGGCCGCGGACCCCGACAACGCCGCGGCCCTGCTCGCCGACCTCGCCGCCGCCACCGACCGGAGGCTGCGCGAGGCGGCCCGGCGGCTTGCCGCCCGGGTGTACCTCCGGCTCGCCCGGAGGCCACACGGCTCCGTCCGGGGTGCCCGCCAACTGGCGCCCAGCAACCGCCTCGACGGGGATCTCGACGTCGACCGAACCCTGGAACGCTGGCCGGGCGTCGGGCCGCCGCAGCCTTCCGACCTCGTCACCCGAGGCTGGTCGGCCGGTCGGCGCGCGCTGTGCCTTGTCGTGGACGCCAGCGGCTCCATGCGCGGCCGCGCGGTGGCGATGTCCGCCGTCGCCGCCGCGGCGATCGTCCTCGCCGCCGACGGAGCCGCCGACGGCCGCGTCAGCCCCAGCGTCCTCGCGTTCGCCGGCGGGGTATCGGTGCTGCAACGGCAGGGGCAGCGCCGTCCCGCGGCGGACCTGGTCACCGACGTGCTCGGGCTGCGCGGCCACGGGGTCACCGACCTGGCCGGTGCGCTGCGCGCGGCGTCCCGGCAGCTCGCCGAGGTGACCGCGGGCGAGCGAACGGTGGTCCTGCTCAGCGACTGCCTGCACACGGTGGGAGACGAGCCGGCCGCGGCCCTCGGCGGCGTGGATCGCGTGCACGTACTCTGTCCCGGCAGCACAGCCGACTCGCGACAGGCCGCCGCGGAGCTGGCAAGGCGGGCCGGCGGAGGCTGGCACCCGGTGAGCCGGGTGCTGGACATCGGCCCCGCGCTCACCCGCCTGCTGTCCTGACGCCGGCCCCATCTCGGCCTAGGCGTACGCCTCCGGCGGCGGGCAGGCGCACACCAGGTTCCGGTCGCCGTAGGCGCTGTCGATCCGGCGCACCGGCGGCCAGTACTTGGCCTCCCGAACCGACGCCACCGGGTAGGCGGCCTCCTCCGGGCTGTAGGGGTGCTTCCACTCCCCCGCCGCCAACGCGTCGGCGGGGTGCGGGGCATTCTTGAGTGGGTTGTCCTCCCGGTCGAGGCGTCCGTCCGCGACCCGCGCGATCTCCTCACGGATCGCGATCATCGCCTCGCAGAACCTGTCGAGCTCGGCGAGATCCTCGCTCTCGGTGGGCTCGATCATCAGCGTGCCGGCGACGGGAAACGACATCGTCGGGGCGTGGAACCCGCAGTCGATGAGCCGCTTCGCCACGTCCTCGGCGGTGATCCCGCTCTGCTTGGTGAGGTGCCGCAGGTCGATGATGCATTCGTGGGCTACCATGCCGTTCCGCCCGGTGTAGAGGATCGAGTAGTGCGGCGCCAGGCGTCGGGCCAGGTAGTTGGCGGAGAGCACGGCGACCTGACTGGCACGCCGCAGGCCGTCAGCTCCCATGAGCCGGATGTAGGCCCAGGAGATGGGCAGGATGCCCGCCGAACCCCACGGGGCGGCGGCGACCGGCCCCACGCCGTCATCCGGCCCCGCCTCCGTCCGCAGCGGGTGATTGGGCAGGAACGGCGCGAGGTGGGCACGCACGCCGACCGGTCCGACCCCGGGACCACCGCCGCCGTGTGGGATGCAGAACGTCTTGTGCAGGTTGAGGTGCGACACGTCGGCGCCGAACTCGCCGAGCCGGCCGAGACCGACGAGCGCGTTGAGGTTCGCCCCGTCGACGTACACCTGGCCGCCGGCGTCGTGCACCATCCGGCAGACCTCGTCGATCGTCTCCTCGAAGACTCCGTGCGTGGACGGGTAGGTCGCCATGATCGCGGCCAGCCGGTCCCGATGCTTGTCGATCTTGGCGTGCAGGTCGTCGAGGTCGATGTTGCCGCCCGCGTCGCAGGCCACGACGACCACCCGCATGCCGGCGAGGACCGCGCTCGCCGCGTTGGTGCCGTGTGCCGAGGACGGGATCAGGCAGATGTCCCGCTCGTCCTCACCGCGGGACTCGTGGTAGGCCCGCACCGCGAGCAGGCCCGCAAGCTCCCCCTGGGAACCCGCGTTGGGCTGGAGGGAGACGGCGTCGTACCCGGTGATCTCGGCGAGCCAGCGTTCCAGGTCGCGGATCAGGTCGAGGTAGCCGCGGGTCTGCTCGGCCGGCGCGAACGGGTGGATCGAGGCGAACTCCGGCCAGGTGATCGGCTCCATCTCGGTCGTCGCGTTGAGCTTCATGGTGCACGAGCCCAACGGGATCATCGAGCGGTCCAGCGCGACGTCGCGGTCGGCGAGGCGGCGCAGGTACCGCAGCATCGCCGTCTCGTTTCGGTGCTCGTGGAACACCGGGTGGGTCAGGTAGTCGGTGCCGCGCAGCAGGGCGACGGGAAGCGCGTCCGGCGTCCGGGCGTCCAGCGCGTCGATGTCGTCGAGGTCGTCGCGGTCGGCAAGGCCATCGCCGGGCGCACCCAGGGCGGCCCACACCGCGCGCAGGTGACCGCGGTCGGTGACCTCGTCGCAGGACACGCCGACGTGGTCGGCGTCCACTCGCCGCAGGTTGACGCCGTGGTCCCGGGCGCGCTCGACCACCTGATCGGCGCGCCCCGGGCAGCTGACCAACACCGTGTCGAAGAAGTGCTCGTGGACGACCTCGACGCCGTCGAGGTCGCGCAGGCGGAAGGCGAGGATCGCGGCGTAGCGGTGGACCCGGCGGGCGATCCGCGCCAGCCCTTCGGGACCGTGGTAGGCCGCGTACATGCTGGCGATCACGGCGAGCAGCACCTGGGCGGTGCAGATGTTGCTCGTCGCCTTCTCCCGGCGGATGTGCTGTTCCCGGGTCTGCAGCGCGAGCCGGTAGGCCGGTTTGCCGTCGGTATCAACCGAGACTCCGACGAGACGCCCGGGCAGCTGGCGCTGCAGTCCGTCCCGCACGGCCAGGTAGCCGGCGTGCGGTCCGCCGAAGCCCAGCGGCACGCCGAACCGTTGCGACGACCCGACGGCGATGTCCGCGCCAATCTCCCCGGGCGAACGTACGAGCGTAAGCGCGAGCAGATCGGCGGCCACCGTGACCAGGGCGCCGCGGGCATGCGCCGTCTCGACCAGGCCCGCGAGGTCGCGGAGCGCTCCGCTGGCGCCGGGGTACTGCACCAGGACCCCGAAGATGTCTCCGTCCGGGAGGCCGTCCGCTGGGTCGGAAAGGTCGGCAACCACGAGGTCGATGTCGAGCGGGCGGGCCCGGGCGCGGAGTACCGCGAGCGTCTGCGGCAGGCAGTCGGAATCCACCACGAACGCGCCGGCTCCCTTGGTCGCGCGCCGCGCCAGGGTCATGGCCTCCGCAGCCGCCGTGGCCTCGTCGAGCATCGAGGCGCCGGCGACCGGCAGGCCGGTGAGATCTGCCACCACTGTCTGGAAGTTGAGCAGCGCCTCCAGCCGACCCTGGGAGATCTCGGGCTGGTACGGCGTGTACGCCGTGTACCAGGCGGGGTTCTCCAGCACGTTTCTGCGTATCACCGGCGGCGTAACGGTGTCGTGGTAGCCGAGGCCGATCATGGAGGTGAGCACCTCGTTGCCGGCGGCGAGCGCGCGGAGCTCGGCCGTCACCTCGGACTCGCCGAGCGCGGGCGGCAGGTCAAGGGCCCGCGAGCTGCGGATGACCTCGGGCAGCGTGTCGTCGACGAGTTCGTCCAGCGAGGCGTGCCCGATCGCGGAGAGCATCTTCGCCTGCTCCTCCGCCGACGGACCGATGTGCCGGTCCGCGAACGTCGCCGTGTGCTCCAGTTCAAAGAGGGTAAGCCGGTCGGTCATGGGGACCTCCTGGGACTGCGACCCGGCGCGCGGCGCGCCCTGTCGGGTCTCCCCCTCTGTCTGGTGACCTGAGAGCTTCACCGCGGCCGGCGGGAGCGCGCGGCTTGCACCGTCGGTGAGGCGCGTCGGGCGCCTGCTTTCCAGAGTTGCCTAGCCCGCACGGTCTTTGCGCCTGAGAGTTTCCGGGGAGAGTTGCTCCTTCGGCGCCCCTGGCTGGCTACGAGGGGCTCTCCCGCGCAGGGTCGTCAGCTTCTTCGACTCTATCGAAGGGACCCGGCGGTGTTCGACGTCACCCGATCTTGCGGGCGCGGCGCCGACGGGTCAGCTCGTCGTCGAGGAGCGCCTCCTCGTCCTCCGGCTCCGCCCGCTCCGAGGGCAGCTCGGCCAGCGTGCCCTCGAGATCGCGCCAGACGGTGCTGACGGCGATGCCGAACACGCCCTGGCCGCCCTGCAGCAGATCGAAGACCTCGTCGGGGGACGTGCACTGGTAGACACTCACCCCGTCGCTCATCAGGGTGAGCTGGGCCAGATCCTTGATCCCCTGGTCGCGCAGATGTCGCACAGCGGTACGGATCTGCTGCAGGGAGACACCGGTGTCGAGAAGCCGCTTGACGACCTTGAGGACCAGGATGTCGCGGAAGCTGTAGAGGCGCTGGCTTCCCGAACCGTGCGCGGGACGGACGCTCGGCTCTACCAGCTTGGTCCGGGCCCAGTAGTCGAGCTGGCGGTAGGTGATGCCGGCCGCGGCGCACGCGGTGGGACCCCGGTAGCCGACGTCCTCCGGCGGTACGGGCGGCGGCGGGCCGTCCTCGAAGAGCAGACCCTGCTCGGCCGCCTGCTCGGCCATCCTGCGTCTGTCATCCTTGGCTCGGCCCTCGCCGCTGACCGCCACGCCGACCTCCGGCATCATCGGTGTGCCGCGATGTGCATGAGTGTTGCCGCGACCTAATTCCACCTAATTACACCGCGGATGTTTCACTTGCACGGTAGGGCCGGCCGCTGGGCCCGTCAACGTCTGGTACCGGCGCGTCGCGCCCCGTGCCCGGCCGTGACCACACCGTGACATCTCAGGTCGCCTTGCCGAAGTCCTCCGGTGTGATGGTGTCCAGGAACTCTCGGAACTTCTCGACCTCGTCTTCCTGCTCGTCGGGGATCGCGACGCCGGCCTCGTCCAGGACCTCTTCGCTGGCGAAGATCTCCGCGCCGGTCCGGAGAGCGAGAGCGATGGAGTCGGAGGGCCGGGCACTGACCTCCACACCGTTGGAGAAGATGAGATCGGCGAAGAAGATCCCCTCGCGCAGCGTCGTGATGTTCACGGTCTTCAGCTGCACGCCGAGCGCCTCGAGGACGTCGCGGAAGAGGTCGTGGGTGAGAGGTCGGGCCGGGAGCACCCCTTGCTGGGCGAAGGCGATCGCCGTCGCCTCGACCGCCCCGATCCAGATGGGCAGGTAGCGTTCTCCCTCGGCCTCCTTGAGCAGGACGATCGGCTGATTGGAGGGCATTTCGACCCGTACGCCGACGACCTCCATATGCTTCACGCTGCGGTCACCGTCCCACGCATCGTTCCTACAACCCTCGTACCCAACCCCCCGTCAAGCCAACGTACACCGCGACACCCCGTCGCGGAGTCCTCCGGCTCTAACGATTGAGGCTCCTACCTAGTTCTACCTTCATCAACGCCGCGTGGAGGCGCAAGGACAGGGCCGCGATCTCACGGGCGGCATCGTCGGCCCGCCCCCGGGCTCCGGGATCCCGTTGCCGCACCAGCGGCGTCACCACCTGTTCGACCAACCCGATCTCCCGGTCGGCAGCTGCCTTGACCGCCCGGAGATGTCGGGCTTCTAGCCCAAACCTACCCAGCTCGACGACCGTCTTCACAATGGCTACGGCCTCCGCGTCGTAGTGCCGGCCGTCCCGGACGACGAGACCGAAGTCCTCGAGCTCGCGTAGCCGCTGGTCATCCAGCCCCGTCGCCTCCAGCAGCTCCCTTCGGGTGAGCCGCCGATCCTCGGCTGTGAAGTCCTGTTCGGCCGGCATGCTGTCGGCGGCGACCAGCGGGCGCGGGCCGGGCATCCCGGCGAGCGGTGGCGCCAGTCCACGGTCGCTGGCCTCCAGGTGTTCCCTGATGACACGGAGCGGAAGATAGTGGTCGCGCTGTGCGGACAGGACGTAGCGCAGCCGCTCAATGTCGGCGTGGGTGAACTTGCGGTAACCCGAGGGGCTGCGCTGCGGCTCTATCAGACCCTCGGACTCGAGGAACCTGATCTTCGAGATCGTGATGTCGCAGAACTCCGGCCGCAATCGGGCGAGTACCTCGCCGATGCTCATCAGGGCCCGGGCCGGCTGGGCACTCATGGTCCTCCCGCTGGGCGGACGTTACCTCCGCTCGGGTGCACGGGACCTACCAGGAACACCAGACGGAACTTCCCGATCTGCACCTCGTCGCCGCCGCCCAGGGCGACTTCCTCGATCCGCTCACGGTTCACGTACGTGCCGTTGAGGCTGCCGACGTCGCGCACGGCGAACGAGTCGCCGCGACGGTAGAACTCGGCATGTCGACGCGACACGGTTACATCGTCCAGGAAGATGTCGCTTTCCGGGTGACGACCCGCCGTGGTGAGGTCGCTGTCGAGGAGAAACCTGCTTCCCGCGTTGGGTCCCCGCTTCACCACCAGCAGCGCCGTACCCTGCGGCAACGCCTCGACGGTGGCTTGGTCGGCCACCACATCCTCGGCCTGGTCGTCGAGGCTCTCGATCCCGGACAGGGAGATCGTCGAGGTGGCCTCGCCGGCGCCCTCGGGCGACAACGGTTGACCGGTTCTGGTCAACGGGGTCCCGCAGTTCGAGCAGAACCGGGCATCGTCTGGGTTGGCGTGACCGCACTGCGTGCAGAAAACGCTCGGCATCGACTGGCTCGGCCTCCTGCCGCGTTGGCGCGGCGTTTGTCTGTTACTGGTGGTGCTGTGACCGTGCCCGCTGGGCCGCGGTTGCTGCAACCTACGCGGACACGCGCCCGAGGGTCAACCGGGACACGAAGGTGGACAACCCTCAACGTACAGTCGAGGTGCGGAGAGCGACAACGGGGACTCTTCCCTCGGTAGGCGCCCTATTCCTTTTCCACCATGGCCTGGTACGCGGCGGCGTCCAGCAGCCCGGCCAGGGTCTCGTCCAACCCGTCGAGGTCGGCGACCCGGATGTCGATCATCCAGCCGTCGCCGTACGGATCGGAGTTGACCAGGTCCGGTTGGTCGTCCAACTCCTCGTTGCGCGCCTCGACGGCCCCGGTGACCGGCGCGTAGATGTCGGACACGCTCTTGGTCGACTCGACCTCGCCGAGCGGCTGACCCGCCTCGACCTCGGTGCCGATCTCGGGCAACGAGACGTATACGACGTCGCCGAGCGCATCCTGGGCGTAGTGGGTGATGCCGACCCTGATGACCGCCGGGTCGTCGGCCACCCGGACCCATTCGTGCTCGGTGGTGTAGCTGAGTTCCTCGGGGTACACGTAACCACCCTCGTCAGTTGTTCTTTCTGTCCCCGTCACGTGTCGCACGAGCGTACTGAGGGCTCGCCGCCGCCCGCACGGCGGTGATACGGATCTCCTCCCGCTGGGTGACCACGCCCTCGGCACCCGCACTCCGCAGACTCTCCATGATCCCACCAGGGATGTCGAGCGCCGTGGACAGCGTATGCGGATCGCCGATCACCAGCAGGCGATACGGCGGGAACAGCCGTTGGCCGTCCACCACGATCCCGCGGCCGGAGGCGTCGCGGAAGTACGTACTCGCGATCGCCCGGACCCCGCCGATCTGGACCGCCTCGGCCCCGGCGTCACGCAGCTCCTGGAGCGTATCGAGCAGCATGCTGGCGGTGACCTTGCCACCCGGATCGTTGACCACCAGCTCGATGCCTGGCCCGGTCACCGGCACGGTTCCGGCCAGCACCGCGTACGTGGACGCGCGCCTGCGTGCCTCCGCAACGGCGGCCTCTCCCCTGGTGTCCTGTTCGAGCTCGGCGCGGGTCTGTTCCAGGCTTTGGATCTCCGCCCGGAGCCGGTCGGAGCGCTGCGACAGCGTGTCGAGGATCCCGACGAGCTCGTCTTGGCGGGCGGCGGCGAACTCGGACTCCTCCCGGTTCGCGTGCACCTGGGTGGCGAGCCCGAAGCCGAGGACCAGGCACAGCAGACCGACGAGCAGCTGGGTACGGCTGATGTGGGGGCGCAACGCGCGGCGCAGGCGTCGCCGCGCGGGTGTGTTCTGGCTCATGCGTGGAACAGATCCCTGCGAATCGCGGCGGCATTGGAAAAGATCCTGATTCCGAGGACGACCACGACGGCGGTGGTCAGCTGCGAGCCCACCCCGAGCTGGTCGCCCAGGAACACGATGAGCGCCGCCACTACGGTGTTGGCGACGAACGAAACGACGAACACCCTCTCGTTGAAGACGCCTTCGAGCGTGGCGCGGACGGCGCCGAACAACGCGTCCAGGGCCGCGACGATGGCGATCGGGAGGTAGGGCTGCAGCCAGAGCGGAACGTCGGGCTGCAGCACGAGGCCGAGCGTGACTCCGATGGCGAGGCCGATCGCTGCGATCACCTTTGCCGCACCTCCCGGGCGTAGTGCAGGGTCAAAGCGGATGCCCCGGGCAGCTTCAGGCCTTCGTCTCTGCGAACCCCGAAGCCGATCCCGAAGGTCGATTCGAGGGTACGGAACAACCGCCCCGCCCTGCTGTCGGCGAAGCGCGTCTCCATCGTGTCGGGATCGCCGATCGCGGTGACCACGTACGGGGGGTTCACCGGACGGTAGTCGACGAGAATCGCGTCGCCGGCGGCGCGGATGGCGGTGACCGAGGTGAGCCGCTGCCCGTTGATCGCTATCGCGTCGGCGCCCGCCGCCCACAGCGAGTTGACCAGCTCCTGGAGGTCACGGTCGAGCACCCGCGCCCCGCTGATCACGTCGTCGGATTCCTGCTCGCTCCGCTCCGGGGCGTCGTCGACGGTCACCTGGATCCCCGGCCCCTCGACGGGCGTCTCCCCGGCGACGAACGCGAGCCGACTCAGCTCATGCTGCGTCCGCTGCCCCGCGGCGCTCTGCGCGAGCAGCGCTGCCCGGTGCCGGGCCGTCTCCCGGCGCTGCCGGACCAGTTCCCTCTGCAGCCGATCCGTCTGCCTGGTTTGACTCTCGATCTCCGCGACGAGCTCCTGCCGGTGGCGCTCGGCAACGGGTTCCTCCCGCCGTACCTTCGCCACGGCGGTGGCGAGGAGAAGCCCGATGGCGACGACGGTGACGAGGACGAGCACCGCGCCCGACCGGCTCGATGTCCGTCCGTTCCCGCCCTCCCCGCGGCGCGCCGCCGTGGTGTACCCGGGGTCGAGCGCATCGCTCGTCATCAGGTCGGCGAGCAGCGACATCGAGGCATCCGGCCGCTTCCACGGCCTCGGCGGCCCGCCTGGGGCGCCCGGCTGCTTGCTCATCGCCGCCATTCTTGCGCACGGAGAATCGCGAAGAACATCGCGAAGAACATCCCGAGGCGGCTACGTCGTGCCGGCGCGCTCGACCACCTCGGCCCATTCCTCGAGGAGCGCCTGGGCGCTGTCCTCGTCGGGTCCCTCCGACCACAGGTGGGTGATCGCGTCCGAGGGATCCGGCAGCACCAGCACCCAGCGCCCGTCCTCCTCGACCACCCGCACCCCGTCGGTGGTGTCGAGCGTGCGCCCGGCCGACGCCTCGACGACGGCGCGCATGACGCTGCCCTTCGCCGCCCACGGGGTCGGCACCGAACGCTTCAGCAGGTGCGCCTCCGGGATGCGCTGATCGATCTGGCGAAGCGACAGCCGGGTACGCGCCACCAGCCCCAGCAGCCGGGCGAAGGCGGCGATCCCGTCGAGGGTCGAGCTGAACTCGGGAATGATGAACCCCCCACGCCCGTCGCCGGCGAAGATGACATCGCGCTCGCGGGCCGCCTTGGTCAACTCGTCCAGCGAGGTGGAGGTCCACTGCACCGCCACCCCGTGGAAGCGGCACACCTGCTCGGCCACCCGGGTGGTGGTCACCGGAAGCGCCACCCGCCCGCTCCGCAGTTCGGCCGCGACCAGGTCCAGCACCACCAGCAGGGCGCGCTCGCCGCTGATCTGCTCGCCGCTCTCGTCGACCAAGGCGATGCGCTCACCCACCGGGTCGAACCGCACTCCGAACGCCGCGCGGGAGGACGACACCAGCTCGCCCAGCCGCTGGAGGTCCCGCATGCGCTCGGCCAGGGTCTCGGTCGGCGACACCTCGTCGAGGCGGGCGTTGACGGTGAGCACGTCGACGCCGACCCGGCCGAGGAGGTAGGGCAGGACCAGCGACGCGGTGCCGCCCGCGCAGTCGACGACGAGCTTCAGCTTCGCCTCCTGGACGCCGCCCATGTCCAGCCCGCCCAGCAGCTCCTGGGTGTAGGTCTCGACCACCCGCGGCGGGAAGCTCAGCTCGGCGATCTCGCCGGGGAACGCCCGCCGGAACTCCTGGCGCCCGAAGACCCTCTCCAGCTTGCGCTGCGTCGCCCGGGACAGGTCCGCCCCGTCCTCGTCCAGGAAGACGATGTCGATGCCCTGCGGGTCGCCGGGCGTCGTCTGCAGGGCGATGCCGCCGGAGTTGTCCGTCCGCATCGTCTCGTAGCGGGCCACCGGCAGCGGGGAGCCCTCGAGGTCCCGTACGTTGATCGCGCTGGCGGTGAGCGCGCTGACCACCGCGCGCTTGAAGGCCCGCGCCGCCCGGGACGCGTCGCGGGACGTGGTGACGCTCGATCCCTTCTTCAGCGTGGTCGCGTACGCGCTGGCGAGCCGGACGCACAGCTCGGGGGTGATCTCGACGTTGATGAGGCCGGAGACCCCGCGCGGTCCGAACAGGGTGCGCTGGCCGCGGGATTCCCAGATCACGCTGGTGTTGACCATCGCCCCGGCCTCGATGGTCTTGAACGGATAGACCTTGACCTCGGAGGACAGGAAGGCCTCGTCCTCGATCACGCATTCGTCGCCGACGATCGCGCCCTCCTCGATCCGGGCGGCGCGCATGACGTCGGTGTTCTTCCCGATGACACACCCACGGAGGTTCGTGTTCGGCCCGATGAAGACGTTGTCGTGTACCACGGCGCGATGCAGGAAGGCGGCCTCCTTGACCACCACGTTGCTGCCCAGCACGGTGAATTCGCGCAGCTCGGCGCCGGCCTCGACCTTTGCGTAGTTTCCGACGTGCAGCGGGCCCTTCAGGATCGCCTCGGGATCCACCTCGGCGCCCTCGGCGACCCACACGCCGGGCGCCACCTCGAACCCGTCGATCTCCGCCTCGACCTTTCCGGACAGCACGTCCGCCTGGGCCTTCAGGTAGCTCTCGTGGGTGCCGACGTCCTCCCAGTACCCCTCCGCGACGTACCCGTACAGCGGCGCTCCCTCGGCGAGCAGGCGTGGGAAGACATCGGCCGACCAGTCCACCGCCTCACCGGCGGGAACCGCGTCGAGGACCTCCGGCTCCATCACGTAGATGCCGGTGTTGACGGTGTCCGAGAACACCTGACCCCAGGTCGGCTTCTCCAGGAAACGTCCGATCCGGCCATCCTCGTCGACGATGATGATCCCGAACTCCAAGGGGTTGGCGACCCGCTTGAGCCCGATGGTGACGAGAGCGCCTCTCTCCCGGTGGAACCGCACCATGGCGCTCAGGTCGATGTCGGTGAGCGCGTCACCCGAGATCACCAGGAACCGGCCGTCGCGCAGCGCATCCTCGGCGTTCTTGATGCTTCCCGCGGTGCCGAGCGGCATCTCCTCGGTGGCGTACTGGAGGTTCATCCCCAGCTCGTCCCCGTCGCCGAAGTAGTTGCGCACCAGCGAGGCGAGGAACTGCACGGTAACCACCGTCTCGCTGAAGCCGTGGCGTTTCAGGAGCCGCAGGACATGCTCCATGATCGGCTGGTTCACCACCGGCAGCAGCGGTTTCGGCTGGTTGGCCGTCATCGGGCGTAGTCGGGTGCCCTCTCCCCCTGCCATGACGACAGCCCTCATGCGGGCCGCCCCTCGTGTTCGGGGGTCACGCTGCTACTCCTTTCCGCGTCGGTTTCGGTGGCCTCGGCGGCGGGCCCCCGACGAGCAGCCGAGACGAGCTGACCTACCTGCAGGACGTACAGGACCGCCGCGCACCAATACAATCCCGTCCCCCAGAGGGCGAACCCCCAACCGGTGATGTTCGCGATCTCGGCCAAGGTGCCCTCCTGGCCGCCGAGGAACAGCAGCGGAAACGCGTACAGCAGGCACATCGTGGCGGCCTTGCCGAGGAAGTGCACCTGTAGGGGCTCGTAGCGGTGCAGATAGAGGGCGGCCAGGGCGATGGCGAGCAGCAGCTCACGGGCGACAAGCAGCGCCGCGAACCACCACGGAATGATCTCGCGGAGCGTCAGGCCGGCGAGGATGGCGACGATGTAGAGACGGTCGGCGGCCGGGTCGAGGAGCTTGCCCACCTGTGAGGCCTGGTTCCAGGCGCGTGCCAGCTTGCCGTCCAGCCAGTCGGTGAAGCCGCTCGCGGCCAGGACCCCCAGAGCCCACAGGTCGGCCTTTGGCCCGAGCACCAGCCACAGGAACAGCGGGACACCCGCCAGCCTGGCCACGCTGAGCCCATTGGGCACGGTCAGCAGCCGGGTCGGGTACGCGTCCTGACCAGCGCTGCCGCGGGAATCCACGCAACCTCCCCTCGCCGCATCCCCCTTTGGACCCTACCTGCAACCCGGAGACCGGGCTCGGCCGACATGGCCGGTATGGGTCGGCGTGGCATTAATGCGATCTTCGGGGCCTTGCGTCCCCCGGGGGCCATCGAGTTACCGTGCAAGCAACAGGACGCGGGAGTCCGGTTCGACCGGGCTGAGAGGGCGACTGAGTGGGTCGCCGACCGCTGGAACCTGATCCGGATCATGCCGGCGAAGGGAGTGTGGGGATGACTGCTACCGATGCCCGCCCGTCTCTGAACTCGCACAACCCGCACAAGACGTACCTCCAGGGCTCCCGCCCGGACCTCCGCGTGCCCATGCGCGAGGTTCGGCTGTCGAACGGCGACGCGGTGGTGCTCTACGACACCTCCGGTCCGTACACCGACCCGGAGTACTCCGTCGACGTCCGCCGCGGCCTTCCCGCGCTGCGAGCCGGATGGATCGCCGAACCCGACGGCACCGAGGGGCGGGCGGTCACCCAGCGGGCGTACGCCCGGCGCGGTGTGGTGACCCCGGAGATGGAGTTCGTGGCACTGCGCGAGGGGGTCTCGCCGGAGTTCGTCCGCGACGAGCTGGCGCGCGGCCGGGCGGTGCTGCCCGTGAACGTCAACCATCCGGAGAGCGAGCCGATGATCATCGGCCGCGGCTTCCTGGTGAAGATCAACGCCAACATCGGCAACTCGGCGGTGGTCTCCTCCATCGAGGAGGAGGTCGAGAAGATGCGCTGGGCGACGCGCTGGGGCGCCGACACCGTCATGGACCTGTCGACCGGCCGCGACATCCACACCACCCGCGAGTGGATCCTGCGCAACTCCCCGGTTCCGGTGGGCACCGTGCCGATCTACCAGGCGCTCGAGCGGGTCGGCGGCAGGCCGGAGGATCTGACCTGGGAGGTCTTCCGGGACACCGTCATCGAGCAGTGCGAGCAGGGCGTGGATTACATGACCATCCACGCCGGGGTGCTGTTGCGGTACGTGCCGCTCACCGCCGGCCGCAAGACCGGGATCGTGAGCCGCGGTGGGTCGATCATGGCGGCCTGGTGCCTGGCACACCACGAGGAGAGCTTCCTCTACACCCACTTCCCCGAGCTGTGCGAGATCTTCCGCGGCTACGACGTGACGTTCTCGCTCGGCGACGGGCTGCGTCCCGGCTCCGTCCACGACGCGAACGACGAGGCCCAGCTCGCCGAGCTGCGTACCCTCGGGGAGCTGACGAGGATCGCCTGGGAGCACGACAGCCAGGTCATGGTGGAGGGCCCCGGCCACGTGCCGATGCACAAGATCGAGGAGAACGTGCGCATCCAGCAGGACGTATGCCAGGAGGCGCCGTTCTACACGTTGGGTCCGCTCGTCACCGACGTCGCGCCCGGCTACGACCACATCACCTCGGCGATCGGCGCCGCGATGATCGGCTGGCACGGCACCGCCATGCTGTGCTACGTCACACCCAAGGAGCACCTCGGCCTCCCCAATCGGGACGACGTCAAGGCCGGCGTCATCGCGTACAAGATCGCGGCGCACGCGGCCGACGTGGCCAAGGGGCACCCCGGCGCGCAGGCGTGGGATGACGCCCTGTCGGACGCGCGGTTCGAGTTCCGCTGGGAGGACCAGTTCGACCTGTCGTTGGACGCCGGGACGGCGCGTTCCTTCCACGACGAGACCCTGCCCGCCGCACCGGCCAAGACCGCCCACTTCTGCTCCATGTGCGGCCCGCATTTCTGCTCCATGAAGATCACCCAGGATGTCCGGCGCTACGCCGAGGACCACGGGTTGACCGACGAGGAGGCGATTGCGGCGGGCATGCGGGAGAAGGCCGAGGAGTTCGCCGAACACGGCGGACGCATCTACCTCCCTCGAGGCGAGGACTGAGGGTCGCAGCCGCACACTGGCCGGGTGCGTCGGTCCATCCGGTGCCACCGGCGGGCCCGGACGCGGTGGATCTTTGGTACCGGGGGCTCCGGTCGCTCCCACCGGCCGCCGGCGGGGTCCCGCGGATCCTCGCCGGCGACTTCAACGCGACCCTCGACCACGCGGCGCTGCGGGCGGTGCTCGACACCGGTTACCGGGACGCCGCCGCCTATGTCGGAAAGGGCCTGGCCCCGACCTGGCCGGCCGGCGGCCCGCTTCCCCCGGTCACCATCGACCACGTGCTCGTGGACGGCGGATACTTCGTGCGCGACACGAGCGTGCACGAACTTCCCGGCAGCGACCACCGCGCCGTCTTCGCGGACGTGCTGTCTATAACATGACGTTCCATGGCAGTCCAGGAGACCGGGTGGTTCTTCCCCGCCCCCGAAGAGTCGGAGCTGCCGGAGAACCTGCGCAAGCTCTTCGCCAAGGCGCGGGAGAACCTGGGCTTCGTACCGAACGTCTTTCACTCCTACGCGTACCGGCCGGAACGGCTGTCGGCCTGGTTCGCCCATTACCGCCAGCTCCACGAGCCCACCGAGAGCCTCTCCGCGGCGGACCGAGAGATGATCGCCGTGGTCGTCTCGATGGTCAACGGCTGTGTGTACTGCCTCGTGGCGCACGGCACGGACCTCGCCGACGCGCTCGGCGACCGGGTCGAGGCCGACCGGATCACCCTCGACTGGCGCCGCGCCGGCCTGGACGAGAAGCGGGCACGGATCTGCGAGTACGCCGAGAAGCTCACCGCGCGGCCCCGCGAGTGCGACCCGGCGGACCTGGAAGGGCTCCGCGAGGTCGGGCTCACCGACGAGGAGATCTGGGACGTCATCGAGATCGCCGCCATGTACAACTTCACCAACCGCATGGCCATGGCGACCGGCCACCTGCCGAACCGGGAGTACCACCGCGCCGACCGGTCGCCAGGCTCCTAGCGGGTGGGTTAGCGGGTGTGCCGGGCGCCGGCGCGGCGCTGAGGCTCGATCCTGTCCCGCTCCGTGGTGGACGTTCTGGAGCGAGCATCGGCCAGCGAGGTGCCGCCGTCCCTGTTCAAGCCGGGTCGACCGTCCTCGACGACGAAGGACGCCCGGGTGGTGGCCGGGGCGCCCGTGCGCTGGACGTACGGGACCACCCGGTAGTCGGCCCGGAATTCCCCCGGACCGGCCGTACAGCTCACGTAACCGCGATAGTTGTTGTAGAACCTGATGTGCGGGTTCTCCGCGAGAATCGCCTCTGTTTCGTCCTGGACGTCCGAGCCGTCGCCTCCGCTGGCGATGGAGGTGCCGACAAATTCCACGCCGAGCGTCTTTGATTCCGGCTCGGTAAAATCGGCCTTCAGCTCGCTGGCCCAGCTCGCGTGCACATCCCCGGTAATGACGATGGGGTTACGAACATTGTTCTCCTCGATGAACCCGAGGATTCGGTCACGGGAACCGAGATAGCCATCCCAGGCGTCCATGTTGAACCGCTCCCCCGAGTCCGGGTCGAAATCGAGCCGGGCGAAGAACACCTGTTGGGCGAGGATCTTCCAGCGTGCCGTCGAGGCGGCGAGCCCGTCGAGCAGCCAGCGCTCCTGCCTCTCCCCGGTCAGAGAGCGGCTCGGATCGGCCTGTTCGTCGTTCGGCGGCTGGAGACCGTCGCCGGCCGCCTGGTTGTCGCGGTACTGACGGGTGTCGAGCACGTCGAACTCGACCAGGTCGCCGTAGCCGATCCGGCGGTAGAGCTGCATGTCGGGGCCGCTCGGCACGGCGGAACGCCGCAGCGGCATGTGTTCGTAGTAGGCCTGGTACGCGGCGGCCCGGCGGCGCAGGAACTCCTCCGGATCGATCTCGTCCTCGGAGATCTGGTCGGCGTAGTTGTTCTCCACCTCGTGGTCGTCCCAGGTGACGATCCACGGAGCGGAGGCGTGCGCCGCTTGGAGATCCTCGTCCGTCCGGTACTGGGCGTGCCGGTTGCGGTAGTCGTCGAGCGAGACGATCTCCGGGCCGCTGTGGTGGCGGACGTTGCCCTCCGGTGCGACGTACTCGTCCGACCCGTACTCGTAGATGTAGTCGCCGAGGTGGATGATGAGGTCGAGGTTTTCCTCGGCCATGTGCCGGTAGGCCGTGTAGTAGCCGTGCTCGTACTGCTGGCAGGAGGCGAAGGCGAACGACATCTGGGAGACGCTGTCCCCCGGCGCCGGGGCCGTGCGGGTCCTGCCCACTGGGCTGATGTCCGAGCCCGCCTTGAACCGGTAGTAGTACTCCCGGCCGGGTCGCAGCCCGCCCACCTCGACGTGCACCGAATGCCCGAGTTCGGGTACCGCGTCGGCGGTTCCGCTCCGGACGACGCGCCGGAAGCCCTCGTCGCGGGCGATCTGCCACTGCACCGGCACCTTCCGATCCGGCATCCCCCCGCGGCCCGTCGGGTCGGGCGCCAGCCGGGTCCAGAGCACCACGCCGTCGGACAGCGGATCGCCGGAGGCGACTCCCAGTTTGAAGGGGTTGTCCTGGAACCGGACCCGGGCGAGCGATTTCTCGGTGTACGGGCCGGCGCCGAAGATGACGGCGGCCGCACCAAGACCGCTCAGTTCCAGGAACCTTCTCCGGTCAATTCCCCAGAAGCGTTCCAGCGGCCGGTATTTCTTCGCAAGGTGCATCGACACAGATTTTCCACCTCCAGGACCGCACCTTCTCCACCAGCGGACGGTAGAGATCGATGAGAAGGCCCCGGGGACGACCCGGTTAACACGAGTTGAGGTTTTTGTGTCGTTTTTCCGGTGAATGCTGCCGCTACCTGATGCCGACCCTGGCTACTCCCGGTAGGCGACGGCGACGACCAGCGTCGCCACCACGGCGACCGCCATCACGTAGCCGGCGACGGCCAGGCTGGTCCCGGTGGCGCCGGTCAGCCCGGCCGCGACGAACGGGGCGGTGCCGCCGAAGACGGCGGTGGCGACGTTGTAGGACACCCCCGACGCGGTCGCGCGCACGTCCACCGGAAACAGGTCCGCGAGGCTCACCGTCATCGGGGTGAGGAGGAAGAAGAGGCCGAGCACCAGGAGCAGCTCGGCGGCGATCGCCGCGCCCAGCGTGCCGAGGTCGGCCAGGAGGAAGATGGGCACCGGCGCCACGACGAAGTACCCGGCCCCGACGAGCAGCAGCGGACGGCGCCCGACCCGGTCGGCCAGCCAGCCGGCGGCGACCGCGGCGGCGGCCAGCACGATGAGCGCAACGGTGCTGGCGAGGAACGCGTCGGACTCGGCGAGCCCGACCTCCTCGATCAGGTACGTGGAGAAGTACCCGGTCAGCAGGAACCCGGCCACCATGTAGGTCATCGCGAGCCCGACGAACAGCAGCATGTTCCGCCATTGGGTGCGGAAGGCGTCGGCGAAGGACGTCCTCGGTTCGGCCGCCCGCTCCCGGATGTCCGCGATCGCCCGGTACTCCGGGGTGTCCTCGACCCGGCTGCGGATATAGAAGGCGACGAGCGCCAACAGCGCGGTGGTCAGGAACGGGATCCGCCATCCCCAGGCCTGGAGTGCTTCCTCGCCGAGGATCCGACCCAGCAGCGACGACAGCCCGGAGGCTGCCACCAGGCCGAGGAACACGCCGGAGGCGACGTAGCCGGCTCGCAGCGCACGCTTCTCGCCGCCGCTGTACTCGATCATGAAGGTCGCCGCGCTGGAGTACTCGCCGCTGGCTCCGACGCCCTGCACGAGCCGGCACAGCAACAGCAGCACGGCCGCCCAGATGCCGAGCACCGGGTAGGTGGGCAGCAGCCCGATCGCGAAGGTTCCGGCGCTCATCACCAGGATGGTGAGGACGAGGACCCGCTGGCGTCCCACCACGTCGCCCAGTCGCCCCCAGATGGCCCCGCCGAACGGTCGCACCACGAACGCGCTGGCGTAGATGAAGAACGTGGACAGCAGCGCCGCGTTGCGGTCGCCCTCGGGGAAGAACTGCGAGGCGATGAACGGGGCCATGAAGCCGTAGATGGCGAAGTCGTACCACTCCACGAAGTTCCCGACCATGCTCGCAGCGATCGCCCGCCGCGTGATGTGCGGGGTTATCGGGGGAATGCGGAGCGTCTCGCCGGTGGCCGTGCGCACCGTGCGCACAGCGTGATCTTCGGACACGAGGCCTCATGATCGCACCGCCGATATAGCCGGCACAATCACCACAGCTGCCCGGAGCTGCGCGCCGGTTGACGGCCCGTGCTGGATCGAAGATCGTTGTCACACAGGGGCTCACCGCGTCACAGGGAGCCGGCATGGCCAGCGTCTACGTCGTCGGTACGTTCGACACCAAGGGCCAGGAGCTGGCCTACGTCCGCGACCTCGTCGCCGCGGCCGGAGTGCCGGTGACCACCGTGGACCTGAGCACCGGGCCCGCGCGGAACGACACTGCGGGCGGGAAGGACTCCCCCGACATCTCTCCCGGCGAGGTGGCCGCCCACCACCCCGGCGGCGCGACTGCCGTGTTCAGCACCGACCGCGGGGAGGCGGTCTCGGCGATGACCGTCGCCTTCGAACGCTTCGCGGTCGAACGTCGCGACCACATCGCCGGCATGCTCGGCCTCGGCGGGTCCGGCGGTACAGCGCTGGTCGCCCCGGCCATGCGTGCCCTGCCGGTCGGTGTTCCCAAGGTCATGGTCTCGACGGTGGCCTCCGGCGACGTCGCGCCGTACGTCGGACCGAGCGACATCGCCATGCTCTACTCGGTCACCGACGTCGCCGGGCTGAACCGCATCTCCCGTCAGGTGCTCGGCAACGCCGCGCACGCCGTCGCCGGGATGGCCTCCCGCACGCCTCCGGCCGGCCTCCAGGACAGGCCGGCCGTGGGGCTCACCATGTTCGGCGTCACCACCCCGTGCGTGAACCAGGTGGCCGAGCGGCTGCGCGAAGACTACGACCCCCTCGTCTTCCACGCCACCGGCACCGGCGGTCGCTCGATGGAGAAGCTGGTCGACGACCGCCTGATCGGTGGCGTGCTGGACATCACCACTACCGAGGTGGTCGACCTGCTGGTCGGCGGCGTGATGCCGGCGACCGAGGACCGTTTCGGCGCGATCGCCCGCACAGGCGTGCCGTACGTGGTCTCCTGCGGCGCACTGGACATGGTGAACTTCGGCGCGATGGACACGGTCCCGGAGCGGTTCCGACACCGCAATCTCTACGTCCACAACCCACAGGTCACCCTGATGCGTACGACGCCGGAGGAGAACGCCCGGGCCGGTGCGTGGATCGCCGACAAGCTCAACGCCTGCCCGGGCCCGGTGCGGCTGCTCATCCCGGAGGGTGGGGTCTCGATGATCGACGCGCCGGGCCAGCCCTTCCACAACCCGCAGGCCGACGCGGCGCTCTTCGAGGCTCTGGAGGCGAACCTTCGGCGGACCGCGGGTAGCCGGCTCGTCCGGCTGCCGTACCACGTCAACGACGCCGAGTTCGCCGACGCGTTGGTGACGGCCTTCCGCGAGATCGGCTGAGCGGCAAGAGAGGAGGGTCCGATGCCATGCTTCACCCGCGCCGAGCTCCTCGACCGGTTCCGCGGCATGGTCGAACGCGGCGAGCCGATCGTCGGCGGCGGCGCCGGCACCGGCCTGTCCGCCAAGTGCGAGGAAGCGGGCGGGATCGACCTCATCGTCATCGACAACTCCGGCCGCTACCGGATGGCCGGACGGGGCTCGCTCGCCGGGCTGCTGGCGTACGGCAACGCCAACGAGATAGTCGTCGAGATGGCCCGCGAGGTGCTGCCGGTGGTGCGGCGGACCCCGGTGCTCGCCGGCGTCAACGGCACCGACCCGTTCCTGCTCCACGAGCAGTTCCTGCGCCAGCTGGTCGACCTGGGTTTCTCCGGCGTGCAGAACTTCCCGACGGTGGGGCTGATCGATGGGGTGTTCCGGGCCAACCTCGAGGAAACGGGGATGGGGTATGACCTCGAGGTCGAGATGATCGCCGCCGCGCATGAACTCGACCTGCTCACCACGCCGTACGTGTTCGGCGCCGATGACGCCGAGAAGATGACCCGCGCCGGGGCCGACGTGATCGTCTGCCACATGGGCCTCACCACCGGCGGCGCGATCGGCGCGGAGACCGCCAAGACCCTGGACGACTGCGTCAGGCTCGTCGACGAGTGGGCGGGTGCCGCCAGGAGGGTGCGCGAGGACGTCATCGTGCTGTGCCACGGCGGTCCGATCGCCATGCCCGACGACGCGTCGTACGTGCTGTCCCGCACCGAGAGCTGCCACGGCTTCTACGGCGCCAGCAGCATGGAGCGGCTGCCGACCGAGCGAGCACTCACCGAGCAGACCCGGGCGTTCAAGCAGGTCACGTTCTAGCTAAGGAGCCCACATGCCCAGGCCGTACACCAGCATTGTCATCAACGCCCCCGCGGACGCGGTTTGGTCGTACCTCCGCGACTTCGGCAACCTGAACGAATGGATCCCAGCCGTCAAGACCTCCGAGATCGAAGGGGGCGGGCCCGCCGACCAAATCGGCTGCGTGCGCCGGCTGGAGCTGCAGGACGGCGCCCTCATCCGCGAGGCGCTGCTCGCCCTCGACGACCCCGAGCGCTCGTATACCTACGAGTTCGTGGAAAGCCCCTTCCCGGTCCGCAGCTACCGCGCCACGATCCGGGTCGCCCCCGTCACCGAGGGTGGCCAGACGTTCGTCGAGTGGTGGACGTGGTTCGACGCCGATGCCAAGGACGAGGAGCAGCTGACCACGACGTTCGGCCGGGACGTCTTCGCGGCGAGCCTGGCCGCCCTGCGGAAACGCTTCGAGGGGTAGCCGCTAGATCCGAGGCGGACCTGCACGGAATTGCATACTGTCGCCCGTAATCTAGAAGGTGACGTATTTCTCCGATAGTGGCGAGGTTCCCGTGAGCGATAGCGATGCCGTCCTGGCGGGCCCGGCCCCCGTCCCTCCCGGACGCCGAGCGAGCGGGCTCGGCCTCGCGGGGGCAGCGCCTCGTCCGGTGGAGCGCCCGGTGCCTCTTCGGCAGGCGGTCTACGACGCCCTGACCGAGCTCATCATCACGGGAGCCCTCCAGCCCGGCGAGCATCTCGTGGAAAGCGAGCTGGCCAAGCATCTCGGGGTGAGTCGCCAGCCGGTGCGCGAGGCGCTACACCGACTCCAGGCGGAGGGATGGGTGGACCTGCGCCCCGGCCAGGGCGCCTTTGTACACGTACCCACCGAGCACGAGGTCGACCAGCTCCTCGCGGTGCGTTCCCTGCTGGAAACCGAGTCGGCGCGGCTGGCGGCACGCGAGGCGAAGCCCGAGCAGATCGCCCGTCTTCGCGAGTTCATGCGGGACGGGGTCGAGGCGATGCAGACCGACGACGTGGAGCGGCTGGTGGCCCTCAACGCCTCGCTGCACGCCTACGTCACGGAGGTTTCCGGCAACGCGGTCCTCGGCGAGCTCATCTCCCTGGTCGACCGCCGGATGCGCTGGTACTACACGCCCATCGCCCGTCACCGCGGCGCCGAGTCGTGGGACGAGCACGGCGCACTGATCGATGCGCTGGCCGCGCACGACGAGGACCGTGCCAGCGAGATCATGCGCGGCCACACCGAGAAGACCCGCAAGGGCTACCACGAGTACATGAGCGCCGGCGGGACGTGAGCACGGTGTACTAGGTAGTGACCTCGGCGTCCCGTGCGAGGGGCCCCCAGCGTGTCGCCCACTCCTCCCGTACGGCGGCGAAGGAGCCTTCGTCCAGTCCGTACGTGGTGACGGTGACGCTGGCCGGCCCCGCCTCCTCGGCGTCCAGCGACTGCTCGGCGGCGAACCCGACCAGGTTCCCGTCGCGGGCGACCACCATGCGCTGATAGCGGCTCTCGTGCCAGGTCTCCTTTGCCGCCGCCTCGACGGCGGCCAACACCCGTGGTCCGCTCGCCGTCCCGGACAGGTAAACCGTCCGGCGGGCCTCGGCCGGGTGCCGTTCGAGGCGGAAGCGGAGCTGCTCGAAGAAGGTGCGCCAGCCTTCCTCCATGCCGTCGTACAGGTCCTCCCACTCCGCGTCGGCCAGTGGGCCGGGCATGACGACCCTGACAACGGTCTGTGGGCCGTCGCTCTGCAGCTCTATCCGCTGCCCGTCCTCCAGCACTATGCGGTCGGGCGGGAACTGCCGGGCATTCTCGACGAAGATGTTGCGGATCTCGGCATCGATCCCGTCGTAGTCCCAGCCGAACCAGTGACGGATCTGGTCCGGCTCGGTGAGAGCGCGCCAGACGGCATCGAGGGGCGTCCGCACGGTCACCTCGACGTGGAACGGCTTGGACTCGGTCATGTGTTCTCCTCCGCCCTGCCGGCGGGATGCCCGCCGACGGTTATCCGGTAGCGCCGCTTGACCCCTGGCGCGTCGAAGCTGGCGGCCAACTCACCGACCCGGTCGGCAAGCTCGTCCGCGAAACGTTCGATGTCGGCCGGGCACGCGAAGCCGACGTCGGTCTCGATCGTGAAGGTGACCAGCCGCTTGCCCGCGGCGTCGGCGCGCTCACGCATCGCCGCCACATCACCGAGGGTGCGCGCGGAGGCGGCGAGCAGCGTGTCGACGGCAACCGGTCTTGGGTGGCCTGGGCCAGGTCGCCGACCACCTCGGGCTCCACCACGACGGCGCGGGCGGTGGCCCGCACGTTCGGTGCAGCCGCGCCGTGGGCGCAGCTCGACCAGCTCGACCAGACCGCTCTTCTCCAGCTCGCGCAGGTGGTAGTTGACCCGCTGGCGGCTCTCCCCGAGGCGGGCTCCCGCAGCTCTTCGAGAAGCCGGCAGCGCAGCGGGGACAGGGTGCCCCGCAGCCGCTCGCCCCACGGATCACGTCGACGTCGGTGGTCACCGGAGCATGATGCTATTTGAAAAACTAATTTGTCCGGCGGCTGGTTTGCCCCGGCGCTACTTCCGGCGATGCAGCGCCGCCGCCAATCTGCGTACCCGGACGTAGCCGCGGGAGTCTCCCCGCGTACGACGACATGGGCCGACGAGGGAGCGAGCATCGGAGCTAGCTGCCATCGAAAGGAGAACCAGGATGGACGGCCATGGAGCAGCGCAAGGAGCGGCGGGCACCCAAGAGCCTGGAATCGTCCTTACCCGGGTCCGGCGGTACAACCTGCTCGTCGCCGTGATGTTCGGAGGGCGTCGCAGGGCCCTGAACACCGCCTTGGCCTCGGCAAGCGGCGCCGGTCCCGGCGACCTGGTGCTCGACATCGGCTGCGGCCCCGGGCACTTCGCCGGCCTGCTGGCCCAGACGGTTGGCCCGCACGGCCAGGTCGTCGGCGTGGATCCGTCGGCCCCGATGATCGTCTACGCCAACCGCCACGCGGGCAGGCGGGCCAACTGTCGCTTCGAGTTGGCCCCGGCCCAGTCTCTGGATCTGCCCGATGCCGCCTTCGACGTGGTCACCTCGACCTTCGCGATGCACCACATCCCGTCCGAGGCCCGTACAGCAGCGTTGGCGCAGATGTACCGCGTCCTCCGGCCGGGCGGTCGCCTGCTGATCGCCGACGCCTACCCCAGCGGTTCGGTGGCCCCGAGGGTGGCTCACGCCCTGACCTGGCTGTCCCGCCTGGTGCGTCGCCGAAGCTCGGAGGACGACTCCCAGCACGCCGCTGACCCGTTCGCCGACGTCGACGTCCGGCACCATGCCGGCGCGCTCCGCGAGATCGGCTTCACCGAGCCCCGGTTCACCGACGTCAAGCCCTGGACGCGCTACCTCGTCACGACCAAGCCCGCCTGACATCCGAGTTGACCTCAACCATAGTTAAGGTTAGAGACTGCTTTCGCAGACATCGAGCAGGTCGACGAAGGAGAGCGGTAAGCATGCGGGTGGTGCAGGCGGCCAGCTTCGGCGGGCCCGAGGTGCTGGTGACGAGCGAGGCACCGGACCCGGTCGCCGGGCCGGGACAGGCGGTCGTGGCCGTATCCGTGGTGGATGCCCTGTTCGTCGACACGCAGATCCGGCGTGGTCTGGGTGGCGAGCACTTCGCGGTGCGGCCGCCGTACGTGCCGGGCGGCGGCGTGGCCGGAACGGTGACCGCGGTAGGTGAGGGTGCGGATGCTGGCTGGATCGGCCGGTCGGTCGCCGCACACACGGGCGGGGGTGGCGGCTACGGCGGTTACACCGAGCAGACGCTGGCCCCGGCCGAGGAGCTGATTCCGGTACCGGACGGCCTGGGTCTCCAGGAGGCGGCGGCACTCCTGCACGACGGCAACACCGCGCTGGGGCTCCTCGAGACCACCGGGGCCAGGGCCGGGGAATGGGTCCTGGTCACCGCGGCGGGCGGCGGTCTGGGCATCCTGCTGGTCCAGCTCGCGCACGCGGCCGGCGCACGGGTCGTCGCGGCCGCCCGCGGCAAGCAGAAGCTGGACCTGGTCGCGGAGCTGGGCGCCGACGTGGCCGTCGACTACTCGGAGGCGGGCTGGTCCGAGCGGGTGCGCGAGGCGACCGGCGGCACCGGAGTAGACGTGGTGTTCGACGGCGCCGGCGGAGAGATCGGCGCCGCTGCGTTCGAGATCGTGGCGCCCGGCGGCCGGTTCTCCGCGCACGGAGCGCCCGGCGGGTTCACCCAGATCGACCGGCACGAGGCGGAACGGCGCGGGGTGACCGTGCGCGGGATCGAGCAGGTCCAGGGCCTTGGAGCGAGCGCGAGGCGGCGGGTCGAGCGCGCGCTGGCCGAGGCCACGGCGGGCCGCATCAGGCCGGTTATCGGCCAGACGTTTCCGCTGGAGCGGGCCGCCGACGCGCACGCCGCGATCGAGGCCCGCGAGGTCATCGGGAAGACCCTGCTGCTGACCTGACGGCCCGCCTACGCCCGGGAAGGCAGGTCGCGGCGGTACAAAGGCGCGCATGGACATCGGCATCGGCCTGCCTTCGACCATCCCGGGAGCCAGCGGGGGGCAGATCGTCGAGTGGGCGAGAACCGCCGAGGAACTTGGCTTCTCGTCGCTGGGCGTGATCGACCGTCTGGTGTACGGCAACGCCGAGCCGCTGGTGACCCTCGGCGCCGCGGCGACGGCCACCGAGCGGATCAAGCTGGTGACGTCCATCCTTCTCGTGCCGTTCCGGGTCAACGCCGCCCTGCTCGCCAAACAGGCCGCGACCGTGAACCACCTTTCCGGTGGCCGGCTGGTGCTCGGCATGGCCGTCGGTGGCTATGAGGACGACTACGAGGCCTCCGGTGTCCCCTTCTCCGAACGTGGCCGGCGGTTCGACCAGATGCTGGCCGAGATGACACGTATCTGGGCCGGTGAGTCCCGGGGGTTCGCCGGAGCGATCGGTCCGTCACCCGGTGTGAGCCGATCTCAGATCATCTTCGGCGGGCTGGGCGGCCGGGCCTACGCCAGGGTCGCGACCTGGGGAGCGGGCTGGATCGCAGGCAGCCGCGGAGTTGAGTCGTTCCGTCGGGGCGCCGAGGGGGTGCGGCAGGCCTGGGCGGAGCATGGCCGCGACGGGAGGCCGTGGCTGATGGCACTCCCCTACTTCTCCCTCGGACCGGAGTCGCGGGAGAACGCCGATGCGTATCTCACCGACCACTACGCCATCGAGGGATCGGCCGCCACGGACATCGCCGCCGCCGCACTCACCGACGCCAAGGCGATCCAGGATGCGATCGCCGAGTACGAACACGCGGGATGTGACGAGCTGCTCTTGTTCCCTTGCAGCCCCGACCCACAGCAGGTCCGTCTGCTGGCCGATGCCGTCCGGTAGCGCAGCCTGTTCTCTCCCTTGGTCGTGATCTTGCAGATCTCGCACACCGAGCCTAGATCAACCCTCTGACCTGCTGCGGAGCGTCCTATTTCATGATCCATCACCACAGAATCCCCACATGATGTGGGTTCCGGGGGGTCCCCACACCCGCCCTGGCAATAGTTCGCCGTCGTGCGCAGCAGATCCCCTGCCTGGGCGCCAACCCCAGCGTCATTGACCCACTCCCAGGAGGCGACTCACAATCCGATTAATTCTCCCGGAGATATGACACGAAGTTGTGGATGCGGGACCTGATGGAGGGCGCGGCGTACCTTCCCAAGTGATCAAACGGAAGGAAGCCGGCGGGCAGCGCCGGCGGGAAGGAACGCCAATGCTGAAGGTAGTCGCTGACAACGCTG
>WHSR01000049.1 GCA_009379995.1 Streptosporangiales bacterium
CGAACGCTGGTCCCCTCCGCTGTCCCAGGTGTTGGGGATCACCGAGCGACTGCCCTCGGGCGTGAAGCTCGCTCCGGGAATCGACCTCGCGCTGCTGCCGTCGGGGGATGAGGTCGAGTTCATCTCCCATCAGGGCCGGCTCGTCGAGGCGGTGCTCTGGCGAGGCCGGCTGGCCTCGGCGCCCCGCCGCGCGACCGTGCTCCCCGGGGACGACTCGCTTGCCGGTGAACCCGACCGCGGCATCACGGCCGTCGGGGAGCCGGGGCGCCCGCCGCTGCCGCTCCCGGACGGCTGCCTCGACGCGTTGGTCGGCACGCACCTGGCCGCCGCGGGCCTGGCCGCCCTGCTGCGCGGGGTCGGCGCCGTCGAGGTGGCCGCCGTCGACGTCGTCGCCGCGGCCGTCGGGGTCAACGCGAGCCTGTACCTGCCGTACGACATCCCGTGGTACCGCGCCGGGCGCCGCGCGAGCCGCAGCGGCGGCTGCTACCCGTACGGCCTGTTCCCGGTGCGGGACGGCAACGTCTGCCTGATCGGGCGGACCCGGCGGGACTGGGCGGCGATCGTGGCGGCCGCCGGCCGGCCGGACTGGTCGGAGCGGCCGCGCTACCGCGACGTGGTAGCGATGGGCCGGGACTATCCGGACGAGGTCGACACCCTCCTCGCGCCGTGGCTGCGCGGCCGGGACGTCGACGGGGTCATGGCCGACGCGGCGACGTACGGCTTCCCCGCCGGCCCGGTCCGCCGTCCCGAGGAGGTCCTGGCGGTCGACGCTCTCTCCGGCTGGTGGCGGACGGCGGATGCCGGGCACGCACCCGGCGCACGCGCGCCCGGTGTGCCGTTCTGGGGGCAGGAGCTGCCGAGCGCGCCGGCGCCACGGCCGCTGCGCGACCTGTTCGTGCTGGACCTGTCCTGGGTGTGGTCGGGGCCGGCGGTCGCCGGCGGCCTCGCCGACCTCGGCGCGACGGTGGTGAAGGTGGAGAGCGGGCGCCGGGTGGACAACACCCGGCTGCGCGGCCGCCCGCCGGCGCTCTCCGTTGCCGACGAGGCGCCGTTCCTCGAGGTCAACCCGTACTTCCATGCCATCAACCGGGGCAAGCGCAGCCTGACGCTGGACCTCACGACGCCGGCGGCCCGCGCGATCCTGGCCCGACTCGCCGCCCGGGCCGACGTGATAGTGGAGAACCTGAGCCCCGGAGTGGTGGAGCGATGGGGCCTGGACGACGAGACGGTGGCCCGCACCAACCCCGGCTGCGTCTTCGTGTCGCTGCGCGGCTACCGGGACCACCCGAGCCTCGCCGGGCTCCGGGCGTACGCGCCCGTGCTGTCCAGCGCGGCGGGCATCGAGCACCTCGTGCGCTACCCCGGTGAGGAGGCCCTCGGCCTGCTCACCTTCGGCTACTCCGACGCCTACGCCGCCGGCTACGGGCTGGCGCTGGCCCTCGCCGGCCTGTGGGCGCGCGCCCGCCGCGGCGTCGGTGCGCGGGTCGCGCTGTCCCAGTTCGAGGCCTCCGTGTTCGCGAACGGCCGCAACCTGGCCGCCGCGCAGAACGGTGCGCTCCCGGACGGCCTCGACCCGCTGCCCGACGACGGCCGGATCGTAGGCGCGGAGGACCTGCCGACCGCGCCGTGGACCAGCTCGGACCTGTTCGCCGCCGTCGACCACCCGTGGCTCGGCACCCTGCGGCTGCCCCGGCTGCCGTGGCGGCTCGACGGCGCGCTGCCCGCCGTGCACCGGCCCGCGCCGGCACTCGGCGCCGACACCGAGGCGGTGCTATGCGAGCGGCTCGGCCTCGCCCCGGGTGAGGTGGCCGAGCTACGGGACTCCGGTGCCCTGGAATAGCCCGACGGAAGCCGGCTATCCGCCCCGTCGGGTCTACGCCCACAGCCGCGGATTGGCCGAGACCGCCTTCGAGATGCGCCCGGCGGTCTGCAGGACCTCCTCACCGATCTTGGTCAACCGGTCGGTCATCCGGTAGGCGGGACCCGTGGCGCTGATCGCCGCCACGACGCGTCCGTCCGCCTTCCGGATCGCCGCTGCGGCGGCCATGACGCCCTTCACCGTCTCCTCCCGGTTGTACGCCACGCCCGTCTCGCGGATCTCGGCCAGCTCCGCGCGCACCGCGTCCGGGTCGAACTCCCGATGGTGGCGCAGGAACGCGTCGAGCCGGCGTTGGTCCATGTCGGAGAGGAAGAGCTTCCCGATGCTCGGCGGGTACAGGGGGCGCCGCTGACCGAGCTGGGCCGAGTAGCGGATCGAGTGGCGGCACTCGACCTGGTACACGTAAACGATCGACTCGCCCACCCTGGTGCCGAGCAGCACGGTCTCTTCCACGCGCTCGCTCAGGTCCGCCACGTCCGCACGCGCCACGTCGACGATCGACCGCTCCTGGCGGGGCGCCAGGAGCGCCGAAAGCCCGGGCCCGATCACGTAGCTGCCCTCTCGCTCCACCAGATAGCCGACAGCCACCAGCCCTTTCAGCAGGCTGTGGATCGAGGACCGCGGGGCGTCGAGCCGGTCCGCGACCTCCGCGAGCCGCACACCGTCCGGCTGCACGGCAGCGGCCTCGAGGATGCCGGCGACCCGGTCGACGGTCCGGTGCGAGTGGGCGGCCCCGCGCAGCTCGACCGCGCCGTTCTCACGCGCCGCGCCGTGTTCGTCCCGGCCGCTCCCGTTGGGCGTCGCGTGGTCCACGGTCAAGCTCCCCTTCGCCTTGCTGGAGGGCCGTCCACCTTAGGGGGTGTCCCGTGGGAAAAGAATAGGCTTGGTGACGGCTCTTCCCCCATAGTTTCCCCAGCCGGCGGAGAATCCGAGCCACCACTGTGTCGCGCCGCCCGCCACCAGTAGGTGAATATCCGAGGGCGTCCTGACCAATGGCAGCATGGTGTCGTCGGGAAGCGAAGGCAGGTCCGGTACGTCCTCCTCGCCGTGGCCCCAGTAGTACTGGTGTCCCTCGTCCTCCACGAGGACACCCGATTTCCGGAGCCGGCCGAGGTTGAACCGGGCATGTTTGAAGATCCACTGCCGTACGTCCTCTTTGTCGTAGCCGCCGCGCGCCAGCTCCTGAGCCGGGCGGACTCCGATCGTCAGCAGGAATTGCCCGGCGGCGTGGAACATGTTGACGCCGGCCGTCGGCAGCGAAGCCGCTATCACGTTCAGAATGCGTTCAGCCGTTCCCGGAACGAACAAAGGATCCGGCGACTGACAGGCGAACACGGTGACAGCACTCTGCCCCGGATCGAGTCCATGGTCGGCGTGTATCGGCGCCCACGGGCTGTCCTCGTGGTTTTCCGCTACGCAGAAGAGGTACTTGGCCGGTTGGCCGAGGGTGGACATGTCGGTCTGGCCCGGGTGCCCGCCGCCTATGTTCCAGAGCACCAGCCGAACGGCGCGGCCCACCGCGGCGTTGGCGTGTGACCCGCCGCCGAAGGCGCCCTCCTTGCAGTTGAAGCCGAGTCGCTCGACGGCCGGCCCGCTGACGATGGTGAGGGGAGCAGCCGCGTTCGTTGTGCACTGCACGCCGTAGAGGTTGAACTCCGGCGCCAGCATGGCCTCCACCGCCGCCATGACGACGGGGACGTGCTCGGGCTCGCAGCCGGCCATCACGCATTGGATGACGATCTGCTCGACGGTGGCGATGCCGCCGCCCGGCATGATGGTCCCTATCACCTCCCTCGGGTCGCGCCCCAGATAGTCGAGGATCTCCGTTACCCGCTCCTCGGTCGGTGGGGCCACCGGGAGGCCATCGGTCCAGTTGTTCCGGCGGGCCAACTCATCCCAGGCCCAGAAGTCCTCGACCTCCTCGACCGGCGACGTCAGCTCGGCCATCTACTCTCCCCGGTTCGCAGAATTCGCCTGTGGATCCGACACGAGCGCGGCGAGAACGTCCGGCAGTTTCTCCTGCGCCAGTCGAGACGTGTCGTGGCTGACGCTGCCGCCCTCCGGATTGGGCTCGATAAGCAGCGGAAGCGCCGGCATGTCCTGCAGCTTGGCATGCAGACGCGCCGCGCCCTCGAACTTGTCGTGGCAAATAGTGATAGTCGGTTTCCCGCGCTGTTCCATCTCGCACGCGTCAAGCACGGACGCGTAGGTACAGGAGCCTCAAGCGGCTTCACCGTTGATGACCACATCCACCTGGGCCAAGAACTCGGTGAGGGTAGGCCCGTCGACCGGCTCGGAAATGCTGACCTTCTTGAGCCAACGGAGATCCTTGGGATGGGCGACCGTGCCGAGCTGTTCCCAAATCTCCCGCATCAGCGGGTACATGCCGAAGGAGCCGTCGTGGTTGCGCTCCCCCCAGCCGTCGATGAAGCCCACGACCTTGCCGTCGAGGCTCGCCGGGCGGGGAGCGAGCCGCCACCCGGAGCTCTCCCGCTGGATGTTCGGCAGGACGATTCGCACTGTTCCTTCACCTCCACGACACGGTACGGACTCCGGCGGGCCCGCGGTGACTACCCGGATGCGGCCTCGCGTGGATCGTCCAGCTCGACGCCGCGCACCTCGGGCATCGTCTGCCGCAGGGAGAAGACGAGGGTCTCCTCGAGGACGTCCTTCGGCAGGATGCACTCCTGGCAGGTCTCCTCACCCAGCAGAAGGCGGAACCTGGCCACCCCCTGCTCAAGACCCAGCGGCTCCAGATCGGCGTGGTCGGCCTGCAGCGCCTCCCGGAAGCCCTGGACGGCGACGAGAAGGTTGTCCTGGTCCATGGCACCATCCAAGTACGTCGTCCTTATATAGGGACAATTATTCTGATTTGCGAGCATCGTATGCACGCTGGTGTTCCCGGTCAATGCCCGGGCACCGCCGGGCGTACGACTCAGGAGTCGTCGCCGTCCGGTACGTCGCCGAGGATCGTGACGTCGAGCCCGTGCACTACCTCGGGGTCGGACAGCATCTCGATTGCGGTGATCTTGCCGGCGGTGATGGTGAAGTTGAACACGGCCCGCGGCCTTCCGGCAGGGGCCCATACCGCGCCCACCGTCCCGTCGATGAGCGCCGGCTGCGCGGCCTGGGCCCTCCCGGAGAACGTGTCGGCCACGGCGGCCGCGCCGTGGATCTCGCCCGCCATGGCGGGCGCGCCCCGAGCCTGCCTGGCGGCGGCCTGCACGGTCGCCGGGTCGGCGCGGAGCACGACGTCCGGGTCGAGCACCGCGAGCAGCGCGTCGAAGTCGCCGTTGCGGGAGGCGGCGAGGAAAGCCTCGACGACCTTGCGTCGGCGGGTCAGGTCGGCGGGGCCCGCTGCCGCGCCCTGCACTCGACGACGGGCGCGGCTCGCCAGTTGCCGCGCCGCCGCCGGGGAACGCTCGATGATGGGAGCGATGTCGTCAAAGGGGACGGCGAACAGGTCGTGCAGCACGAACGCGAGCCGCTCGGCGGGCGTCAGCGTGTCGAGGACCACGAGTAGCGCAGACCCCACCGAGTCGGCCAGCATCGCCTCGCGTTCGGGGTCGATCCCTTCGATCGTGTCGGGCACCTGCTCGTCCAGTGGCTCCTCACGCCGAGACCGGCGCGACTGCAGCATGTTCAGGCAGACCCGGGCGACGATCGTGGTCAACCAGCCGCCCAGGTTCTCAACGCCGCTGTTGTCGGAGCGGCTGAACCGCAGCCAGGCATCCTGGACCGCGTCGTCGGCCTCGGCCGGCGAGCCGAGCATCCGGTAGGCCACCGCCCGCAGGTGCGTGCGGTTCTCCTCGAAACGCTCGGCCAGCCACTGGTGCTCGTCCATGTCACATTCCTCCGTCGCGGCCTGTCATAGCACTGACCGACGAAACCGGCCCGATGTGACACTCCTTGGAGGGCGCAACCATGCAACCACGGATGAAGAACCCGGCGATGATCAATCCCGACGCCATGAAGGCCATCCTGGCCCTGGACAAGTCGGCGAAGAACGGCCCCGTGCCGCTGACCACCCTCGAGCTGGTTCACCTGCGCGCGAGCCAGATCAACGGCTGCAGCTTCTGCGTCGACTCGGGTTCACGGCACGCCAAGAAGGCGGGCGAGACCGACGAGCGGCTGTTCGCGGTGGCGGCCTGGCGGGAGGCGCCCTACTTCACCGAAGCCGAACGCGCCGCGCTGGCGCTCACCGAGGCCGTCACCCGGCTCAGCGACCGGACAGACCCGGTGCCGGACGAGGTCTGGGACGAGGCCGCCCGGCACTACGACGAGGAGGCGCTCGCGGCCCTCCTCCTCTCGATCGCGACGACCAACGTGTTCAACCGCCTCAACGTCACCACCAGGCAGGTGGCAGGCTCCTGGGGCTGAAAGCCTTGATCCCGGATCAGGCGATCGACGGCTCTTCCGCGGCCTCTCGTTCGGCGACCGACCGGCGGGTAAGCACGCTTACCCCGACGTACACGACGAACGAGGTCAGCAGGCCGGCGATCGCCTCCAGGCCCTCGCCCTCGATGGGCCGCACGAAGGCCCACGTCACGCTCACCGCCAGGCCGACGACGGAGCCGGCCAGCGCGCCGGCGGCGTTGCCGGTACGCCAGAAGAAGGCCCCGTACAGGGGCACGAACACCGTCGACCCCCACACCGCGAACAGGGTGAGGCTGGCGATCGCGATGATGGGCAGATCCTGGATGGAGATCACGTACGCGACGCCGGCCGCGGCGACGGCGGCGATCCTGGCGACGCGGAGCACCTGCCGGTCGTCCAGCCGGCCCTTGCCGAAGGGCTTGAGCACGTCGTTGGCCGTGACCGACGAGATGGTCAGCAGGTAGGAGTCGCACGACGTGACGATTCCCGATATCAGCGCGAGCACCATCAGCCAGCTCAGCCAGCCGGGCAGGACGGCGTCGAAGAACGCCGGGAAGGCGGCGTCCGGGTTCTCGAGGTTCGGCAGGTTGACCGCCGCGGACAGGCCGATCATGTTGAGAGCGAGGTAGACCACCACGATCAGCAGCGGCGTCACACCGAACATGGTGGCCGCCAGCCGGGGGCGCGCCGCGGAAAACGCCATGGCCGCGAAGTCGGCGCGGCACGCCACCCCGCCCATCCAGCCCAGGGCGGCCCCGAGGAGGATCGGGGCGGTAAGGGACCCTCCGCCGGTGGCCGACAACAGGGCCGGGTCGATCGCCCGGGCCTGCTGGAAGAGGTCCCCGAACCCACCCGCCAGGACGACGGCGATGATGCCGGCCAGGATCACCGCGCCGAAGATGATCAAGGCCTGGAGGCTGTCCAGCAGCGAGACGACGGGCATCCCGGCGATGGCGACGTAGACGGTCAGCACGGCGATCACGACGAGCGACACCAGCCACCCCGGCAAACCGGCGAGGGTCTGCATGAGCACGCTGATCCCGACCAACTGCAGCATGAGGAACAGGGTGTAGACGGCGGCGAAGGCCAGTCCGAACCACGCCCGGACGACCGAGCTCCCGTACCGGTGCCCCAGGTACTCCGACAGGGTGTTGTGCCGGGCCTTCTGCAGGCGCTTGCCGATCAGCGCCAGCGGCAGGTACCCGACCAGCGTTCCGAAGAACAGTCCCCATAGCGCGAAGCCGCTGGCGTAGGCGTAGCCGGAGAACCCGATGAGGGTCACGGCGCTCACGTAGGTCGCCAGGTTCATGCCGATGAGCCGGACCGGACCCAGGCTGCCGCCCGCGACCGCGAAGTCGCCGGTCGAGCGCGCCGCCGCCTTCCGCGCCAGGTAGGTCCCACCCCCGAGCAGCACCGCCATCCACACGAAAAAGGCAACGGTGATGTAGATGTTGAGGTCTTTCATGACTCGCCCTATCGCTCTACTCGTCTCGGGTCGTGTACAGCGCCAGCACCAGAGCGGCGGCGGCGACGAGAATGTTCGCGAGCAGCCACGCCCACGTTTCCGCTGGTAGGACGCTCATGTAGGTCACCGTCCTTCGAGCCGGTCGACCCCGGCAGCCCCGCGAGGGGCGCCCCGGCGCCCGGGGTTCTCTCTATATACGTACGACCGTACGTCAATATGATCACCCACCATGGGCGACCGCCGCGGGCAAGTCAAGAGTGATCTCGCGGCGCGACCCTTGACCCCGCTGCCGTGGTCGCCTAGGTTACATCTAACGGAATGGCCATTCATATATGTGGACATCATCCCTTGGGTCCGAGACGTTTGACTTCCGCGGTTCTCGACATTCAGACGCCCATGAGGATGGAGGAATGGATGGCAGCTCTGCGCGTAGGGGTCGACATCGGCGGCACCTTCACCGATGTCGTGGCCATCGACGAGACGGGCCGCAGATCCCTCGGGAAGAGTCTCAGCACACCCCGCGAGCCGGAGACGGCGGTATTGCGTGGTCTGGAGGAGGCCGTACTCGGCGGCGGACATTCGCTGAGCTCGATCACGCAGATCATTCACGGAACCACCCTCGTCTCCAACGCCCTCATCGAGAGAAAGGGCGCAAGGACCGCCCTGCTGACCACCCACGGATTCCGTGACCAGCTGGAGATCGGGAACGAAGGAAGATACGACACCTACGATCTCTTCCTCCGGCGGGCCGAGCCGTTGGTGCCCCGGTGCCTTCGCTTCGGCGTGCCGGAGCGCGTCCTCGCCGACGGGACGGTGGCCGAGCCACTCGACGAGGCGGCGGTACGCGAGCTCACGTCCCAGCTGGCCGACCACGGCGTCGAGGCGCTGGCGCTCAGCTTCCTGCACAGCTATCGAAACTCACGGCACGAGGAGCAGGCCGCGGCGATCGTCCGGGAGGCCCTGCCGCACGTGGCGGTTTCCCTTTCGGCGGAAGTCGATCCGCAGATCAGGGAGCATCAGCGGGCGTCTACGGCCGTCGCGAACGCCTACGTCCAGCCGTTCGTCGAGCGCTACCTCACGAACCTGGCCCGCGAGCTGCGCGGCCGGGGGATCGACGCGGAGCTGCTGGTCATGACCTCCGGCGGAGGTCTGTGCGGCGTCGAGACGGCCATCCGCTTCCCGGTGCGGGTCCTCGAGTCCGGGCCGATCGGAGCCGTCCAGGCGGGCGTCTTCCACGCTCGCGGATCGGGCGATCCCAACCTCGTCGTGTTCGACATGGGCGGTACGACCGCCAAGGTGTGCCTGGTCGATCACGCGCGGGCGCTGACGACCAGTGAGTTCGAGATCGCCCGGTCGCACCGCCTCAAGCGGGGCAGCGGCCTTCCCATCCGGGCACCGGTCGTCGACATGATCGAGGTGGGAGCCGGCGGCGGGAGCATCGCCGACGTCAACAGCCTGGGGCTGGTGACGGTCGGCCCGGAGAGCGCCGGAGCCGATCCGGGACCCGCGTGCTACGGGCTCGGTGGCTCGGCGCCCACCGTGACCGACGCGGACCTGATCCTCGGTTACCTGAGCCCCTCCAGGTTCCTCGGCGGGCGGATGGCCCTCGACGTCGACGCGGCGGCCCGTGCGGTCGGCGACTCCCTGGCGGGACCCCTCGACCTGGAGGTCGTGCAGGCCGCCTGGGCGGTCCACCAGGTGGTCAACGAGTTCATGGCGAGCGCGCTGCGCGTGCACGCGGTCGAGCGGGGCAAGCGGGTGGAGGACTACTCACTCTTCGCCCTGGGCGGTGCCGGTCCGATGCACGCCTGCCACGTGGCGAAGACGCTCGGCGTGAACAAGGTGATCTCTCCGAACGGGGCAGGCGTCGCCTCGGCGTTCGGCTTCCTGTGCGCGCCGGTCTCCTTCGCTTCGGTGCGCAGCTACTACGAGCAGCTCGACCAGGTGGACTGGAACAGGGCGAGAGAGCTGCTGCAGGAGATGGAGCTCGAGGGCCTCAAGCTGCTTCAGGAGGCCGGTTGCCCGCAGCGGGACGCCCACGTCGCCTACCTCTGCGACATGCGGTACTGCGGTCAGGCACACGAGGTCACGGTGCCGCTGCGGCAAGGGGTTCTGGCGGAGACGTCGGCCGAGGACGCGGTTCGCCTGTCGTTCCGTGAGTCGTACGAGGCGCTCTTCGGCGAGGCGCCCGAGCTGCCCGTCGAATGTCTTAACTGGCGGGTCGTCCTGACCGGGCCGGATCCGCGGATACCGCCGCAGAACTGGAAGGCGGCGCCGGCCGCGCCGCCGCCCGCGGAGGAAAGAAGCGTCTATTTCCCGGAAGGCGGTTTCCGTGACGCCCCGGTCTTTCGGCGCGCGGATCTGGGTTCCGGGGTGAATTTGCCCGGTCCGGCGGTGGTCGAGGAGGATCAGTCGACCTTTGTGCTGCCGCCCGGTTTCGATCTGGAAATCGACCTGACCGGTAACCTGATCGCGACGAGGAGATGATGGCGGTGCCAAGTTCCGGCCGGGCTACCGCACAGCTGGAAGTGCAGGTTCTCTGGAACCGGATCGAAACCCTCGTGGAGGAACAGGCGAGAGCGCTCATACACACGGCCTTCAGCAACATCCTTTCCGAGGGGGCCGATCTGTCCGCCGCCGTCTTCGACACGAGCGGAAACATGATAGGCCAGGCCGTCACCGGCACCCCCGGCCACATCAACGTGACGGGCGTGGCGGTGCGGAACTTCCTCCGGAAATATCCGGCGGGTTCGCTTCGTCCCGGCGACGTCCTGATCAGCAACGACCCCTACGGCATCTCCGGTCACCTGCTCGACATCGCGGTCGTCACGCCGGTCTTCATGGGCGACGACGCCGTCGCCTATGTGGCGTCGATATGCCACACCGTCGATATCGGCGGAATCGGCTACACGTTGGCCGCGAACTCCACCTTCGAGGAAGGTCTTTACCTCCCGTACCTCAAGCTGTACAAGGCGGGGCGGCCGAACGAGGACGTACACGAGATCATCGCGGCGAACGTGCGCGCGCCGGACCAGGTTCTCGGGGATCTCCGGGCACAGGTCGCCGGCAACTCGGTGGCGGCCCGGGGCCTCCTCGAGCTGATGGAGGAGTTCGGCCTTTCCGAGGTCGACTCCTTCAGCGCCGATATCACCGCGCGGACCGAACGCGCGATCAGGTCAGCCATCGAAAAGGTTCCCGACGGGACGTACACCAACGAGCTCATGATGGACGGCGCGGAGAAGGACATCCGGCTGTGCGCGTCCGTCCGGGTGGAGGGCGGCGCCGTCACCGTCGACTTCGAGGGCTCGTCGTCCGCCTCCGAGCTCGGCCTGAACGTCTGCTACAACTACACGGCGGCATACACGATCTTCGCGGTGAAGGCCGCCCTGGCCCCGGACGTCCCGAACAACGAGGGCACCTTCCGGCCGGTGACTGTCGTCGCGCCCCGGGGATCCATCGTCCACGCCATCCATCCCCAGCCCACCCAGGCCCGCCACGTGGTGGGCCAGGCGGTGGCCGAGGTGGTGCTCGGCGCTCTCGCCAAGGCGGTGCCGGAGGACGTGATATGCGAGGGCGCGACGCCGCTGTGGATCCTGAGCGCCTCCGGGCAACGGCCGGACGGCTCGCCGTTCTCCTTCACGTTCTTCACCAGCGGCGGCATGGGCGCGACGGCGAAGGGCGACGGCCTGTCGGCCACGATGTTCCCGTCGGGGGCGCGGGGCACGCCGGTGGAGATCGTCGAAGCCTCCTCTCCGCTGCTGTTCCTTCGCAAGGAGCTCCGCGCCGACTCCGGCGGCGCCGGCCAGTACCGGGGTGGCTGCGGGCAAGTGATCAGTTTCAGGGCCCGGACCGGCCTCCCGTGGAGGCTTCCCACCATGTACGGCCGGACCGCATTCCCGGCCCAGGGCCTGCGGGGCGGTGCGGCCGGTGCTCGCGGCTCGGCGACCCGGAACGACACGGAGACCCTGGAGCCCATGAACAGCTACGTGATGGCTCCGGACGACGTCGTCACGTTGCTCCTTCCCGGCGGCGGTGGTTACGGGGAGCCCGGCGCTCGCGAACGCGACGCGATAAGCGAGGACGTCGCCAACGGATACGTTTCCGGGGCATGCGCCCGGGACGACTACGGGTTCGCGGAGGACGGTTCCCAACCATGACGACACACGAGGCGAACGAAAAGACGATTCCTGGCTCCGGCAGGAGGGGGCTGCTGCGGGCCTCCGTCGGGGCGTCGGTCGGAAACGTGGTCGAATGGTTCGACTACGCGACGTACGGATATCTCGCGGCCACCATCGGTGTCGTATTCTTCCCCTTCGAGAACTCGACGCTTTCGTTGCTGTCGTCCTTCGCGACCTTTGGCGTCGCCTTCTTCATGCGGCCGCTCGGCGGGCTTCTCTTCGGCCAGCTGGGCGACCGGATCGGGCGGCGCGGCACCCTGGCGACAGCCGTCCTCCTGATGTCGACCGCGACCTTCCTGATCGGGTTCATACCCGGCTACCGGACGATCGGGCTGTGGGCGCCCATTCTGCTCGTCGCCGCCCGGCTGGTGCAGGGCTTCTCCGCCGGTGGGGAGTTCGGCGGCGCGGGTACGTTCCTCGCCGAGCACGCGCCGGACAGGCGCCGGGGTTTCGTGGTCAGCTGGGTGGTCTCCTCGGCGCTCGCTGGCTTCCTGCTGGGTCTGGGCATCGTCCTGGTGCTGACGTCGGCGCTCTCCGAGGCGGCCATGACGTCGTGGGGCTGGCGGATCCCGTTCCTTGTCGCCGGCCCGTTGGGTCTGATCGCGCTGTATATCAGGCTGCGACTCGAGGAGAGCCCGGAGTTCCGGAACCTGGAAGCGGCCGGCGAGGTGGCGCAGGCGCCCGTCCGGGAGAGCTTCACCAGGACCTGGAAGACCATGGTGCAGGTGATCGGGCTGGTCGTCATCCACAACGCCAGCCTCTACATCATCCTCACCTACATGCTCACGTACATGACCGACCAGCTGAAACTCAGCCAAACGGCGGCTTCGGTCTCCACGTTGGTGGCATTGGCGGTTTCGGTGGGCACCATTCCGCTGTTTGGCGCCCTCTCCGACCGGGTCGGCAGGAAACCGCTCATGACGTCCGCGTGCGTCGCCTTCGTCCTGCTGTCCTATCCGCTCCTGGCGGCCATGGGCGCCGGCAGTTACCTCGTCACCGTGCTCGCCCAGGCGGCGCTTGGAGCCGTGATGGCGGCGTACGTCGGACCGGGGATAGCGGCGTACACGGAGCTGTTCCCGACCCGGGTGCGATACACCGGCTTCTCCGTCTCCTACAACGTATCGGTGGCGATCTTCGGTGGTGGCGCGCCGTTCTTCGCGGTCCTCCTCGTCTCCGTCACCGGAAACACGCTTTCGCCGGCGTTCTACGTGATGGGCGCGGCGGTGCTTTCGCTTGCCGCACTCGCGACGACAAGGGAGAAAGCGCGGGAGTCGCTGTGAGCGCGAACGTGGGCAGGCCGTTTGGCGACCACGACGAATGGAGCCAGGCGCCGTCCGACGTCACGGAGTTCCTCGAGTACGCGGAGAAGCTGGGCTGGGGCGACGGCCTTCCGCTCGTCCCGCCCACGGCGGCGGCCATCACCGCGATGCTCGACGCCGCCGGCCTCGACGCGGACGAGAGCCTCGGGGTCATGCCGCCGGCCGAGGGCCTGGTGACCGCCGCCAAGGTCGCCGCGAACGCGGTTCTGGCCGGCTGCACACCGCAGGCGTTCCCGGTGGTGGTCGCCGCTGTCCAGGCCATGCTGGAGCCGCGGTTCAACCTCAACGGGGTGCAGTCGACGACGCACCCGGTGGCGCCGCTGGTGATCGTGCACGGCCCCGTCGTCGAGCGGGTCGGGTTCAACGCGAGGGCCGGCACGTTCGGGCCGGGATGCCGGGCCAACGCCACGGTCGGCCGGGCCATCCGGCTGTGTCTGCTCAACATCGGCGGAGCCCGGCCGGGCGAGGGGGACCGATCCACGCAGGGACAGCCGAGCAAGTACACCCACTGCATAGCGGAGAACGCGGCGGAGAGCCCGTGGCCGTCGTACGCCGTCGAGGGGGCCGGCCTTTCCCCGTCCGACGGCGCCGTCACCGTGTTCGGCGGCGAGAATCCGCACAACGTCAACGACCACGTCAGCACCGGAGCGGTCGGCATCCTGTCCACCGTCGCCTCGAACGTGGCGGTGCTCGGCGCCAACAACGCCCACTACAGCGGGGGTGAGTTCTTCGTCGTCCTCGGCCCCGAGCACGCCGCGACGGCCGCCGGCTCCGGATTCCGCCGGCGCGACGTACAGATGTGGCTGTACGAGAAGGCCCGGCTCAGCCTCGGCGAACTCAAGCGGGGCGGAATGTGGGGGATGCAGGCGTGGCCGGCCTGGAAGGACAGCGAGACCGACGACGGCGTCCGGCTCCCCCTCGTCGACTCACCCGACGACTTCCGGGTCCTCGTCGCCGGAGGGCCGGGCAAGCACTCGAGCGTCCTGCCCAGCTTCGGGGCCACGCGCAGCGTGACCCGGCGGGTAGCTGTCGCAGACGGTCAGCCTCGAGGAACTCGAGGAACTTGAGGAAGGAACGCCAATGCCCACCATCGAGGTCTTCAGCCCCATCGGCCAGACCCGCAAGGTCGATGACAGCGGCGTGCTGCCGCTGCCCGGGCCGTCCGCAAGCGTCATCGGGATCCTCGAGAACACCAAGCCGAACGCACGCTGGGTGATGGAGCAGGCGGCGCGGGCCGTCACCGCCGACCGTCCCGAGGCGCGGCTGGTACCCGAGCGGAAGAACAGCGCCTCGGAGGGTGTCAACGAGGACACCCGCGACCGGATCCTCGCCGCTGCCAACGTGATCTTCACCGGGAGCGGTGATTGAGGCTCGTGCACGTCGTGGAGTTGCCACGACGCGGTCGAGTTCGAGAAGGCGGGCGTGCCGGTGATCCTCTTCTGCACCACGCCGTTCGTCCAGATGGCCCGTACGGTGACGAGCGCCCTGGGTGCGCCCGGGCTACGCATCGTCGAGATCGCCCATCCGCTCGGCGGCCTGCGGGAGGCCGATCTCCAGCAACGCGCGGACGCCGCGATTCAGGCCGTACGGGAGCTGTTCGCGACGCGTGACTGACGACGTGTGACCGAGGAACCGTGACCGGCGGAGCCTCACGAGGGAGGAGCATGACGCTGCGCATCGCGGTGCTGGCCGGCGACGGCATCGGCCGCGAGGTCGTCGAGGAGGCGCTCAAGGTTCTGGACGCGGTGAGCGTGGCAGGCGGGCCGGCGTACCGGCTGACGCACTTCCCGCACGGCGCGGACCACTACCTGCGCACCGGCGAGCTCATCGGCGAGGATGCGCTGCGGGAGCTCGGCGAGCACGACGCTGTGTTCTTCGGCGCCATCGGGGATCCGCGGGTGCCTCCCCGGACGCTCGAACGCGGCGTCCTGTTCGCGATCACCGTGCGGTACGAGATGTTTCTGTCGGTTCGGCCGTACCGGCTGCACCATCCGCGCCTGACGCCGCTCGATCCCTCCGTGGCGCGCTCGCTGGACCTGGTGGTGGTGCGCGAGGCGGCCGAGGACGTCTTCGCCCTGCCCGGCGGCTCGATCAAGACGGATCGCCCCGACGAGGTGTCGGTCGGCACCGTGGTGTTCACCCGGCGCACCGTCGAGGCGGTCGTCCGGTACGGCTTCGAGCTGGCGACCCGCCGGGCCGGCGCCCGCCGGGTGACCGTCGTCGACCAGTCGAACGCCGCCGGCGTGTTCGACATCTGGCCGCGCGTCCTGGAGGAGGTGGCGCCGGAGTTTCCGGACGTCGACGCGTGGCACGAGGCGCCCGACGCGTTCGCCATGCAGCTCGTCCGCGATCCCGCCCGCTACGACGTCGTCGTCACCTCGTGGATGCTCGGCGGCGTCTTCGCCGACCTCGCCGCGGCCCTCGTCGGCGGGCTCGGCCTTTCGGGCTCGGCCCGGCTCAACCCCGGCGGCCTGTCGCTGTTCGAGCCCACCCACGGCTCGGCTCCGAAGTACGCCGGCAAGAACGTCGCCTCGCCGCTGGGCGCCATCCACGCGATGGCGATGCTGCTGGACGCGAACGGACGGCCCGACGCCGCGGCCCTCGTCGAGGACGCGATAGCGCTCGTCCTGCGCGAGGCCAGGATTCCCACAGTCGACGCGCGCAGCGGCGTACCGACCGACCGCCAGGGCGACCTGGTGGTGGAGGCCATCCGGGAGAAAAGCGCCCGCCGAGCTCCCCGCTAACATCGGCAGGTGTTGGCGGCGTTGACGCAGGGTTGACGCAGGAAGGCGGCCGCGGAATGGACGCTCCGGCGCTGCGCAGCACGTGCGACCCGGAGGACGAGGGCTTTCGTCGCAACGCCGAGGGACACGCCGCGCTGGTTTCGGAGTTGCGCGAAAGGCTGGCCTCGGCGGCGCTGGGCGGCCCCGGGCGTGCCCGGGAACGGCACGTCGCGCGTGGGAAGCTGCTCGCCCGTGACCGGGTGGACGCGCTGGTCGACCCGGGTTCGCCCTTTCTGGAGCTGTCGCCGCTGGCCGCGGCCGGCATGTACGACGACGAGGCTCCGGCCGCGGGGATCGTCACCGGGGTCGGCCGGATCCAGGGCCGGGAATGCGTGGTGGTGGCCAACGACGCGACCGTCAAGGGCGGCACGTACTACCCGGTCACCGTGAAGAAGCACCTGCGCGCCCAGGAGGTCGCCCTCCACAACCGGCTGCCGTGCGTGTACCTCGTCGACTCGGGCGGCGCGTACCTGCCGCGCCAGGACGAGGTTTTCCCCGACCGCGAGCACTTCGGCCGGATCTTCTACAACCAGGCCACGATGTCGGCGCGGGGCATCCCGCAGATCGCCGCCGTCCTGGGCTCGTGCACCGCCGGCGGGGCGTACGTGCCGGCGATGAGCGACGAGGCGGTGATCGTGCGGGGCCAGGGCACCATCTTCCTCGGCGGCCCGCCGCTGGTGAAGGCGGCGACCGGGGAGGTGGTGACCGCCGAGGAGCTCGGCGGCGGCGAGCTGCACTCCCGGGTCTCCGGGGTCACCGACCACCTCGCCGAGGACGACGCGCACGCGCTGCGGATCGTCCGCTCGATAGCCGCGACGCTCGGCCCGCGTCCGCCGTGCCCGTGGGACCTCGCCGAGCCCGAGGCGCCCGCCGTCGATCCCAAGCAGCTGTACGGCGCCGTACCGACCGACTCCCGTACCCCCTACGACGTCCGCGAGGTGATCGCCCGGATCGTCGACGGCAGCCGGTTCGCCGAGTTCAAGTCGCTGTACGGGCCGACGCTGGTCACCGGCTTCGCCCGCATCCACGGCCACCCGGTCGGGGTCGTCGCCAACAACGGCATCCTGTTCAGCGAGTCCGCGCTCAAGGGCGCGCACTTCATCGAGCTGTGCGACCGGCGCTCGGTGCCGCTCGTCTTCCTGCAGAACATCTCCGGCTTCATGGTCGGCCGGGAGTACGAGGCCGGTGGCATCGCCAAGAACGGCGCGAAGATGGTGACTGCCGTCGCCTGCGCCCGGGTGCCCAAGTTCACCGTGATCATCGGAGGCTCGTTCGGCGCCGGGAACTACTCGATGTGCGGTCGGGCGTACTCCCCGCGCTTCCTGTGGATGTGGCCGAACGCCCGGATCTCGGTGATGGGCGGCGAGCAGGCCGCCTCGGTTCTCGCCACCGTGCGCCGCGACCAGCTCGAGGAGCGCGGCGAGGACTGGTCGGCCGACGCCGAGGAGGAGTTCAAGGAGCCGATCCGCGCGCAGTACGAGCACCAGGGCAACCCGTACTACTCCACCGCGCGGCTGTGGGACGACGGCGTCATCGATCCGCTCGACACCCGCGACGTCCTCGGGCTCGCGCTCTCCGCGGCGGCGGGCGCGCCGCTGGAGCCAGTGGGCTACGGCGTGTTCCGGATGTAGGGGGACTGTGGTGTTCGACGGTGTTCTGGTGGCCAACCGCGGCGAGATCGCGGTCCGGGTGGTCCGTACGCTGCGTCGCCTCGGCGTCCGCTCCGTCGCCGTCTACAGCGACGCCGACGTGACCGCACGCCACGCCCGGGAGGCCGATGCCGCCGTGCGGCTCGGGCCGACCCCGGCGGCGGAGAGCTACCTGAGCATCGAGCGGGTGATCGCGGCTGCCCGGGAGGCGGGCGTGCAGGCGGTTCACCCAGGGTACGGCTTCCTGGCCGAGAACGCCGCCTTCGCGCGGGCCTGCGCGGAGGCCGGGCTGGTCTTCGTCGGCCCGCCGCCGGCCGCGATCGAGGCGATGGGCGACAAGATCCGGGCGAAGCGTACGGTCGCGGCGGCCGGCGTTCCGGTGCTGCCCGGGTACTCGGAAGGACCGCGCGGAGCCGACGGCCGCGGCGGCGAGGGAGCGGGCAGTGCCGGCGATCTGGCCGCCGCCGCGGAGCGGGTCGGGTACCCGGTGCTGATCAAGCCGTCGGCCGGCGGCGGCGGCAAGGGCATGCGGCTGGTCCGGGAGGCCGGCGAGCTGGCCGACGCGGTGGCGGGCGCCCGGCGCGAGGCCCGCGGCGCCTTCGGCGACGACACGTTGCTGCTGGAGCGGTACGTCGAGCGGCCCCGGCACATCGAGATCCAGGTGATGGCCGACGAGCACGGCCGGGTCATCCATCTCGGCGAGCGCGAGTGCAGCCTGCAGCGCCGGCATCAGAAGATCGTCGAGGAGGCGCCGTCGCCGCTGCTGGACGAGGCGACCCGGCGCGCGATGGGCGCTGCGGCGGTCGAGGCGGCGCGTGCGGTCGGCTACGTGGGCGCGGGCACCGTCGAGTTCGTAGTTCCCGCCGACGACCCGGCCTCGTACTTCTTCCTGGAGATGAACACCCGGCTCCAGGTGGAGCACCCGGTCACCGAGCTGGTGACCGGGACCGACCTGGTCGAGTGGCAGCTCCGGGCCGCCTCCAGGGAGCCGCTGCCGCTCGCCCAGGACGACGTGCGCCTGGACGGACACGCCGTCGAGGCCCGGATCTACGCCGAGGACCCCTCGCGCGGCTTCCTGCCGACCGGCGGCCGGGTGCTGGCGCTCGCCGAGCCGGACCTGCCGAACGTGCGGGTGGACTCGGGGCTCGCCGAGGGCGAGGAGGTCACCTCGGCGTACGATCCGATGCTCGCCAAGCTCGTCGCCTGGGGCCCGGACCGTGGGTCCGCGCTGCGCCGCCTGGACCAGGCGCTCGCGCGCACCGCCGTGCTCGGCGTGGTCACCAACGTGGCCTTCCTGCGGGCGCTGCTCGTCCACCCCGAGGTGGCCGCGGGCCGGCTCGACACCGGCCTGGTGGAGCGCGCGCTGGCGGAGCTCGTCGGCGGCGAGGTCCCGGCCGAGGTGTACGCGGCGGCCGCGCTGGACAGGCACCTGGACCTGGAGCCGGCCGGGCCGGTCGCCGACCGGTTCGCGGTACCGGACGGCTGGCGGGTCACCGGCCCCGCCTGGACTTTGTGGCGTATCCAGGCCGCCGGCGAGGATCCGGTGGGCGTACGGGTCCGCGGCCGGGCACACGCGGCCGAGGTGAGCGTCGCCGACGGGGACCCGGTGCCCGCCGCGGCCCGCCGCACGCCCGACGGGCTGGCCGTGCGCTACGGCGGGGCGGCGCGGACGTACGTGTGTGTCCGGGACGGCTCCGTTGCCTGGCTGGCCGCGGACGGGCACACCTGGGCGCTGCGGGAGGAGGAGCCGCTCGCCGCCGCGGGTCACCTGCGGTCCGGGGGCGACGCCGGGGACACGGTACGCAGCCCGATGCCCGGCACCGTACTGGCGGTGCACGTCAACCCGGGCGACCGGGTCGCCGCCGGCACCCCCGTGGCGGTCGTCGAGGCAATGAAGATGGAGCACTCGGTGGCCGCGACCATCGACGGCAAGATCGGCGAGGTGTACGTCAAGCCCGGCCAGCCGGTAGCGATGGACGAACCTCTGGTGGTGATCGAACAAGTCGCCAACGCGTGAACCGGAACCGCTCGCCGGGCGCGTCGTCAGTCGTCAGTCAACTCGGCCAGTGAGTCCCGGGTGTGGCCAAATGCTCGAATCACATCGTCGAGCGACATGCGGTGCCCGTTGTCGGCGGCGGTCCTGGCCAGGACGAGCACCAGATCAGACAGGTCGGCCTGGGCGTTGTCGCGTTCCGCTTCGACGAGGATCAGCCTGGTACCCACGCCTTTGACGCTACTTCATCTGCCAGGCCAGACGTCTACAGACGTTCTCCTGGGGTGGGCGTCGGAACGTTTCGCCAGGCGGCCAGCAGGTCATCCGGACCGATCGCGGCGACGCCGGCCGTCGTGATTCCGCCGCGGGAAACCGCGAGCAGCGGGGTGGAGTTATCAGCGCCGGGAAGCTGGGACCGCTGGATAACGAGTTCGGCGAGATCGTGCGGGTCGAACTCGCGGTTTTCCAGCCACTTGATGGATCCGACCATGGTGATGTGCTTCGCGATCGGTTCCCGGTCCGCACCGACGATGTCGATCTCCGGGGTATTGGTGCGAGTCCAGTAGCCGCCGATCGCTTTCGTACCCTCCGGCAGAATCCCCTCGGGCAAGCGGCGCAATGATTCTCTGATCACGGGCTCTATCGCGCGCCCCCGCCAGCTGGTCCACGAGGACTCGATCCTGGCGAGCACCAGATCCCCGCGGCCTCTTTCGACCTCGTCGAGGTACGGGCCGAGGAACGTCAGCCAGAACCGCAGGTAAGGGCCGGCGACCACGTACCTGGTCTCTCGAGAGGGCCGGGTGGAAAGTGGTGTGGCGGCCTCGATCAGGCGTTTCGCGAGAAGCAACTGGAGGGCACGGTTCAGCGAGGCTTGCTGTAGCCCACCCGCAGCCCGCCCGATCAGCGAGAATGTCCGTTCCCCGTACCCGATCGCGCCAAGTACCCGCCGGGCTTGTGCCTCGACCGGGAATTCGGCGGCGAGCGCACGTTCGGCGCTCACCAGCAGCGCTGAGGTCGGATCGGCAAGGGCCTCGGCCAGGTAGCCGTTGACCGAAGCGCCAGCGGGCCACTCATCCAGGATCAGCGGCAGACCCCCGGTAATCAGATGGGCGTCGATCGCCTCGGCAGGCCGCAGGTCGAGCATGGCGGCCACGTCGGCCGGGCTGAGCGGCGGGATCACCATTTCGGTGGCACGCTGATGGAAGGGCCGACCGTAGTCGTTCAGCGCCTCCATCATCGCCAGGTCCGAGCCGATGCACAGCAGCAACACCGGCCGGCGAGACAACTCGCGATCGAACAGCTTCTGCAGCGTCCCCTCGAAGCCGCGGTCGTTTGCGACGAGATACGGCATCTCGTCGAGGATCACGACGCACGGCCGATCCTCTGGCAGCGCCTCTGCCAGTAGGCGTAGCGCCGCGTCCCAGGATCCAGGCGTCTGGTCACGGAACAGACCCGCTCCCGGCAAGTCCGAACTCGCGGCCGCCTCGGTGAATAGTCTCAGATCTGCCTCGGTGCTCGGTTGTGCGGACGCGGTGAAGAACAGGTATGGCACGCTCGCGCGTTCAACGAACTCCTCGGCGAGCCGCGACTTGCCGACGCGCCGACGACCGCGCATCAGAACCGCCCGACCGGGACGCCCGGCCCGCCCGCCGGCCTCGACTCGGCGCAGCATCCGGTCAAGCATCGCGAGCTCACGTTCACGTCCAACAAACGCAGCCATACGATTCGCTCACCGACCTCAAGCAGGATACTATCGTTCATGATAGTAACATCGGAGATAGTATCCTCCCTGAGCGCATAGAGCTCGCGTCACCGGCCGTGCGTCAGCCGATACACGATGGGGCAAGATCTCGGCCTTCCCCGCGGGCCAAGCCCCCGGGGGAAGACGAGGCCTGCGGCGCTGTGCGTCAGGGGAGCGGGAGGCCGAGGTGGCCCGCGACGCGGTCCCAGTGGAAGTCGCCGTCCCCGAAGGTGAGCGCCGAGGCCATCGCGTGCCGGTAATAGAAGTGCAGGTCGTGTTCCCGGGTGTAACCGATCGCCCCGTGGACCTGGTGGCCGAGGGAGCAGACCCGTCCGTAGGCCTCGCTCACCCAGGCCTTGGCCATGGACACGGCCATCGGTGTCTCTGCCGCGTCGAGATCCTCCGACAGCCGCCAGATCGCCTCGTAGGCGATGAATCGGGAGCTCAGCACGTCCATGGCCATGTTGGCGCAGTGGTGCTGTACCGCCTGGAAGCTGCCGACGGGCCGGCCGAACTGTTCCCGCTGGGCCGCGTACTCGAGCGTCATGTCGAGGACCCGCTGGGCGCCGCCGACCATCTCGGCACAGGTGGCGGCGGCGCCGAGGGCCGCGATCGCCTCGGCCGCCGGCTGGCCCCGGCCGGCGGCGTCGGCGCCGCCGAGCACGCGGTCGCCGGGAACGGTCACGCCCTCGAAGCCGACCCGGCACTGGCGGTCGATGCCGATCACCTCCAGCGGCTCCCGGGTGATTCCCGGCGAGGCGGCGTCCACCAGGAGCGCTGTGAGTTCCTCGGGCCCGCCGTCCGGCGGGCGGGCGACGACCAGCAGGTCCTCGGCGGCGTCCGCGTACGGGACGAAGGGTGCCGTCCCGTCCAGCACGAACCCCTCGTCGGTCTCGGCCGCGACGATGTCGGACCCCGGACGGGGGGCGACGCCGGCGTAGCTCATCACCCGCCCGCGGGTGATGGCCTCGAGCCACGCCGCCTTCTGCGCCTCGGTGCTGAATCGGGCGATGGGCAGCCCACAGCACACCACTGTGGGCAGGAACGGGCTCGGCACCTGGAAGCGGCCCAGCTCCTCGATCACGAGGCACACCTCGAGGAAGCCGGCCCCGATGCCGCCGTACGACTCGGGGAGGGCCAACCCCATCCAGCCGAGCTCGACCATCTCCTTCCACAGCCCGGCCGAGTAGCCGGCCGGATCGGCCTCCATCGCCCGCGCGTTGGCCGTCGCGCCCCGGGACTCCAGGACTTCACGGGCGGTGTTCTGGATCAGTTCCTGGTCCTCGGTGAGGGTCAGGTCCATGGTTCCTCCGACTCAGCGCGGCGGCGGGATTTTGTCGGAACGGACCCACACGCCGGGGCGCTCCTCCCAGAAGAGCTGGACCAGCACACCGCCGGTGTGCTTGGGGTGGATGAAGGCGTCCCGCCAGGCGGCGCCGTCGGTGCTGCCCTCGTTCTCGCCAAACGTAGGCGTCTCGTGGTGCTCGCACGCCTGCATCGCCCGCTCCCAGTCGGCCACCTCGAAGGTGATGTGGTGGGCGGCCGCCCCGCTGCGGTTCCAGAACCGCTCGATGAAGGAGTCCTCGCCGCGCGGCATGATGATCTCCCAGCAGATGGCCGATCCGGGGACGTTCATCACCAGGTCGGCCATGTCGGGGTGCTCGTCGATGGGCGTACGCCACACCTGGACGAAGCCGGCGACGCTCTCGTACCAGCGGGCGAGCTCGTCACGGTCGGGGAACGCCTGACACACGTGGTCGAGGGCGACGATGCCGAGCGAGGGCTCGTCCCGGGCGCCGCCGTCCGCCGCCGGGACGCTCGCGTCGCCCCCGCAGCTCGCGACCCCACCGGGACCGCTGAGCCGGAACAGCACGCCCGGTCCGTGCTCCGGCGGGGAAAGCGAAACCTCGGCCCATCGGCCGGCGGCGCTCCTTGTGGGTTTGATCCCGCGGCCGTCCAGCTCGGAGAGGGCGGTCTCCAGGTCGGGGACCTCGGCGGCGACGTGCCGCAGCCCCGGGCGGCCGCCCTGGCCGTCGATGAACGCCTGGATGGCCGAGTCCTCGCCGGACGGCGCCAGCACTTCCCACGCCTGGCCCCAGCTGCCGGGCACGACCAGCCGGGCCCCCCGGCATCCCTCGCCCGGGTTGTCCCAGCTGTGCGTACGTCGGAACCCGAACAGCCGCTCCAGCCGCTCCACCTGCGGCTCGAGCTCGGGCGTCGCCTGGCCGATGTGGTCGATCCGGTAGATCTGCATGGGGCGTCCTCCTAGCTCGGGTGCGGCTCGATCCAGTCGTACCCGTTGGTCACCAGCTCCTTGACGAGGCGCAGGTTGTAGCGGTTCATCGCCGCGATCCGCTCGGCCAGCGCGCCCACCCGCTTGTCGAACTCGTCGGCCGGGTACACGTCGTTGACCAGGCCGAGCTGCAGCGCCCGCCCGGCGTCCAGCCGGATACCGGTGAACAGCAACTCCTTGGCCCTGGCCTTGCCGATGCGCTGGGGCAGGCGCTTCACGCCGCCCCAGCCGGGTGCCGACCCGCCGAACTCCGGCTGGTCGGGGTCCTCGCCGCCCTCCATGAACTTCGGCTGGTACGGCGGACGGGCGGACAGGGTGATCTCGACGAGGCCCATCCTGGCGTTCTCGGAGCAGACGATGAAGTCGGCGGCCAGGGCCAGCTCGAGCCCGCCGCCCACCGCGTAGCCGTGCACGGCCGCGATGACCGGGATGGACAGCCGCTCCATCATGGCGAAGGTCTTCTCGCCCAGCCGGCCCTGCTCGATCCGGTCCTTCTTGGTCAGCTGTTCGGACCAGTCGAGGTCCATCCCTGCGGAGAAGGCCCGCTCTCCCGCGCCACGCAGCACCACTACGCAGACGTCCTCGTCGTCGTCCACCTCGGTGAAGAAGTGGCGGAGCTCGGTCATCGTGGTCGGGGTGAGCGCGTTGAGCTTGTCGGGCCGGTTCAGCGTGAGCCAGGCCACCCGCTCCTCGATCTTCACGTCCAGGGTCTCGTACATGTACTCGTCCTCCAGCGGATCCGTGATCTCGGCGGTCGGTTTGTGTGCGGTCAGCCCCGGGGCAGGTTCAACCCCCGGGTGGCGATGACGTTGCGCTGGATCTCCGAGGTGCCGCCCAGGAAGGTGGCGGCAACCGAGTCGAGGCAGAGATGGGTGAAGGCGGCGTTCAGCGGCGCGTCCCGGCGCCCCCACAGGTTGCCGTACTGGCCGAAGGCCTTGGCGCCGGTACGGGCCAGCCGCTGGTGCAGCTCCGCGCTGAAGAGCTGGTTGACCGACGCCTCGTAGCCGGGCACCTCGCCCGCCGCCTGCTTGGAGACCGTGAGGCGGGCCAGGTTGTAGAGCACCCGGATCTCCGTGTACCGCCGGGCGATCTCCCCCCGAACCGACGTCCCCCAGTCCTCCCGGAGGAAGCCCTTGCCCTCCTCCGAGCGCAGGTAGCCGACCAGCTCCGAGAGGGCCTGCTCGTACTTGACGGTGGCGCCGATGCCGGCCCGCTCGAAGCTGAGCGCCGTCATGGCCACGTACCAGCCCCGGTTCTCCTCGCCCAGCCGGTTCGCGACCGGCACCCGTACGTCTTCGAAGAAGATCTCGGCGAACGGCGCAGCGCCCCGGATGTCCTCGATCGGGCGGATGGTGACGCCGGGTGTCGTGGCGTCCACCAGCAGGAAGGTGATGCCCCGGTGCGGCTTCTCGGCGTCCGGGTCGGTGCGGACGAGCACGAACAGCCAGTCCGCGTACTGCCCGAGGGACGTCCACACCTTCTGCCCGTTGACCACGTAGGTGTCGCCGTCGCGGACGGCCCGCGTCCGCAGCGACGCCAGGTCCGAGCCGGCGCCCGGCTCGGAGAAGCCCTGGGCCCAGGTCGCCTCGCCCCGGGCGATCCTGGGCAGGTGCTCGGCCCGCTGCTCGTCCGTGCCGTGCTTGAGCAGGGTCGGGCCCAGCAGGAAGGCGCCGATCCCGTTCACCGTCGGCACCCGGGCCCGCATCATCTCCTCCTGGAGGATGAACTCCTCGGTGGCGGACAGCCCGGCGCCGCCGTACTCGGCGGGCCAGCGAGGCGCGATCCACCCGCGCTCGGCCAGGGCGGCCGCCCACTTCCGGGCGCCCTCCCGGCGCACCTGGTCCTCGGAGACCCGGTCGACGGGCCACTCGTACCCCCAGACGTCCTCCGGCTCGAGGCTCTGCTGGGCCTCGGGGTCGGGCCGGTACTCGGACGGGAAGCTGTCGCGGATGAAGGCACGCACCTCGTCCCGGAACGCAGCCTCCTGGGGTGTGTCTTCCCAGTTCATACGCTCGCCGCCTCCTCCCTGTCCCAGGTGGTAGGGGTGATCCCGCGGTTACCGGCGGCCCGCAGCTGGTACTTGGCGATCTTGTCGGTAGGTGTACGGGGCAGCGCGTCGACGAACTCGACGTACCGGGGGACCATGGACCGGGGCAACCGTTCCTCGCAGAATGCCACCAGCTCGGGGGCCGCCAGGGCGGCGCCCGGCTGCCGAACGACCGCCAGCTTGATGTCCTCGTCCTCGAGCTCCGAGGGGACGCCGATGGCGGCGCACTCGAGCACGTCGGGGTGCAGGTTCACCTCGCACTCCAGGTCGAAGGCGGAGATGTTCTCGCCCCGCCGGCGGATCGCGTCCTTCATTCGGTCCAGGAAGTAGAAGTACCCGTCCTCGTCCCGCCACACTCTGTCACCGGTGTGGAACCACATGTTGCGGAAGCAGTCGGCGGTCGCCTCGGGGGAACCGTAATACCCGGTGGTGATCACGAAGGGCTGCTTCGGCCGCACCACCAGCTCGCCCGGCTCCCCCGGGCCCACCTCGCGATCCCACTCGTCGACGACGGCGACGGAGAACCGCTCTTCGTGGGCCTGGCCGCAGGAACCCAGCCGCCACTCGCCGTACGGGCTGGCGGTGGCGATGCCGACCTCGGTGCTGGTGTACGTTTCCACGGACCGGACCCCGAACCGCTCCCGCAGCGGCTCGTCCAGGGCCGACTTGCCCATGTAGAACGTCTCCAGCGGGTGATCCTTGTCACGGTCCGTGGGCGGCTGGTTGAGCAGGATCGGGATCATCGAGAACACGCTCATCGCGATCTGGGCGTCGAAGCGGCGTACGTCGTCCCAGAACCGGGAGGCGCTGAACCGCTCGACGACGGCGATGGACCCCCCGGACAGCAGCGCCGACATCATCCCGTCCCACAGCCCGGCGGCGTGGAACAGCGGGAGTGGGCAGTAGATCGTCTTGCCCCACCGGTCCAGGAAGTCGAGCGAGTCCAGGGCGCAGGTCAGCGCCAGGGCGTGCGGGACCATCGCCCCCTTGGATGGGCCTGTCGTTCCGGAGGTGTACATGATGGCCTGCAGGTCCGCGAAGCCGACGTCGACCCGGGGAGCGTCGTCGCCGTGATCCAGCAGGCTGGACATGGGGGCCGCCGGCTTACCCAGCCGGTCCAGCGACACCTCGGAGGTCCCGTCGGTACGGACCAGCACCCGGCCCAGGCGAGGCAGCCCTTCGGCCAGCTCCGGCAGCCGGTCGGCGTAGGGGCCGTCGATGATCAGCGTCGAGGTGTCCGAGCTGGCAAGGACGTGGCGGAGCAACTCGCTGCGGTAGGCGATGTTGATCGGCACGGCGACGGCGCCCAGCCGGGCCAGCGCGAAGATCACGTAGACGAAGTCGGCGCAGTTGGGAAGCATCACCCCGACGTGCTCGCCGGGGCGTACCCCGGAGGCGGCCAACCCCTGGGCGATCCGGTCGGCCATCGCGTCGACCTCGCCGTAGGTGATCTCGCCCTCTCGGAACTTCAGGAAGGTCTCCGCGCGGTGGGTTTCGGCCCGCGTCCGGAGGACGTCACCGAGCACGAGGCTCTCCAGTGTTTCGTTGCGCATCCAAACCTCCGCTGTCGCCACGACTGGACCGGTCGGGTCCCGGCGGCCGAGCGTCCTTGCTTCGATCCGCAGCGAGTCAGGGGCACCTGACATCCGAGCACGAAACTAACATCCGAGACTTCTCAGCCAATTCTCAGGCTTGTCTGGGCAGGCTGGAGGGTGGAAGGGAGGCGTGCCCAGGTGCGCGTGCTGGTGGTGGACGACGAGCGGCGGATGGCGGCGGCGGTCCGGCGTGGCTTGGAGGCCGAGGGCTTCACGGTCGAGCTTGCCTTCGACGGGGAGGACGGCCTGCACCGCGCGCGTGAGGGCGCGTTCGACGCGATAGTCCTCGACATCATGTTGCCGAAGGTCAACGGCTACGAGGTGTGTAAACGGCTGCGGGCCGCCGGGATCTGGGCGCCGATCCTGATGCTGTCGGCCAAGGATGGGGAGTACGACCAGGCGGACGGTCTGGATCTCGGCGCCGACGACTACCTGACCAAGCCGTTTTCCTATGTCGTACTCGTCGCCCGGCTGCGGGCGCTGCTGCGCCGCGGGGCCGCGCCGCGCCCGGCGGTGCTGGAGGCGGGGGATCTGCGGCTGGATCCGGCCCAGCGGGAGGTGACCCGGGCCGGGACTTCGGTCTCGCTGACCCCGCGTGAGTTCGCGCTGCTGGAGTTTCTGCTCAGGCGCCGCGGCGAGGTGGTGTCGAAGACCGAGATCCTGCGGCACGTCTGGGATGCCCACTACGAGGGGGACCCTAACGTGGTGGAGGTGTACGTGGGTTACTTGCGCCGCAAGATCGACGTTCCGTTCGGCCGTGCCGCGGTGCAGATGGTCCGCGGCGCTGGGTACCGGCTGGCCGCCGATGGCGGCTAGCGGGAGACCCCATAACCTGCGGCCCCTTGGCAGGCCCCTTGGCGGGTTGCGCCGCTGGTGGCGGCACCGGAGCCTGCGGGCCCGGCTGATGCTGGTGACAGTGCTGCCGCTCGCGGCCGTGATCGCACTGATCGGTTTCGTGACCGTGGACGCGACGGGCCGGGCCACGTTGGCGGCCGCGGAGCAGACGGCACGCGAGCGGGTGCGCGGCGACATCAAGATAGCCACGCGGGCGCCGAATATGGCCTTTCGGACGGCGCCCGGCGTCCCCGGGACGGCACCCACGCTGCCGGATGTGTTCGGTCAGCCGATGCAGGTCCTGGACGCCGACGGCCGGCTGGTCACCGGCTCCCTCAGCGCCCAGAGCCTGGGCGCCCTGCTCGATCCCGAGGAGGCGCGGCGGGCTCGGGACGAGGGGGATGTCTTCATCGTCGAGACGGGCACCGCTGGCCGGATGCTGGTGGTCGGCCGCGCCGCCACCGATCAGAACGGGCGGCCGCTGACCTTGCTATCGGCGGTTCCGGTGGAGGACATCCTGCGCAGCGTCGAGGACCGACGTAACTGGATGCTGATCGGCGGGCCGGTCGCCGTCGCGTTGCTCGCCGGCACCGTATGGGTGGCCGTCGGGTTCGCGTTGCGTCCGGTCACCGCGTTGCGGCGCGGTGCCCAGGCGATCGCCGACGGCGCGCAGAGGCGGCGGCTGCCGGTGGCCGACGCGCGCGACGAGATCCACGATCTTGCCCTGACGCTCAACGACATGCTGGACCGGCTGGCGGCGGCGAGCGCCCGTCAGCGGTCGTTCACCGCCGATGCCGCGCACGAGCTGCGCAGCCCGCTGGCCAGCGTCCGCGCCCAGCTGGAGGTGGCCCTGGCGCACCCGGAGGGACAGGACTGGTCGAAAACGGGTCGGGATGTCCTGGTGGACGTACAGCGGCTGACCCGGCTCAGCGAGGATCTGTTGGCGTTGGCCAGGCTGGACGCCACGTCCCCGGCCGGTCCGGGCGAGGTAGGTCCGGCCGACCTCGGCCCCCTCGCGGCGACGGTGGCGGAGCGTTTCGACGCCGCGGGGGTCTCGGTGGCCGTCGACGTCGGGGACCCGGAGACGCGGGCGGTGGCCTCGCCCGACGAGGTCGACCGGGTACTGACGAATCTGGTGGCCAACGCGGTACGGCACGCGGCGAGCCGGGTCGTCGTCGGCGTCCGCGCCGAGCCCGGCTGGGCGGTGCTCACGGTGATCGACGACGGGCCCGGCATCCCGGCGGAAGATCGGGAGCGGGTATTCGAGCGGTTCACCCGGCTCGACGACGCCCGGGACCAAGACGCCGGCGGCGCGGGGCTGGGCCTGGCGATCGTCGCCGAGACCGTGTCCCGCTACCGCGGCCGGGTGGCCCTGGCCGACGCCGGACCCGGCCTGTGCGCCACGGTCTGGCTGCCGTCCGCCGCCACTCGAGGCCACGAAGCAAGCTGAGAGCGCCCTCAGCCGCTCTCAGCGTCGTCACAGCGCCGCTTCCCGATGCTGGGGCCTGTCGATTTCCGGCAACCCCAGGAGAAACCATGCTCACTCGATACCGGGCATCGAGGCCGGGCGGGCAGCTGACCATGCTGAGCGCCGCCCTCGTCGCGGCCGCGATGCTCACGATGACCGCCTGCGGCGGCTCGTCGGAGGACGGCGGCGTCGCCTCCGCCGGGGAAGGGACCGCCAAGTCGTCGGCGTCGGCCAACCCCGACGACCAGGCCGTGCGGTTCGCCCAGTGCATGCGGGAGCACGGCGTGGACATGCCCGACCCCAAGCCGGGTGACAACCCCGGGCTCATAAGGATGACTCCGGGCTCCGACACCTCTCCGGAGGAGATGGAGGAGGCCCGTGCGGCCTGTCAGGAGTACCTGCCCGCCCCCACCGGGGACCCGCAGGAGATGCAGGACCAGATGCTGAAGTACGCCCAGTGCATGCGCGACCACGGCATCGACATGCCCGACCCGGAGGGCGGCGGGATACGGATGCGAGTACCCAAAGACCAGGCGGAATCGCCTGAGTTCAAGAGGGCGATGGAGGAGTGCTCCAAGTACGCGCCCGGCAGGCAGGGGGGCCAATGAGGCGCCGGCGTCTGATCCTGTTCACGTCGGTGGCCGCGGTGGCCGTCGCGGCGGGTGCGGTAACCGCCGCGACGGGCGCGGCGGACCTTGCCTTGGGCCAGGTCGGCGGGGCCGAGCCGGAACCGACCGGCTCGGCCCTGCCGAAGGCCACCGCCACGGTGACCCGCGGCGACCTCGTCGACACCGAGACCGTCGACGGCACGCTCGGCTACGGCGACGAGTGGCAGCTGAACAACGGCGCGTCCGGGACGGTGACCTGGACCAGGCCCGACGGCGCGACGGTCGAGCGCGGCGAGACGCTGTACAAGGTGAACGGCGACCCGGTCACGCTGATGTACGGGTCGATGCCGATGTATCGGCCGCTGGCGGAGGGAGTGGACAACGGCAACGACGTCGAACAGCTGGAGCGCAACCTGAAGGCCTTGGGCTACGGCGATGACCTCACCGTCGACGAGGAGTTCACCCCGGTCACCGCCGACGCCGTCGAGGATTGGCAGGACGACCGTGGCCTGCCGGAGACCGGAAGGGTGGACCCCAGCCAGGTCATCTTCGCCTCGGGTGCGGTGCGCATCGCCGACACCCAGATCTCCGAGGGCGCACCCGCCCGGCCGGGCGCGCCGGCGTTGACGGTGACCGGCACCGAGCGGAAGGTGGACGTCGACCTGGACACCGACGATCAGGATCTCGCCCGCAAGGGCGCGAAGGTCAGCGTCGAGCTGCCCGACGGTGAGACGGTCGACGGGAAGATCGTCGAGGTCGGAAGCGTGGCGACCGCCGAGGACTCCGGCGAATCCGGCGGATCATCGGACGAGGGATCATCGTCGGAGGAGTCCACCATCGAGGTAACCGTCGCCCTCGACGAGCCGAAGAAGGCCAAGGCCTTCGACCAGGCGCCGGTCAGCGTCGACATGGAGAGCGAGCACCGGAAGGACGTCCTGTCCGTGCCGGTGGAGGCGCTGCTCGGACTGCGCGAGGGCGGCTACGGGGTCCAGCTGGTGCGGGGGCAGAACGTGCGGATCGTCCCGGTCGAGGTCGGGCTGTTCGCCGAGGGACGCGTGGAGGTCTCCGGCCAGGGGCTGGCCGAGGGCGACGCCGTGGGGGTGCCGCCGTCATGAGCTACGTGGTGGAGCTCGACGAGGTAGGCAAGGACTACCCCGGCGGCGTGACAGCGCTGCGGGAGGTGTCGCTGCGGGTCCTGGACGGCGAGTTGCTCGCGATAGTGGGGCCGTCCGGCTCGGGCAAGTCGACGCTGCTGCACATCGTCGGCACGCTCGACCGCCCCACCAGGGGGACTGTGCGGATCGCCGACCACGACACCGGGGAGCTCACCGACCGTGAGCTGTCGGCCCTTCGCGCCCAGCTGATCGGGTTCGTGTTCCAGCAGTTCCACCTTGCCCATGGCGTCAGCGCGCTCGACAACGTCGCGGACGGGTTGCTCTACGGCGGCGTCGGCCTGCGTGATCGGCGCAAGCGGGCCGCCGACGCGCTGGAACGGGTCGGGCTGGGTCACCGGCTTCGGCACCGACCCAACCAGCTGTCCGGGGGAGAACGGCAGCGGGTGGCGATCGCCCGGGCCGTCGTCGGCGAGCCCCGCATCCTGCTCGCCGACGAGCCGACCGGCAACGTCGACACCGCAGCGGGCGACGGGATTCTCCGGCTGCTGTACGAGCTCAACGCGACGGGCACCACCGTCTTGATCATCACCCACGACACCGACGGCGCCTCCGCCGCGCCCCGGCGCGTCCGCGTGCGCGACGGACAGATCATCGCCGACGAGGTACCGGAAGCGGCCGGAGGTTTCCGTCGATGAAGTTCACCCCTGCCCGCCTCGGCCCCCGGGAGACCCTGCGCGTCGGGGCGACGGGCCTGCGTACCCGGCCGACCCGGATAGTGCTCTCCGCGCTGGGTATCGCGATCGGCATCGCCACCATGGTCTCCGTCCTGGGCATCTCCGAATCCAATCGGGCCGACCTGCTCAACCAGCTCGACCGGCTCGGCACCAACATGCTCACCGTGAGCCCCGGCAGCACCCTGTTCGGAGAGGACGCCACCCTGCCGGAGACGGCAGTCGAGATGGCCGCCGCGATCGAGCCCGTGCGGAACGTGGGGGCCACCGGCGAACTCGACGCCACCGTCCGCCGTACCGACATGATCCCCGAGGAGGAGACCAGCGGCATAGCCGTGGCCGCTGCCACCGACGACCTGCTCACGACCCTGGACGTCGCCGTCGACCGAGGGGCCTGGCTCAACGACGCCACGTCCCGATACCCGGCGGTAGTCCTCGGGTCGGTCGCCGCCGAACGGCTCGGGGTCGTCGAGCCCGGCACCCAGGTGTGGATCGACGACCGGTGGTTCACGGTGATCGGCATTCTCGGCCCGGCCCCGCTCGCCCCGGAGATCGAACGCTCGGCCCTTCTCGGCTGGGAGGCGGCGGCGACCTACCTTGGCTTCGACGGCGCGCCCACCACCGTCTACGAGCGCTCGGCGCCCGAGTCGGTCGAGGACGTCCGCAGCGTGCTGCCCCGTACCGTCAACCCGGAACACCCGGAGGAGGTCGAGGTCAGCAGGCCCTCAGACGCGCTCGCGGCCCGCGCCGCCGCCGAAGGCACCTTCACCAACCTCTTCCTCGGCCTCGGCGCCGTCGCGCTCCTCGTCGGGGGCGTCGGCGTGGCGAACACCATGATCATCTCGGTGCTGGAGCGGCGTCACGAGATCGGCCTGCGTCGCTCGTTGGGCGCCACCCGGGGGCAGATCCGTACCCAGTTCCTTGCCGAATCGCTGGTGCTGTCCCTCATCGGCGGGATCGCGGGGGGTGTGCTCGGTGCGGCAGCTACCGTCGCCTACGCCACCGCCCAGGGGCTGCCGATAGCGCTGCATTGGTGGGTGTTCGCCGCCGCGATCGCCGCGACGCTGCTCGTCGGCTCGGTCGCCGGCCTCTACCCGGCGGTACGGGCCGCCCGTGTCTCCCCGACGGTGGCCCTCGGCACCGCCTGACACGGCTTTTCCTCTCCTCTCTTGGTCACGACCAAGAGAGATGGCCGAAGCACGCCGGGTCAGCCGCTCGCCCTACGCTGGATGTCGGCCAGGGCGGCGGTGATCCACTCCTCGGCCCGGTCCCTGGTGACGCCCAGTTCGATCAGCGCCTTGCCGCCGACGCCCTTCTCCTCGCGGAGTACCCCCAACAGGATGTGCTCGGTGCCGACGTAGTTGTGGCCGAACCGCAGCGCCTCCCGGATGGCCAGCTCCAGCACCTTCTTGGACCGTGGCGTGAACGGGATGTGGTCCGGGATGGGGTCGCAGGCCGGACCGAAGGCCGACGTGACGGTCTCGCGGACCGTCTCCAGAGACACGCCCAGGGCCTCGATCGCCTTGGCGGCCAGGCCTTCCGGCTCGTGCAGGAGGCCCAGGACGATGTGCTCGGTGCCGATGTAGCTGTGCTTGGCCCGGCGTGCTTCCTCCTGGGACTGCACGGTCACATGTCGTGCCCGGTCGGTGAACCGGTTGAACACGCCCGCGTCCAGCACCTCGCCTTCGTCCGACATCTTCGGTACGAAGCGCTTCTGGGCCGCCTGCTTGGTCACGCCCATGCTCTGGCCGATCTCGGTCCAGGAGGCTCCCGCCCTCCGGGCCTGGTCGACGAAATGGCCGATGAGGTGGTCGGCCAGCTCGCCGAGGTGTTCGGAGACCAGCACGGCGTCGGACAGGTGCGCCAGCGCGTCGCCGTCCGGGTGCTGGGTCTTGACGTAGTTGATCAGGTCGTCGAGTCGAGCCGGCGGTTCAGTCATGCGTCAACTGTAAGTTGACGGAAACTCCTCGTCAACTCTGGGTTGACCACCCCTCTTTTGGCCGTGATCTTGCAGAAATTTCAACCTGCAGGTTGAAATTTCTGCAAGATCACGGCCAGTGTCATGGCCGAGGTACGCCGCGCATCGCGAAGGGTTCCTAGCATGTGACGTCGTGACGGCTTCCGGTTATCTGCGGTACCCGCACCTGCACGGCGATCTGCTGACCTTCGTGGCCGAGGACGACGTATGGATAGCGCCGATCGCCGGCGGCCGCGGCTGGAGGCTGTCCGCCGACGGCGTACCGGTTACGCATCCGCGGTTCTCGCCGGACGGACGCTGGGTGGCGTGGACGAGTCGCCGGGACGCCGATCCCGAGGTCCACGTCGCTCCTGCCGACGGCGGGGAGAGCAGGCGGCTCACGTACTGGGGCAGCCCGGACACCCGGGTGTGCGGCTGGACGCCGGACGGCGCCGTGCTCGCCCTCAGCTCGTGGCGTCAGCCGTTTTCCCACTACACCCACGCGTACGCGGTGCCGGTCGACGGCGAGCCCGCCCGGTCCATGGGGTGGGGGCCGGTCGGCGGCGCTGCCATCGGGCCGGATGGGGCCGTGCTGATCGTCACCGTCGCCGCCCAGGAACCCGCCCGCTGGAAGGGCTACCGGGGCGGGGGGATGGGCCGGTTGTGGGTCAACCACGGCGACGGGTTCGTCCGGATTCTCGCGGACCTCGACGGCAACCTCGACTGCCCTCTGTGGGTCGGCGACCGGCTGGCGTTCCTCTCCGACCACGAGGACGTCGCGCACCTCTACTCGTGCCGGCCAGACGGCTCGGACCTGCGTCGGCACGCGGATCATCCGGAATCCTTCTACGTGCGGCACGCCAGCACCGACGGGGACCGGGTGATCTACGGACGGGCGGGGGAACTGTGGCTTCTGGACGGCCTCGACGCGACGCCGTACCGTCTCGACGTGCGGCCCGGCGGACCGCGGACAGGTCGCCATCCGAGTCCCGTGTATCCGAGCGTCGACGACCTGTCGTGCGACAGGACGGGCCGGGGTAGCGCCGTGGAGGTTCGCGGCGGCGTGCACTGGATCACCCATCGCGACGGACCGGCGCGTGCGCTCGCGGTGGCACCGGGCGTACGGACGCGTCTGCCCCGCGTCCTGGGAGACAGCGGTCAGGTCGCCTGGGTGACCAGCGCCGACGGCGACGACGCCCTGGAGATCGCCCCGACGACGGATACCGACCAGGCGGCATCGCCACGCCGCCTGGCGGCGGGGCTCCTCGGCAGGGTCGATGACCTGGTCGCCGCCCCCGACGGCAAGAAAGTGGCCGTCGCGGCCCATGACGGCCGTCTGCTGCTCGTCGACGTCGCGACCGGTGAGGTCGAGGAGCTCGCCATCAGCGACAACGGCCCGGTCACCGGCCTTTGCTTCTCGCCCGACTCGGCGTGGCTCGCCTGGTCGCATCCGGGGCCCGGGCACGCGCCGCTGTCGCACATCCGGCTCGCCCGCATTGATGGCCCCGCCGCCGGCGATCCCCCCGCCGGCGATCCCGCCGCCAACGAGGGCGCCGCCAACGAGGGCGCCGCCAACGAGGGCGCCGCCAACGAGGGCGCCGACGGTGTGACGATCGTGGACGTCACCGACGGCCGGTTCATCGACACCGATCCTGTCTTCAGCATGGACGGCGCCCATCTGATCTTCTTGTCCTGGCGGGGCTTCGACCCGGTCTACGACTCGCACATCTTCGACCTGTCGTTTCCCTTCGGGTGCCGCCCGTACCTCGTACCGCTGACCGACTCCGCCCGCTCACCGTTCGCGCCGACTCCGCAGGGTCGTCCGCCCGGCACCGAGGGCGGCGACGGAGGAGACGCAGAGGAGGAGCCGGCAACGGTGGGCCTCGACGGCATCGCGGCGCGCGTGGTGCCGTTTCCCGTCCAGGAGGCGCGGTACTCCTCGCTGTACCCGGTCAAGGGCGGCGTCGTGTGGCTGCGGATGCCGTTGACCGGCATGCTCGGCGAGAGCGGCTCCGAGCCCGGCGACACCCGGCCCAAGCCGTCCCTGGAACGCTACGACCTCGGCAAGCTCCGCTGCGAGGAGATCGTGGACGGCCTCGACTGGGTCGAGGTCAGCGGCGACGGCGAGTACATGGTGATCAGCCGCGATGGCAACCTGCGGGTGCTTCCCACCGGCGGCACCGAGGGCGAGGCCGGGGACAAGGCGTTCGACGTCGATCTGTCCCGGCTGCGCATCACCGCCGATCCGGTGGCCGAGTGGGGGCAGGCCTACGACGAGGCCGGGCGGGTGATCCGCGACTACTTCTGGACTCGCGACATGGCCGGGATCGACTGGGACGGCGCGCTCGCGCGCTACCGGCCGCTGCTGGACCGCATCACGACCCCTGACGACTTCGCCGACCTGCTCTGGGAACTCTTCGGCGAGCTGCGTACCTCGCACGCCTACGTGTCCGGGGCCGGCTCGCACGGAGGCGATCGGTGGATGGGGCTGCTCGGCGCCGACCTGGAACGCGACGGCGACGGGGTCTGGCGGGTGACTCGGGTGCTGCCCGCCGAGACCTCCGACCCGTACGCTCGCTCGCCGCTGGCAGCGCCCGGCGCGGGCGTGATGCCGGGGGACGCGCTCCTCGCCGTGGACGGCCGGCCGGTCGAGCCCGATGCCGGACCCGGTCCGCTTCTGGTCGGTGCCGCGGACAAGCTGGTCGAGCTGACCATCGCGCCCCGTGACGGTGGGGGCGACGGCCGGCCGGTGCGGCGCGTGGTCGTAAGGCCGCTCTTCAACGATCGGCGGCTGCGCTACCAGGCCTGGGTGAACGACCGCCGGGCGAGGGTTCGCGAGCGCAGCGACGGGCGGCTCGGCTACCTGCATATCCCGGACATGACAGGTATCGGCTGGGCGCAGTTCCATCGCGATCTGCGGGTCGAGATCGTCAATCCGGGGCTCGTCCTCGACATCCGGGGTAACTCCGGCGGGATCGTATCCGAGCTGGTCGTGGAGAAGCTCGCCCGCCGGGTGGTCGCCTGGGACGTCGGGCGGCACCGGCGCCCGGTGAGCTACCCGGCCGACGCTCCACGCGGCCAGGTGGTGGTCTTGGCCGACGACCACACCGCCTCGGACGGCGACATCCTTGCCGCCGCTATCCGCGCCCTCGGTCTGGGGACGGTGGTCGGCACCAGAACCTGGGGAGGGGTCATCGGCATCCACTACCACCGGCTCGTCGAGGGCACGTACATCACCGTGCCCCGGTACGCCACCTGGTTCGACGGCCACGGGTGGGGCCTGGAGAACCGAGGCGTCGACCCCGACGTCGAGGTCGAGATGACGCCCGACGACTGGGCCGAGGACCGCGATCCCCAGCTGGACGCCGCGGTGCGGATCGCGCTGGAGCGGCTGCAGAGCCACCCACCCGCAACGCCGCCGGACCGTCCCTGACCGAGCTCCGCTTAGCCGATGAGTGTCACATTCATACGGACCTATCGGGTGGATGGGCCACTCATCGGAACGCGTGCCCGAACCGCGGGCACGACCAGCAGGGCGAGCCCGCCCACCACCGCGCCGAGCAGGAAGTCGGCCGCGTACGCCGAGCCGGCCGGGTACGGGCTGCCGGCGGGTGTGGAGATCACCAGTACGACGGCCGCCACCTGCGCGGAGATCGCGATGGCGATGTGGCGCACGATGGTGTTCACTCCGTTGGCAGCGCCTCGTCGTGCCGGCGGCACGGCGTCGTTGATCAGGACCGGCAGCACCGCGAACGTCATTCCGGCGCCGATACCCATCATCCCGGAGCCGATCAGCAGCCCCATGGGGTGGGCCGCGAGAGCCGCGAGCACCAACAGCCCGGTGGCGGTGGTGAGCGAGCCCGCGATCACCGGCAGTCGCAGGCCGAACCGCGGGATCAGCGCGCCGGTCACCGGCCCGAACAGGAGGGTGGTCAGCGAGGCCGGGAGCATGAACAGCCCGGCCTGCATCGCGCCGACGCCCAGGCCGATGTCGCTCGCGGTGGGCAGCTGGGCGATCTGCGGGACCAGCAGGAACGACATGCCCTGACCGAACGTCACCAGGAACGCGACGGCGTTCGCGATCCAGACGTTGCGCAGCGCCATCTCGCCGAGATGGATGAGCGGGTGCGCCGAGCGCCGTTCCACCTGGAACAGCGCGGCGAGCGCGACCGCCCCGACGATCAGCAGGCCGATGGTCATGGGCGAGTCCCAACCCCAGTCCGGCCCGCGGCTGATCGCGGTGAGCGGCGCACCCAGACCTGTCGCGATGAGGATGGCTCCCGACCAGTCCACGTGCCCGCGGGTGCGCACCTTGTCCTCCGGTACCAGCACGGCGACCGTGATCAGGGAGAGGCAGGTCAGCAGCACCGTCCCCCAGAACAGGCCGCCATGGCCGAAGCGGTCGGTGATCAGCCCGCCTGTTGGCATGCCGAGCGCCCCGCCGAGGCCGAACGCTGAGCTGATCAGGCCCATGCCGAAGGCCGCCCGATCCCGTGGAAGCTGGTCGCTGAGCAGGGAGTACGCGAGCGGAAACACGCCGCCGGCCGCGCCCATGACGATGCGTCCGGCGATCACCATGGTCACGGAGGTGGCCAGAGCGCACACCAGGGCACCGAGGCCGAAGAGGCCGAGGATGGTCAGCAGCGCCCGGCGCTTTCCGAACATGTCCCCGAGCCGTCCGGCGATGACGGTGAGCGCCGCGGAGGAGACGAAGAAGCCGGTGATCACCCACGCCCCCTCCGCGGGCGAGGCGTCCATCGCCCGCTGGATGTGGGGGAGGGCGGGGACGATGCTGGTCTGCGAGGTGGCGTACGTGAGCCCCGCGGCCAGCAGCGGCGCGATGACGCGGGCGGATCGGACGGGGCGGGCGGGCCGGAGGATGGCCGTGTCGGACTCCTGGAGGTCGCGTCGCGATTCCGGCACGCTGGTATACCGTCCTCTGCTCTCATCGTCGTCGGATCCGGGCTGACGGCCCGACGGGTAGCGACAAAGACGAAGGATCGGTTATTCCGGACGTGGTGGCACGCTGACGGCGAGCCGCGCCCCGAACCCAAGGAGCACCAGGCCGCTGATTCCGCTCATGACCTGCTGGAAGCGCGGGCCGAGCCGGCGGCCCATCCAGCTGCCTCCGGCCGCGACGACGGAGAGCCACGCCAGGCTCAGGGCCACGTGGATGCCGGCCAACACCAGGCTTGCCGCCATCACGTCCGCGTGCGGCGGGATGAACTGCGGCAGGAACGACATGTAGAACACGCCGACCTTGGGGTTGAGTACGTTGGTGACGAATCCCGCCCGGAACGCCGCCGTACGGCCCGCCTCACCGCCGTGGGTGCCGAGGTCTCCGCCGCGGCCGCGGACGCAGACCCACAGCTGGCCGATCCCGAGCCAGACCAGGTACGCCGCGCCGGCGACGCGCAGCACGGCATACGCGGCCTCCGAGGCCGTCAACAGGGCACTCACCCCGAACGCGGCGGCCATGGCCCACAGCACCAGCCCGGAGACGACGCCGAAGGCGGTCCGCAGCGCGGTCGGCCGGTCGAACCGCAGTGCCCGGGAAAGGACGACGGCGGTGTCCGCGCCCGGGGTCAGCGCCAACAGCACGGCCACGGCGAGGAAGGCGGCGAGCTGATCCGTCACGCCGCGAGGCTAACGCCTGCATCTGCCGGCGGATCGACGGCGTGTGGCGGCTTGTTCACCGCCACGCGCCGCCTCGCGCTCGGGAGGCAGACGAATCGCATGTGCAGTGGCTGCCAGTGAGTGCACAGTTGTAGCACTAGTGCTACGGTGGAGCCATGGCTGTCATCCCGGCTCGAGATCTCCGCAATCACACCGCGGAGATCCTGCGGCGTGTGGAGGCCGGGGAGGAGTTCGAGGTCCGTCGCAACGATCAGCCGATCGCCAAGATCGTTCCGCTGCGTCGGCGTCGACGATGGGTGCCTGCGGTCGAGCTGATTCCCCAGCTCGAGCGGCTCGGTCCGGATCCGACGAGCCTCCGCTCCGAGCTGCGGGAGATCCTGTCCGAGTCGACCGACGATCTCCCGTGACCGCGCCGTGGCGGGCCGTGGCCGACACGTCGGTCCTCATCGGATTGGAGGGGGGTCGGGTCGCGGTCGAGGACTTCGCCGAATACTCATGGGCGGTGTCCACGGTCACTCTCGGGGAGTTGCGTCTCGGCGTCATCCAGGCAGTCGATCCGCTGGTTGCCTCGCACAGGCTCGCTACCTATCAGCTCGCCCAGCAGTTCGATCCGCTGGTCATCGATGAAGATGTGGCCGATTCGTGGGCCGTCCTGGTGGCCCGGCTACGGGCCGAGGGCCGAAAGATGCCAATCAACGACAGTTGGATCGCCGCGACGGCCCTGGCCCACGATGTCCCCCTGGTAACGCAGGATGCCGACTACGACCACGCTCCGGGTCTGACCGTCATCAAGCTCTGACCCCAACCACGTTTCTCAGGCCAGTTGGTGGGTGACTTGGGGGTAGAGCCGCATGTAGGCCTCGGCCATGGTGTTGGTGGTGAGGCCGAGGTTGGGGCCGGCGTTGCGGCGGAGTTGGACGCCGCGGCGTTTGGCGAGGTCGGTGTAGTAGTCCCA
>WHSR01000168.1 GCA_009379995.1 Streptosporangiales bacterium
CCAGCTCAGCCCAGCGAGCCACTGACCAAAGCGAACCCCAACCCCTAGATACACGCCGTCACAACAGCCAACGGCACGTTCCCGCACGTCAACCCGCGAACTCGCGGACTATCCCACTACATCAGCTGCGGAACCCCGGGATCCCGCTGCCCACCTGGGTAGTCGAAGCGCTCAAAGAGCAACAGGAAGGCGCCCCGGCATGTCCGCGTGACATGACCTGGGTACACCGCGACAAGACCACACAGACCGTCACGGCGCGCTTGTTCTTCCACGACGGGCACGGCGCGCCGCGCCGCTATTACGACATCCGGCGCGAGTGGAACGCCGCCGTCACCGCGGCCGGAGTCGAGCCCAAGGGCGAGGAAGGAACCGGCCTCCATCGCCTACGCCACACCTACGCCGGCGACCTCATCCGCCAAGGCGTCGACATCTACGTCGTGTCCCGGCTCATGGGCCACTCCTCCGTACGCGTCACCGAGAAGTACTACGCCCACCTACGCAAAGAAACCCTCGAAAGCGCACGCGAAGCACTCAACAGCCTCACCCCACCGCGCCCCCGCCTCGCCCTCGTCCGGACCGCATAGCCCCGTCTAACCTCGGTCCCAAGGTGGAGCCCTGCGCCACGGTGCAGGGCTCTCGCGAGGTGTCGTGAATCACCCGGAATGCGCCGCGCCGGTGCTTCGCCTCGATCTCGGCCCAGACTGCCTCGTCGACCTCCTCCTCGGCCTCTAGCTCGTCGGCGACGGCGCGTAGCTGCTCGATTAGCCTGCGCCGGTACGACTGCTTCCCCTGCTTCGGCATCCTCGACGCTCCCTCCGCGTACGTAACGGGACACCCGCCGGAGGGACGGGCCCATTAGCGACGCGCGCCGCCGATCGTCACCGGCCCATCGTTCCTGCTTTCCCCACCATCCCGGCCCCATGTGGGGATTCTGTGGGGATCGACCACCACGCGCCACGCTCCGCCCCAGGTCAAAGGCTTGATTTAGGCTCAGTGCGTGAGATCTGCAAGATCACGGGCGGGATGAGCGGCGGTTCATACGTTCGCCGCGTAGCCGCGGCGGAGCCAGTCGACCACCTCGTCGTCGACGTCGTCGACGGTCTGCAGCGGGATGCGTACCGTCATGACGTCGCTGCCCAGCAGCTTGCCCGACTCGAGTCGACCGCCAGGCTGCTGGCCCTCCAGCCGCAGCCCCAGGTCGACGCGCCGCTTGGTGGTCGGTTTCACCAGCGCGAACTGCCGCCTCGGCGTGGCCAGCGTCACGTACGTCTTGCGGGCCTGAACCTGGACCTCCCCGACGTCGGCGGCGACGGCGAGGACCCGGTCGAGGATGGGCCGCAGACCGGGACGGTCGGCGTACTGGCCGTCGACCAGTTCGTCGGCGGTGGCCAGCAGGAAGTCCGGGTAGCCGAACCGCTCCATCACCAGCACCATCTGTGCGTAGCCCGTGACGTCGCGTTCCGCCAGCCAGGCGCGCAGCTCCTGCTCGTTCCCTATGCCCGTGTCGCGGACCCGCCGGTTCCACTCCGCGACGCCCGCTCCGGTTCGCCTCTCGAGCAGTCCGGCGGACCACTCGACCATCTCCCGCCAGTCCTTGGGCTGGTTCACCACGGATTCTCCCTAGCGACGTGCCCAGGGCGCCGTCCGCAGCCGCCCGATGGCCTCGGTGAGCACCTCGTCGCGCTTGCAGAACGTGAACCGGACGAGCGGCCGCCCGGCCTCCTCGTCGTCGTAGAAGACGATGTGCGGGATCGCGACGACGCCGCACTGGTGCGGGAGCTCGCGGCAGAACGCCATCCCGTCGTCCGCGCCCACCGACCGGATGTCCACGGTGATGAAGTACGTACCGGACGGCGGGTAGACCTCGAAGCCGAGCCCGGCCAGGCCCTCGGCCAGCAGGTCGCGCTTCTTCTGCAGGTCGGTGCGGAGGGCGGCGAAGTACGAGTCGGGCAGCCGCAGCGCGGTGGCAATCGCGTGCTGGAACGGCCCACCGGAGACGTAGGTGAGGAATTGCTTGGCGGTGCGTACCGCGGTCACCAGCTCCGGCGTCCCCATCACCCAGCCGATCTTCCATCCGGTCACGGAGAAGGTCTTGCCAGCCGAGCTGATCGAGACCGTGCGTTCCCGCATGCCCGGCAACGAGGCGATGGGTACGTGCTCGGCGGCGTCGTAGGTGAGGTGTTCGTACACCTCGTCGGTGACGACGAGCAGGTCGTGTTCGCGCGCCACCTGCGCGACGGCCTCCAGCTCGGAGCGGGACAGAACCGCGCCGGTGGGGTTGTGCGGGCTGTTGAGCAGGATCAGCCGGCTTCTCGGCGTCACCGCGCGACGTAGCGCGTCGACGTCGAGGGCGAAGTCGGGCGGCCGCAGCGTCACCGGAACCCGCACGCCCTGGGCCATCGCGATGCAGGCGACGTAGGAGTCGTAGTACGGCTCCAGGGCGATCACCTCGTCGCCCGGCTCGACGAGCGCGAGCAGGGCGGCGGCGATCGCCTCGGTCGCGCCGGCGGTGACGAGTATCTCCGAGTCGGGGTCGTAGTCGAGGTCGTACCAGTGGCGCCGGTGCTCGGTCACGGCGGCCCGCAACTCGGGTATCCCCGGACCCGGTGGGTACTGGTTGTGGCCGCCCCGGATCGCTGCCACGGCGCCCTCCAGGACCTCGGCCGGCCCGTCGGTGTCCGGGAACCCCTGACCGAGGTTGATCGCGCCCAGCCGGGTCGCCAACGCCGACATCTCGGCGAAGATCGTCGTACCCAGCCCCTGCAGGCGGCTGTTCAGCCCGCGTGCCATCGCCGCACCTCCGCCAACGCCCTCAGTCCTTCGGGTCCGTGATCCCGCGATACGTCTGAGGCCCGAGCCTATTCCTTCCACGCCTCACAGAGCTCGCGACCATAATTGCGCCCGAAATATCCACTTCGCTGGCTACGGGCACCGTCAAGGGTGCGTCGGTGGTGTGGCGCGCCCTAGCTTGGTCAGGGCGGAGGCGGTCGCCTCGTCCGCCGGCAGGAAGGCCTCCAATCTCAACTCGGCGACGGTGACATCGACAGCGGTCCCGAAGTGGGCCAGCGTGGTCAGGAGCCGAAGTTCACCGTCGCTGGAGCGAAGCCGCAGCGGGACCGCGAAGCCGAGGTAATCGGGCCCTGGCTGTCGCGGGCGATCCGGTACCAGTTCCTTGAGCTCGCTGACCAGCGCCTCGAGCCGGTCGTTGGGGTTCCGGGCTGCCTCCCTGTGCAGCGCGTCGATGACGTGCCAGGCCCACTCGTCCAGGTTGACGATCCGCGCCGCCATGCCGTCCGGGTCCAGCAGCACCCTGGGTAGGTTGACCGGCGGCTCCAGCAACCCGGGCGCCACGCCGTCGGTCAGCACCCCGAACGCGCGGTTGGCCGAGACGAGATCGCCGTGCCGGTCGACGATGACCGCCGGATAAGGGTGGTGTCCCTCTAGGACGCGCTCCAACGCGGCCCGGACCGGACCGAGCCTGGGGTCGTCGAATCGGGTCTCCTGGTAGGCGGGAGCGTATCCGGCCGCCAGCAGCAGCGCGTTTCGTTCCCGAAGCGGCACTTCCAGCGACTCGGCGAGGCGCACGACCATGGCCCTGCCCGGAACCGAACGACCGCTCTCGACGAAGCTGACGTGCCGTTGTGTGGTACCGGCGCGCAGCGCGAGTTCCAGCTGGCTGACGCGGCGCCGTTGGCGCCACTCACGCAGAGCATCGGCAAACCCGCCGCACCTCGTCCCGCTGGTCACACAGCCAGTGTCCGGCGCGCCGGCGCCCAATTGCCATTCCCCGCAGGGAATTGCCTGGCCGCAAGGCTGCGGGCAACGTCGGAAGCGCAGCGACGGCGCGAACCCCACCACGATCGAAGGAGGAGCTGTGAACGACCCGAAGGAGTTGGCCGAGCGATACGTGGCGGTCTGGAACGAACCGGACGCCGATCTCCGCCGCAAGGCCATCCCCCAACTGTGGACCGAAGACGGCGTCCACATGGTCCAGCCGTCGCGGGAGATCGGGAGGGCTGCCGCGGCGCTGGGCCTCACCCCCACCCTCGCGGCCCGCGGACACGACGCACTCGAGGCCAGGGTGACCCGTTCCTTCGAGGAATTCGTCGCGCCCGGAAAGTTCGTCTTCAGGCTGCGGAGCAACGCGGCACGCCTCGAAAACGTCGTCAAGTTCAACTGGGAGATGGTGCCCACCGGCGGGGACGAGCCGGCGGGCGTCGGCCTCGAAATCCTGATCCTCGACGACGACGGCCGCATCCAGACCGACTACCAGTTCATCGAGGGGTGAGCCCCCCGCGGGCCGGGCCCATCGCTAGGAGCCTGCTGAATTGGGCCGGTTCCCGGGGCGATAGCAGGTGGGGCTGCTGTCCGGTGGTGTCCGGCCGGCCGGGCCTTTGGCGGGACCGGCTGTGCTGGCCCGCCGGTGCGGTTGCCACCCGCCGGCTGGC
>WHSR01000093.1 GCA_009379995.1 Streptosporangiales bacterium
CGAACTTCGGTACAATCAGGCTCGTCTCCATTCGGCACTCGGTTACCGGACTCCACAAGGGGTCCTCAACGAGTACCTGAACCGGCAGCTTAGCATGAAATAGCCACCAAATCAGCTGTCCGGAAAACGCGGGGCAGCCCAGATCCCAGCAGGAGCCCCCGGTCCGCACCTCCGACGGTAGTAGGCGGACCATTCGGGCATGCCTGACTTCCCGAAAGACCGTTCGTTCGCTCGGCGGTGGGAACGGCAGTGCGTAGCACAATGTGTGCACAGCGGTGGAGGTAAAAATTGACGAACCGCCAAGCGGGGGAGCGGCTACGCTCGACGACCAAATCAGGCACCCAGGCCAGCACCCCAGCCTCCCAAGTGTCGAATAACGCTAATGCCTTGCTGCGTATGCAGCGCTTGGCCGGAAACTCGGCAGTCGTCTCCCTCGTCGAGTCGCACCCGAATCAATCCGGCCGGCCAACCGCCTGTGCGACGCCGGCGGCGGGCGACTACGTCAAATCCGACGCTCTCGAATCGACAGCACGCGCAGGCCCGGGGCGGTCAGAGGGCGTTGTCCAGCGCGCCGCGTCGCGCAGCGTTGCGGCGTTACTGGAAAACAAGACACAAGCGACGCTGCGTCAAGTGAGCAACACCCTCGCTCATGGTGTGTGGGCCGCGAAACCACCGGCTGAGGTCGCTCCAGGCACCACTGCCAGATGGAGTTCCGAGTCGTCCGGCTTCATGACCGGAACCGAGGGATCGGTCGACTTTGCGATCGAAGGCGCAGCTACACCGTGCCGGTTCTCCTGGAACAACCCGTTCATAGGAAGTAACAGCGTCAGCGCTTCGGCACCGCCTGGGTACAAGATCATTCATTCCGGCTTGTCAGGTAACAATGGTACGGTCGCGTTTCAGCTGATCAGGGACCAGCAAGCACCGAAGCCAGTAGTCCAGGGACCGTGGCGAGAGTTGGCACGAAAACGTGTCCCGTTCGATCAGTGGCCGCTAGAGCAGAAGCAACTGGCCCATCGCGAGCGTGACGCAGCCGTGCGAAGGCAGGGGGCAAACCAAAGCACCCATGAATGGCTGCAGACACGTGACGCTGACAACGAACTCTTCGCATTGCTCTGGCCCTACCATGATGAACAGAGGGCTTTCTTCGAGCGGAGCACCCAAATTCGAGTCGAATCGTCGGCGAATCCGGTTAAGAGTGGTCAAGCGGTAACAATCACGATCTACGTCAGCCTTCCCACTCAGAAGATTCCTACGGGAGAGGTTGAGTTCACCTTCATCAACCTGGAATTGCGGCGCATTCACGGACAGCTAGCGCCCAAACCCACCAAGAAGGTGACCTTGACAGATGGTAAAGCGAGCGTAACAATCCCAATGATTGGTCATACGACCGATATCGAAGTAAGGTACCCCGATACGGGCGAGCTGATCGGTTCGAACACGAGCATGAGACAACTCGTTGACCCTTAGAGCGTGTTTGAGAAGTGTCAGGCCTTGATGTCTTCGAGGGTCCAGGCTCGTTGGCGGGCGGCGGGCTTGCCGCGGATCTTGCTGCTACCGTGCCCGGATGATTCTTTGGGTGAATGGCCCCTTCGGCGGCCTTCAGCTGAGCTGCTCGGCCAGTGCGACGATGATGCCCTCGGGGCCGCGGACGTAACAGAGCCGATAGCTGTCCTCGTACTGCGCCAGCTCGCCAACGAGTTCGGCGCCGTGGGTGCGCAGGCGGGCAAGGACGTCCTCGATGTCTTCGACGGCGAACATGATGCGACGTATGCCCAGCGTGTTCGCCGGTGCGTTTTTCGGCTCAGCGCTGACCGCCGTCGGTGTGTGGAACTTCGTCAGCTCAAGCCGGCCGTGGCCGTCCGGGGTCCGCATCATTGCGATGTCGACGCGGACGTCGTCGAGCCCGATGACACGGTCCACCCAACGTCCCTCGAGTGGCATCTTGCCCTCCAGTTCCATACCAAGTTCGACAAAGAACGCAGTAGCAGCTTCAAGGTCGTCGACAACGATGAGGACGTTGTCCATCCGCTGAATCGTCATATCCCCGAGCATAGGGGTCGGATGTTTGGCTATGTCTGTGAGGGGTGGCGTCGTCTGCTCGTGGGTTCGGCGTCAGTGGAGCGCTTGGAGCATGATCGATGTTCGTGAATTGTGACGTCAGTTGGGGCGGGCTCAGGTGGTGGGGGGCTCGGGTGCAGGCGAGGCGGTAGGAGTCGGTGCCGGTCTCGATGATGTTGCCGCCGAAGGTGAGTCGGTCGACGATGGCGGCGCAGAGGCGTGGGTCGGTGAAGGTCTTGGTCCAGCCATGTGCGCTTTTGTTGGAGGCGATCGCGACGGAGTTCTTCTCCTCACGTTCGGTGAGGACCTGGAACAGCAGTTCGGCGCCGCGGCGGTCGAGGGCCATGTAGCCGAGTTCGTCGATGCAGAGCAGGTCGACGCGGCCGTAGCGGGCGATGGTCTTGGCGAGTTGTTTGTCGTCGGGCGGGTGCGGGCCTGGTGCAAGGAGAGGATCGACGCCTGCCGGGCCGCGGTCGACGCCCTGCCCGCCGGCACGGTCGTCCTCGACGCCACCCAGACCCGGCGCAGCTGGCCGAGGCCGCCCTGGCCGTCACCGGCCCGATCGGGAGCCAAGGCATGGGCTGAGGGGGGTCGGCGGTGAACTGCGGGCAGTCGAGGAACCAGCCCAGGCTGGTGCGGTGATGACAGCCGCGACGGGTGAGGAAGGCGCGGAGCTCTTGGCGCACGGCTGGGCTGGCTTGGTTGAAGAACTCCCAGGTGAGGGTGAGGAGCTCGGCGAGGATCTGCTGCTGGCCGGTTTCGAGGATGTTGCCGCCGAAGGTGCCGCGTCGGCGGCCTGTTCGGTCAGGCCGCGGTGGCGTTAGACGGTCACGGCAGATCTCCCTGGTGGGTGGGGCGGGCTGCCGGCCGGTTGCGCAGCAGCTGGTCATAGGCGGCCACCGACGGCTGCGGCCGAGTATCGGGCGGGAGGGCGGTCAGGCGACGCTGGGTCAGCGAGGCGACCTGCGGCGCAGCCGCCCTCGCCTCGCCGATGTCGTCGGAGGTCTCGGCCAGGGCGGCGTCAGCGTCGTCGTCGGCTTGGGCGGCCTTGCGGGCCTCGACCGCCACCGCGTCGGCGGTCAACGCGCCCACCGCGAGCGCGGCGGCGATCCCGGCGACCACATGCTCATGCGCCATGCTGCGGTGCAGCAATGCCCTGCTCACCGCGGACGAGGAATTCTTCACCGCCCGCCACCACGCGATCCGCTCGATGTCATATTCGCAGGTCACAGCATCATCGTCACTGGGTGCGCTCGCTGCCATCGCGGACGCCGCCGCACGGGCCACCCTGCATGTCCTGAACGTCCCCGGACGGCAACGGCGCCCGCCGCGCAGAAAGCGCGCCCGAAATTCCCGCACGCTTCCCCGTGACCAGGCAGACCCTCACAGGAAAACCCCGGGTCACACTGTTCGCGCCCGGATCCTCATAGCCCTGCCGCCAGAACGGGAACCCACCGGGAAGGAGGAACCGCCCCGCCCGCCGGGGCCGCGGGCCCTGGAACCACGATCACCGACGACATCACGGAAACAGACTCAAAAGCAGACACGGGACACCAGGACGATAACACCCCGGAACGCTTCAAACACCTAAAGTCCCTGCCGTTGCGTCCGGGTCCTGCAACCTGTCCCATCCCTGCCGGGACCGGCTCTTGACATGTAACGGACATGACTTCTTCACCCAGTAGCAGCGGTTCGCACTGGCCATTCAATTACCCTTAGTCACTTCCTACGTGTCTGGAGAGATACCCTGGAACTCAGCGCCCATAGTGGGTAGCGAGCCTTTCGATTGTGTGGAGCTCCTGGTCGATTTTCGCGAGGGCGGCGCGGCGGTAATGCGACCCGCTTCGGCCGGGCACCGGGGTCTGCACGCGCCGGTGTTCAAGATGCGCCAGCAGGGTCTCGCTGCCCAAGCGGCGGGCGGCGAAGGCAATAACGACTGTGGCGGATTGCATTAGGCACCAGCCTGGCCGGAGCCTGGCGTCCATCGCGTCCTCGCGGCCAGCAGTGTCCTGCACCAGCAGGCGCAGAAGCTCGCCGCGCTGCTCGATGACACGCACCTGGGCGACACCGGGTTCGTAGCGGGGGATGGCGTGTTCCAGGTCCGCGATGACCTGCCACACAGCGTCGAAGGGGGCGGCGATGCGGCGCTGCCGAACAGCGGCGCCGGGCAAGGCGGCCGCGAGAATGGCGAGGCGGTCGATCGGGTCGATATCGGGGAGCGCCACGGGATCGTTCACGATTCCCACACCTCCCGGAACGCGGCCCTGGCTCGATGCAACCGGGATTTCACGGTTCCTGTCGGGATCCCCAAAGTGGTGGCGATCTCTTGTTCGCTGAGGCCTTCCCGGACACGCAAGACCAGCACGACGCGCTGGGAAACCGGCAGACGCGCCAGGGCATCATCGATGTCCACTAGCCCTTCGAGAGAGGAGGCGTAGCGGCCCATGAGCGTTCCCTCCGCGGCGACCTCCAGGTCATGCTGGCAGGCGAGCCGGACCGCCGTCCGGACGGTGACCGACCGTACCCAGGTCATGATCGCCTCAGGGGCACGCAGCGAAGGCAGGCCCCGGAAGACCGCCAGCAGGGCCTCCTGTGTCGCATCGTCGGCCGCCGCCGGGGCGATCCGTGCGCACAATCGGCGGACATACGGGGCCAGCTCGTCGAGAAGCCGGTCCAACGCGAGCGCGTCCCCCTGCTGAGCAGCCGCGACGTTCTCCGGGTCCACGCCAGGAAGATTAGCCGGAACCTTCCAGAGGTTCCCCGCCACTTTCCAGCTAGGAGGACACCACGCAGAGAGGCCTGTCTTGTGAAACCAGACCTGACAATCGTCGGCGCGGGCCTCACCGGGCTCACCGCCGCTATCGAGGCAGCCGAACGTGGCTGGCGGGTGACCGTCGCCGAGGCACATTCCCGGCCAGGCGGGCGAGCACGCTCGCTGGCAGCTCCCTACCGGGCCAACACCGGTCCCCACGCAATCTACGTGGACGGGCCATGGTGGGCGTGGCTGGAGCGCCGCGGCCTCACGCCGCCCATCGTGGAGGCGCCGCGCTATGTCAGCCTCGTCCGGGCCGGAGGCCGGCTCGGCCCGTGGCCAGCCGAACTCAGCGAGGCCATCGCCGCGCTGCCCGCCGAGGCGCCGACAGAGGAATCGTTCCGCGCATGGCTGCTCCGGCACGTCGACACGAAGACGGCTGAGGCAATCGTCGGAGTGGTTTTCATCTTCACCTTCGACCACGACCCCGGGCGGCTTTCGGCCGCGTTCGCCCACCAGCGCCTTCGCCGGGCGCTTGCCGGCGGCGCCCGGTACGTGGCCGGCGGGTGGTCCACCCTGGTCGGTCTTCTTGCCGAGCGAGCTGCCAGCCTCGGCGCGCAGATACGCACCCAGACACGGGTACCCGCCCTGCCCGCGGGCCCGGCGATCCTGGCCACCAGCCTCGCCACAGCGCGCCAGCTGACCGGCGACAGATCGCTTACCTGGCCCAGCGCCCGCATGGCAACAGTCGACCTGGGCTTGCGGGCCGACGGCGACCCAGGCTGGTTCCGGGCAATAGACCTGGATGACCGAATCTACGCCGCCCGCTACAGCCTCGCCGACCCCACCTTGGCCCCGCCCGGGCATGAACTCATCCAGATCTCCGCCGCATGCGCCCCAGGCGAGCGAAAAACTGACGCCGAACGCCGAGTGCAGCGTCTTCTTGACCAGTCCTGGCCCGGCTGGCGCGCTGCGGTGCAGTGGCACCGCAGCGCCATACGCACGCACTGCACCGGGGCCATAGACCCGCCCGGGACAACATGGCACGACCGCCCAGCCGTCAGCCGCGGCAACACCCTCACCGTGGCCACAGACCAGTCCGCCGCGCCCGGACTGCTTGCCGAGGTCGGAATCACCGCTGCGCAACTCGCCCTCCAGCAGCTCGGCGAAACCCCCAGGCCAACCCAGGCCCACAAGCGAGCCTGATTCTCGCCACGGTCAAGGCCGGTCCCGGTGAACATGCCCGACTGGAACCCGTGCAGCCGTCGCAAAGGCCGGCCCGCCGCCGGGGCCGCGGGGGCATCATGCGACCGGCCCACTTAAGCTTCCGCCGAGATTCCCGCCAGCGAAGGAAAGCCGCAGCTGGCCTCGGTGCTGGATATAGGCCCCCGCAGAGTGCTCAGGTTCGCGCTGTCGGACCATCACGACGCCGGTCGGCCAGCCGCTGGTCGTGGCGCAGCACCGCCAGCACGATCACCGCGATCTTCCCGGGCGGCAGCTTGCGCCACCGCGACCCGATCTGTTTCAGATGGCTCCGCAGCACGTCGGCGACCAGCGTGATGGTCCTGCTGGACAGCGGCAGGCGGCACTGGTAAACAGCGACATCAGCGCCCTCGGCGGGCTTGTTGTTGATCACACATCGTCAGGTACCGCCCCCGGCGAACCGGGATAAGACCGGCGCCAGGCGGTCCACCACGACCCGGATAACGCCGCCGCCCACCCCCACGGGCGGCATCCGGGCAGCTCACAGCCGCCCCGCCCAAACGATCTTCAGCCGCCAGCACGGCCATCAACCAGCCGGATCACACCAAACCGGCCCCAGCCAGGCTCCTGACCTGCGGATTCAGGATGGCGCTTGCTCATTGCGCGCCCGCGCGGTAGGGGGCGGGCTCGAGCGCCCCGTCGGTCGCCCTGCTCACCATGACTCGGCCCTTGAACACGCCGATGATGGCGGCGAGCAGGACCCTGTTCTGGGAGGAGCCGATGGGCCAGGAGAACATCCGCCACATGGTGACCGGCACCAGCCCTTCGTGGAGCGTGACCCGCAGGGACGCCGAGTGACCGGCCAGCGCATACGGTTCGGTTCGGGCCAGGAGACCTCCGGCGGTCTCCTGGCCCACCCTTCCGGCGGACGGCCCGTTTCCGGCGGTTCGCCTCACGACCGCCATCGCCGGCATCAACACGTACGTCGAGAACGTCGCTGGACGCCTTGCCGACCAGGGGTACGTATGCCTGGCGCTCGACTACTTCGCCCGCGAGGGCGGGCCCCCGGATCTGAGCGACATGCAGAAGATCCTGGCGGCTGTCGCGGCGCTTCCCGATCCCCGGATCCTCTCCGACATGCGGGCGGGCCTCGACTACCTGGAGGCGCGCCGTGTACCGTCCCGTCGCCGCGCACGAGGCGTGGACCCGAACGATCACCTTCCTCGATTGGTATCTCAAGACCTCGGTGGATCATGGATGACATGAGCACACGAGTCGGGCTTGCCGTACCCCAGGTGACCGCGGACGGTTCGCCGTCGGCCGCGGAGCTTGCCGCCTTCGCCCGTCGAGCCGAGGAGGCCGGATTCGACGGCCTTTGGGTCTGTGAGCTGACGTCCGCGCCCATCCTGGACCCGCTCAACCTGCTGGCCTACGCCGCGGCTGGGACGACGCGGGTCCGGCTGGGGGTGGCCGTGCTGCTCACCCCGCTGCGGGTGCCGTACCAGCTCGCCGGGGAACTCGCCACCATCGACAGGCTCAGCGAGGGCCGCCTGGACGTGGGTGTCGGGCTCGGCGGCGGCACCGGCATATATCCCCGGTACGGCGTGCCGGCGGAGCGCCGGCTCCGCCGCTACCTGGACGGCCTGGAGCTGCTGCGCCGGCTGTGGACCGAAGAACGGGTGACCTTCCGCAACGAATGGTGGCAGCTCGACGACGTACCGGCCGTGGTCAGGCCGGTGCAGTGGCCCCATCCTCCGCTGTGGTTCGGCGCCCGGCGGGGCCGGGCGCTGCGGCGGGCGGCCGAGCTCGGGGACGCCTGGATCGGCTCCGGATCCACCCCACCCACCGAGTTCCTGGAGGCGCTGACCACGGTGCGCGACCACCTCGACGCCCTCGGCCGGGAGCGCGCCGCGTTCACCATCGGCAAGCGGATGTACATCCACGTCACCGACGATCCCGGCAGTGCGCGCGAGCGGGCGCGGTCGTGGTTCGCCGCCAACTACGGCAACGCCGACCTCGCCGACCGCGTCGCCCTCGTCGGCGAACCCGAGCACTGCGTCACGGAGCTGCGGGGGCTGCGGCGAGCCGGCGTGGACATGTTCCTGTTGAACCCGATGTTCGAAGAGCGAGATCAGCTGGAGCTGCTGGCCGCCGACGTCGTTCCGCAGCTCGGTTAGGGGCAGGGTATGAGCGTACGGTCGAACGCACCGGGATCCGCCCGTCTGCGCGTGGACATCGTCGGGAGCTTCCTGCGGCCCGCCGGTCTCAAACGGGCGTTCGCGGATCACGCGAACGGTCTGATCGACGACGCCGCGCTGCGGCGCGAACAGGACCAAGCGATCCGCGACCTGGTGGCCGAGGAGGACAGGCGCGGCCTCCCGGTCGTGACGGACGGGGAGTACCGCAGGTCCAACTTCATGGAGAGCTTTCGCGACGTCGCCGGCATGGCGGGCTGGGCGGCGAGGTTGCGGGCATCCCTGAGTGCGGCGGCATCGCAGGAGAACGCGGGGGAGTCGAAGCCCGCGACGCCTACGAAGCCCACGCCCGGCGCCAACCCCATGCACCGGCTCGGGGAACCGGCCACCGAGCGGCTCCGGCTGATCGACAACGGGCCGTTGGGGGAGTACGAGTTCGCCCGGGGCCTGGCCCGATCACAGGTGAAGATGAGCCTCATCAACGTGGACCGCCTGGTCAGCGGGTTCGACGTGGGCGACCCCGCCAGCGTCTACGAAACGGCTGAGGAGTTCGTCGCCGACATCGTCGCGGTACAGCGGGAGATCGTCGAGGGTCTGCGGGCGAGCGGGTGTCCGTACATACAGATCGACGGTCCCGAGTACACGGCTTTTGTCGACCCGCCGTCGTTGGCGGCCATGGAGGAGCGCGGAGAGGTGCCCCTCGAGCGGCTGGAGCGTGCGATCGCCGCGGACAACGCGGTGATCGAGGGCTTCACCGACATCACGTTCGGCATGCACCTGTGCCGGGGGAATCGGCACAGCAAGTGGCACCGTGAAGGGTTCTACGACGCGATAGCCGAACGGGTGTTCTCCGGGCTCGCCCACGGGCGGCTGCTGCTGGAGTACGACGACGAACGGTCCGGCGACTTCAGGCCCCTGCGGTTCGTACCCAAGGACAAGACCGTGGTGCTCGGGCTGATCACCACCAAGACGTCTCGTCTGGAGACCAAGGACGAGCTCAAGCGCCGGATCGAGGAGGCGAGCGCGTACCTGCCCGCCGAACAGCTGGCCCTGAGCCCGCAGTGCGGCTTCGCGTCGGACATCGTCGGAAACGTCATCACCGAGGACGCCCAGTGGCGAAAGCTCGAGCTCATGCTCGAGACGGCCGACGAGATCTGGGGCTCGTGACGGCGCGCCTGGGGCGGTAGATAGTTATCGAGATACCCAAGAGTCACTAACCTGTCGGGTACGGGCGCCTACCATCGTCGGTTCCGAGGGGGCTGAAACCCAGGATGTCGCTGCGCCACGCGCTGCTCGCCGTGCTCACCGCCGCCCCGATGAGCGGCTACGACCTGGTGAAGTACTTCAACGGAACCGTGGCGTTCGTGTGGAACGCGCCACCCAGCCAGATCTACCCCGAGCTTCGCCGGATGGCTGAGGAAGGGCTCCTCGACGTCGAGGTCGTCGCCCGCGGGCAGCGCGCCAGCAAGCGCCTCTACTCCATCAGCGAGAACGGGCTCGAGGAGCTGAACCGCTGGGCGAACGACGTCCTCCCTCTCCAGCCCACCCGCGACCCCTACCGCCTGAAGGCCGCGTACATGGAGTGGGCGGATATCCGCGAGGCACGTCGCCAGCTCGAGGAACACGAGCATCACTACGAGTACTGGCTTGCCCAGTGGCGACGGTTGGTCGACGACATCAGGGCGCGCCGGGTACCACTCCTGCGGCGACGGCTCGAGGGGCGCACGGAGCGGGAGCAGGACGAGATCGTCGCGTTCAAGCTCTTCGCCTTCGAAGGGGAGATCGCGCACGCCGAGGCCGAGATCGCGTGGGCGCGCCGAGGCCTCGGGCTCCTCGACGAGATCGAGACGGCACGGGAGTCGCCACGCCAGGCCGACCGGGCGAGTTGAGCCCCTCCCTTTGGTTTCTTGGCCGTGATCTTGCAGAAATTTGAACCGGCCGGAGTTGAATTTCTGCAAGATCACGGCCAAGAGGAGGGGCCTACGACGCGGAGCCGTAGTGGATGCTGCGGGCGGTTGCGTCGGCCTCCTCGGCGACCAGCGGCCAGGCCTGTTCGCTGCTGGTGGAGCAGTCGAGCACGACGACCTGGCGACCGGACGGCGCTGGCAGCATCACCTGGACGCCGATGCTGGGAATCACCTGGGTCTCGGATTGCCCGGTGAGCTCTGGAGGTAGGCGGTAGTCGCCGGCTCGCACCATGACGACCGCGCGGCCGGCCGGCAGCGACACGACGCGCACGTCGGCTTGGGGATTGCGTTCGGCCACTGCCTGGCGCAGATCCTCGACGGTGGCCGCGGCGAGCAGTGGCCGTACCTCCATGACCAGGCTCGCGGTGGCGTACTCGTCGCCGAGGGGCACCGTGAAGGTGCCGGCGAGCTCGAGGTTGTCGAGCGGTGTGGACACGAAACCGGCCGGTGGCTCCAGCGACACGGTGCCCGTTGTGATCATCGTTGCGGTCATCACTGCCCCTCCGCTGCTTGTGCCGCGGCGATCTTTTCGTCTATCTCGTGGCCGTCGCTGATGTGGTTGTAGGCGGGCACGCCGACCACGCCACCACCGCCGGGTATGAACAGTGCTGCCCATTGCGCGGGGTTGCGTGGTCGCCAGTACTGCTGGAGGTTGTCGAGGAGTCCGGGTGTAGCCCGCGTGGTGCCCTCGACGCCCAGGAGTTGCCCGATGGGGCCGGGGGCGTTCCTCCCGACGGGAGTGCGGGCCAGTCCGAGGCCGTCGTTCAGCAAGGTTTGCGGGGTCACGCCCTGGGCGCCGCCGCGGTAGGCGACGCTGTGCGCGAGGATGGCCGCAACTGATACTCCTAGGCCGGCAACGCCAAGCGGTGGGGCGACGAGCCCCAGGCCGCCGAGGATGGCGCTCGCGTCTCCCAGGTAGTTGCCGTAGCCGGCGATGGCGTTGGCGTTGTCACGGATGAGCTGATCCGCCAGGCGGGCCGGAGCGCCGAGGATGTCGCCGACCCTGTCGAAGAACCCGGGCTCCTCGGGTGCCTGGTCCTTGGCCGCCTTGATCTTGTCGGCGGTTTCCTCCGCCAGGTCCTCGTGTTCGTCCTTGAGTCTTTCCGCTCGCTCCTTGATCTCCTCGTACTTCTCCTCGGCGCGCTCGAGCGCCGCCTGTGCACGCTGGGCTTCCCCGTCGACCAGGAGCGTGGGATCGAGGCCACCGAGCGCTGGAAGTGCGGGGTTGCTGCGGGCTTGTTCGATCTCACGCTTCGCCTCGGCGGCCTCGGCTTCCAGGTGGTCCGCCCTGCGCTGCATGGCGGCCAGGTCGGCGTGCCAACCGGCCAGGGCGTTCGCGGCGGAGGTCATCGAGGTCGCCGCGGCCTCCAGGTACGGAGGGAGCTCGCCGACGACTCCGTGGAAGGCGTCGGCTGCCTGTCCCTGCCAGCTTCCGGCGGAGCTGGTGACCCCCTGCAGCGTGGTCTGCGTCTCGGCCAGCGCCGTCCGCACCGCGGTGAAGCGTTGCTGGAGCCGGTCGACAGCGCCGAGCTCGCCGGGCGCCGGGTCAAAGCCAAGTGCGGGAAATTCGCGTGCCATGGCCGCTCACCTACCCTCCAGCGCGGAGCTGATCGCCCCGCCAGTTGTTCCGCCACTGGGTGACCCGGCCGCCCGGCCGCCCGGCCCGTCCAGGCCGCCCGCGGCGAGGGGGAAGACGTCGGCGTCGGCGTAGGTACGCTGCGCCTGTTGCAGGCTGGGTACCAGGCGCTGGGTCGACTCGCGGATGCGGTCGATGCCGTACCGCCAACGCTCCTGGAATTCCCCGCCGGCGGAGTCGAGATCCTCGTGGCCGAGCTGAGACTCGCCGGCCTCACCCAGCCGATTGGTCGCCGAGCTGATCTGGTCGGCCGCATTACTCAGCCTGCCCATCAGCTCGCTCAAGTGGTCGAGTTCGACCTGGAACCCGTCCATGCCCTCACCTCGTCTGTCACCCAACAGGTTCGCTTTCACCGACCCAAACGGCATGCGACGGATCCCGGCTTCCGCATAAACGAGCCCGTAAGAACCCGGTAAGTTCTCGGCCGGCGAGGGCTCGCGCCTTGGCGGGGGACGGGCGGCCGGACAGAATGAGTTGGTGCGGACGCTGGATCGTCGCCGCAGTTACCGATTAGTCGCGCTCGGGCTCGCAACGGCGCTGGCCGCCGGCTGCGCCGGCGAGGCGGACGGGCGGCGGGCCGGCGAGACTAACGGGCGGGCCGCCGAGCCGGCGCCCGCTCCGTCGCCGGCCGAGGCGCCCGCCGGGCGTGTTGTTGAGCTGCCGTCGGCGGCCGAGGGGATTGTCGCGGACCCGTCGACCCACATCGTCGCCGTCGGCGTCAGGAATCCCCCCGCACTGGTGCTTGTGGACGGCCGAAGCGGGCGAGTACGACGCCGTGTCGAGCTGCCGGGACACCTGCGTCACCTGCAGCTGCAGGCACCTGGCGGCCCGGTGTTGGTGCCGCTCGAGGATGCCGACCGGCTGGTGCGCGTCGACCTCCCGTCCGGAAAGATCGGCGACTCTGTGCCCACCGGCAAGCATCCGCACGACGCCACCGCGGCGGGCAACGGCGCGGTCTTCGTCGCCGACGAGTTCGGGAAGGCGGTCTCCGTCGTCAGGGGAGAAAAGGTAGTCCATACCTTTCGCGACGTCGCCCAGCCCGGCGGCATAGCGGCCGCGGGCAACCTTGTGGGCCTGGTGGACGTACGGGACAACACCTTGACGGTGTACGACGCCGAACGGTTGGTCCAGGTGGCACGGGTGGACGCGGGAAGCGGCCCAACCCACACGGTCGCCGACCGCCGGGGACGGCTGGTGGTGATCGACACCCGCGGCGAGGCCATCCTGGTGTTCGCGCTGAGGCCGACGGTGCGGCTGGTGTCTCGCACGCCTCTTCCCGGACATCCCTACGGCGTCGCCTATGACACCCGACGGGACCGGCTCTGGGTGACGCTCACCGGCCGGAACCAACTCGTCGGCCTGGACTTCGGCGCCGGCGGCCCGCGGGAGGCGGTACGGCTGCCCACCGTACGCCAGCCCAACACCGTCGCCGTCGACGCCACGAGCGGACTTGTGTTCGTGACCGGCCGGGCCGACGGCGACCTGCAGATCGCACCGCGAAATCCGTGATCGGTAGCCACCCCCCTGCCCTCGGTTCCCTTTTGGGCAACCGAACGTCGCCGCAGGTGTACCCGCACGGCCATTGCGGGTAGCCGGCCGAACGCGTAGGCCAGGAGCAGGCCAACGCGTACGGGTTGGCCCGTGTCAGCCGGGCGGCATTTTGGAGGTGGCGATGGAGCCCCGGAACGGGCGGCGCCCGCGGGACGAGGCGGTCTCCGCCAAGGAGCCGAGGCGTCCCTCGAACTTCGACGAGCTCCGCTTCAAGCCGCAGAAGCCGGTCCAGTGGTTCAGCCCCGGCGTGCTCGGCGCGTCGGCCCTTCGGGTGGCGATCAACGCGACCTTCGGTGAGTACCTCGACAAGCGGGAGCTGCAGGGCAGCATCGACGCCGGCCCGCTCCTGCACCACGCCGACAAGGACGAGATCTGGATCGACTACATCTCCGACACCGGCGACGGCTTCGCGTCGACGTACTCGGTGGCGTGGCTTGCCGCACGGGAGAGGCTGGTCGTGGAGGGCAGCGAGCTGCCCCGTGCGGATGTCGTGGTCCTTGGCGGCGACGAGGTTTATCCCATCGGCGGCGCAGAAGCATACGAAAACCGTTTCATCGGTCCGTACGAGGCGTCGCTGCCCTGGCTACCGGCGGACAACCCGGAGATGTACTTCGTGGCCGGCAACCACGACTGGTACGACGGCCTGACGGCCTTCACCCGCTCGTTCTGCCAGGGCGGGTGGATCGGGGCCCGGCGTACCCGCCAGACCCGCAGCTACTTCGCGCTGCAGCTCCCTCATCGCTGGTGGCTGTGGGGCCTCGACATACAGTTCAACAGCTACATCGACGAGCCGCAGCTCCGGTACTTCGAGCACGTGGTCGGGCTCATGCGCGAGGGCGACCGGGTGATCCTCTGTACCGCCGTGCCGAGCTGGACGCACGCCGCCGACGAGAAGGCGTTCTACAAGCTCGGGTACGTAGAGCACCATCTGATCGGGGGAGCCAAGGCCGAACTCACGCTCACCCTGTCCGGGGACTCCCACCACTACGCCCACTACCTCGGCGACTCCGGCGGGACGCACAAGATCACGGCGGGCGGTGGTGGCGCCTTCCTGCACGGGACCAACGATCTCCACGAGCACGTCGAGCTACACCCGGACAAGGACCCCCAGGTCGGCTCGCAGAGATTCGACCTCGGACCCTGCTACCCCGACCGAGGGACGTCCCGGTCGCTGGCGCTGGGAGCGGTCACCCTGCCGCTGAAGAACCCCTCGTTCGTCGCGGTGCCGGCGGCGATGTACCTGCTGCTGGGCTGGTCGGTGGAGTTCGGCCTGCGCGCCTTTCCGGGCCGGCTGAGTCGGCTGGACCAGTCCGGGGCCGCGTTCGGCTGGTTGGACGGGCTCGTCGGGCTCGGCCGCAACCCGGTGTCGGTCCTCCTCGTCCTGGCTCTGCTCGGGGCGACCTACGGGTTCGCCAAACCACCCGACAGGTGGATGCGCAGGAAGGTCCCCGCCAAGGCGGCCATGGGCGTCGCCCATACCGTCCTGCACCTGCTGGTCTTCGTCACGTCCATGTGGCTCGCCGTGCACGCGTGCCGGGCCCTTGGCCTCCAGGGCGCCGGCTTCACGGCGGCCTCGCTGGCTACGCTCACCGTCCTCGGCGCAGTGCTCGGGAGCCTGGTGATGGGCGCGTACCTGGCCTTTTGCTGCGCCGTACTGAACGCCCACGGGAACGAGGCGTTCTCCGCGATGGGCCGGATGGGCTACAAGAACTTCCTCCGGTTGCACATCGACGCCCAAGGGGTGCTCCACGTGTATCCGCTGGGGCTGCGCAGGGCGACGAAGAACTGGCGGCCCGATCCCGACAACACAGCGGAGGCCTCGTGGTTGGCGCCGGCGAGCGAGGCAGAGACACCCAAGACCCATTTCATCGAGGCCCCGTTCACCATCGAAGGTCGTAAACAATGACCGACACCCATTTCGACACCATCGTCGTCGGCTCCGGGTTTGGCGGGTCGGTGACCGCCTACCGTCTCGCCGATCACAACCGGCGGGTCTGTCTGCTGGAGCGGGGTAAGCCCTACCCGCCCGGATCCTTCGCCCGGCGACCCCACGAGATGGCCAGGAACTTCTGGGACCCCAGCCGCGGCTACCACGGCCTGTTCAACGTGTGGTCGTTCCGCGGCATCGAGGCGCTGGTCTCGAGCGGCCTGGGCGGCGGCTCCCTCATCTACGCCAACGTCCTGCTGCGTAAGGACGAGCGATGGTTCGTGCACGACAGCCCGGTCGACCGCGGCTACGAGAACTGGCCCATCGGCCGGGCCGATCTCGACCCGCACTACGACGCTGTCGAGAAGATGATGCACGCCCAGCGCTTCCCGCTCGGCCAGCCGGGCTACGAGTCGCCCAAGACGACCGCCATGAAGGAGACCGCCGAGCGGCTCGGGCTCGAATGGGACCTGCCGCCCCTGGCCGTCAACTTCGCCAACCCGGGCCAGGCGCCGGCGCCCGGTGTCCCCGTCCCCGAGCGGGAGTACGGCAACATCCACGGTCGCCCCCGCACGACGTGTCGCCTCCTCGGAGAGTGCGACCTCGGCTGCAACGGCGGTGCCAAGGAAACGCTCGACCACAACTACCTTTCCGCGGCCAAGGACAAGGGCGCCGACATCCGCACGCGGTGCGAGGTCCGCCGGATCGAGCCGCGGCCGGGAGGCGGCTTCACGGTCCACTACGTGGAGCACCGCCCCGATCGGGAAGGCTGCCCGACCGACACGGCCAAGCTGCCGGAAACCGTGCTCACCGCCGACCGGCTGGTGCTCAGCGCCGGCGCGCTCGGCACGCCGTACCTGCTGCTGCGTAACCGGAGCGCGTTCCCGGGCCTGAGCAAGGCGCTCGGCACCCGCTTCTGCGGCAACGGCGACCTCCTCGCGTTCCTTATCAGGGCCACCCGACAGGAGAACGGCCATCGGGTGCCCCGCATCCTCGACGGCAGCCAGGGCCCGGTGATCACCAGCTACGTGCGGGTGCCGGACGCGGCCGACGGGGGCGCCGGCCGGGGCTACTACGTGGAGGACGCCGGCTACCCCGCGTGGCTCGACTGGATGATCGAGACCCGATCCATCCCGAGCACCCTCTCCCGGATCACCCGGTTCGGCCTGCGCCGGGCCCTGGGCGCGCTCACCCGCAACCCCCGCAGCGACCTCGGCGCCGAGATCGGCTACGTCCTCGGCCCCGCCACCATGTCGTCCAGTTCCATGCCGCTTCTGGGCATGGGGCGGGACGTGCCCGACGGCGTGATGACGCTGCGCAAGGGCTACCTCGACATCGACTGGACCACCAAGACGTCGCAGGAGTACTTCGGCCGAATACACACCACGATGAAGGAGATGGCCGAGGGCCTCGGCGCCGAGTTCAGGGACAACCTCCTCTGGTACCTCAAGCGCGTGATCACCGTCCATCCGCTGGGCGGCTGCCCGATGGGCCGGCACGACGGCGAGGGCGTGGTCGACGGGTGGGGCCGGGTGTTCAACCATCCCGGCCTGTACGTCGCCGACGGCTCGGTGATGCCCGGGCCGGTCGGGGCCAACCCCTCCCTCACCATCGCGGCCTTCGCCGACCGCATGTCCACGCGGATATTGGAGGAGGGCTCCACCGCATGAGCTCGCTCGAATTCACCGAGGAGATGAAGGGCTACGTCACCCTCGGCGAGGTCGATTACGACGAGGGTTTCCGCAAGGGCAAGGCGGACGGCACCTTCCTCATGTTCCATCTCACCCTCTCGGCCGACGACGTCGATCGCTTCGTCCGCGACCCCCGACACCAGGCCACGGCCCGAGGCTGGGTGTCCTGCGAGGCGCTCGGCGGCAGGTCTCCGGTGGACGGCGGCGTCTTCAACCTCTTCGTCGACACCGACGACCCGAAGCTGACCAGGATGCTCTACCGCCTCTACTTCGCCTCCGGGTCCGGCGAGCCGCTGACCCTGAGCGGCTTCAAGCAGGTGCGGGACGATCCCGGGTTCGACGCCTGGACCGACACCTCGACGCTCTTCACGCGCGTCCTCCGCGGCCACGTCGAGGCGGCCGCGGAACCGACGGCCGAGATCGTGGCCACCGGGATCATCAACATCTATCCCACCGACTTCGCCCACCAGCTCACGACGTTCCGGGCACACGGCGGGAGCCTCGGCGACCGGGCGCGGGCCATGGAGGAGTTCGGCCGCCTCTTCCTCGGCAAGTTGTGGCAGGTCTACGGCATGCGTCTGGCCAAGCCGAAGCGGGCTATGGCACCGGAGCCCGCCCGGCGAACGGGCGACACCTGACGGGAGAGGTTTCCCATGGACCCTGCGATCCCGCTTTTCACCCTCGACGGCGTCCAGGACGCCGAGATCACGACGCACTGGTTCTGGACCGAGGACAGGCTCGGCCTGAACCTCACCCGCTTCCGGCGTGGCGAGGCGGGCGAGGCGGTGGTGATCATCCACGGCCTGACCACGTCGACCGACATGTTCATCATGCCCGAGCACTACAACCTGGTCAGCTACCTGCTCGACCACGGGTACACCGACGTGTGGTGCCTCGACTTCCGGATGAGCAACCGCCACTCGTACAACCTGTTCAAACACCGCTACACGATGGACGACGTGGCCCTCTACGACTACCCCGCCGCGCTGGCGGAGGTTCGGCGCCATATCGGCGACAAGCCCATCCACGTGATCTGTCACTGCCTGGGCGCCAACTCGTTCGTGATGAGCCTGTTCGGCAAGGTCGTCGACGGGGTGTCGAGCGTGATCGCCAACTCGGTTGCGCTGACCCCGCGGGTACCCAGGTGGTCGAGGCTCAAGCTGGGTGTGGCCCCCAACATGGTGGAGTACGTGCTGGGGTTCCCGTACCTGAACCCCCGGTGGAGCGAGGACCCCGGTCTCACCCGCGGAAAGATGTTCAGCCGGGTGGTCTCCATGTTCCACCGGGAGTGCGACGTGCCTGCCTGCCACATGCTGAGCCTGATGTGGGGAACGGGGTGGCCGGCGCTCTACAGCCACAGCAACCTGGCCGAGGTCACGCACCGGCGCGGGGGCGACCTGTACGGGGCGACGAGCATGAACTACTACCGCCACGTCCACAAGATGGTGCGGGCAGGTGGCGCGGTGAAGTACTCCGACGAGCCCAGGTACGCCAGGCTGCCGGGCGACTACTTCCAGCACGCCCGGGAGATCGAGACGCCGGTGCTGTTCATGACCGGGGCCGACAACCACGTGTTCGGCGACTCCAACATCGTCTGCCACGAGCGCCTCGAGCGAATCGTGCCCGGTCGCCACGAGCTACACGTCTTTCCCGGGTACGGCCACCAGGACCCCTTCATGGGCGAGCGGGTCGCCGACGACGTGTTTCCCCGCCTTCTTGAGTTCGTCGAGAAGCACCGCAAGGACGAGCCGCAGCGGTTCGGGCGGGCGTGACGACGAAGGTCGGCGACCGGTGCGAAGGTGGCCGGGCTAGGACAGCCCGGCCACCTTCGCGAACGCCCGGAGCTCCCGGCCGATGTCCGGCCCGGCCGGCTGGTAGGCGATCTCGGTCATCCCTGCCGCCTCCAGCTCGGCGAGGCGCTCGCGGAGCTGGGCCGGCGTTCCGGTCAGGGTGTAGGTGGATACGAGGGCGCGGGCCTCGTCCCAGGCGGCCCGATCCCGCTCGTTCATCTCGATCAGGTGTCCCTCGTGTATCGCCATGTGCCGGGTCTGCCTTGGTATGGCCTCGGTGACATGCCGCCATGTCCGGCCGCCGGGGAGGCGGTCCACAGCGGCGGCGCCCTTCCGTTCGTAGATGGCGTGGTAGGCGGTGGCGAGCCCCTGACCGGCAGCGGCGGCCACGCGCGGCGACCCCGGGTCCTCTCCCTCGTCGAGCACCGTGCCGAACTGGAGCAGGGCGCGCCATGCGGGTGCGTTGTCCGCCCGCTGCGGCCTGCGGGCCGAGAAGACGCCGTCGCCGAGCTCGGCGGCCACCGCCATCCCCTTGGGCCCGTCCGCGCCGATGAGGATCGGCACGTCCACCGGGCGGGCGGCCCCGTACCCGCTCGGGTGGAGCATCGCCACGGTGCTGCCCTCCCAGTCGGCGGTCTCGCCCCGCAGCAGGGCCCGCAGCACCCGCACGTACGCCGCCACCTCCGCCCACTTCATGGGCCGCCGGCCGAGCACCATTCGCCCGGTGAAGCCGGCGCCGATCGCGGCCGCCACCCGTCCGGGCGCGAGCTCCGCGAGCGAGGCGATGGCTGCGGCGTTGACCATCGGGTCGCGCAGGCTGGGTACGAGCACGGCCGGCCCCAGCCCGATCTCGGTCGTCCGCTCGGCCGCCAGGGCCAGGATCATCCACACGTCCGGGTACAGCGCCGGGGAGTCGTAGCACCAGGCCCGTCGGTAGCCGAGACGTTCCGCCTCGGCTATCCAGTCCGGTGTTTCCATGGATGTCGCGAAGGCGCAGGAGATCTCCACGGGCGCAGGTTACCGGCTGCCCCGCCTTTCGGGCGATCAGCGGTAGTCGACGAGGATCTGTGGCACCATCGGCTCCCCCTCCGTGACCAGCCCCGCGGCGACCAGGGCGTCCACCGTCGCCGCGGAGAGTCCGGCCTCGACGAGCACGCTCCGGGAGTGTTCACCGAGGCCGGGTGCCAGCAGCCGCGCCCCCTGTTGGGTGCGGGTGAACCAGGCGAAGCGGCCGGCGGTGAAGTAGCTGGTGCCGTCCGGCCGCTCGTGTCGGTGCACGATCTCGTGGCGGAGGCATTCGGGGTCGGTCAGCAGCTCCTCGAACCGGCGGGCCGCCGCGGCGGGTATGCCCGCGGCGGTAAGGCGGTCCACCGCCTCGTCGCGGCGGAGCCCGGCGAGCGTCGCGGCCAGCGCCGCTGCCAACCGGGCCTCATCGCTGGCGCCGGGTGCAGCGACGCCTCCAGGCTCAGCGGCGAGCAGGCCCGCGTCGCGCAGCGCGCGGACGTGTCGCGGCGAGGCCTGCACGCGCACCCATCCGTCGATGGTGCGGAGGTAGCGGTCCAGCGGGCCGGGACCGATGTGATCGCGGCCGCCGAGTGGCGCCGACGGGCGGCCGTCGTGGCGCACCAGCTCGCCGCCCTGCATGAGCGCGGCGATGCCCGCGAGCGAGGTCCATCCGCGCTGCCCCTCCCCGGCGCGCTCGCGGTGGTGAAGGGCCAGGCAGGCGCCCAGCACCAGCAGGGCCGCGGCGGCCACGTCGTTGACGGGGATGGTGTGGAACACCGGTTCGTCGTCGCCGCCCTGGGCGGTCATCATCCCGCTGAGGCCCTGCAGGATCGGGTCGAAGCCGGGTCTGTCGGACAGCGGACCGCCCTCGCCGTACCCGGTGTTCGACAGCGCCACGACGGCGGGGTTGACCCGGGCGAGCGCGGCGTACCCGATACCCAGCCGGTCGAGCACTCCGGGCCGGTAGTTGTCGACGACCACGTCGGCGCGGCGGACGAGGTGGTCGAAGGCGTCTCGGCCGCGGGGGTCCCTCAGATCGAGGGTCAGGCCGCGCATGCCCCGGTTGTAGGTGAACCCGCGCTCCCGAAAGCTGTCGCCCGCCGGCGGCTCGACCTTGACGACGTCGGCACCGAGCTCGGCCAGCAACATACCGGCGTAGGGCCCGGCGAGGATCGTACCGAGGTCGATCACCCGGTAGCCGGCGAGCGGCCCGGAACCGCGTCCGGTCGGCACCGGTGGGCCTGACGGCACGGTCCGCGGCGACCAGCTTCCGTCCGCCCCGCCGTCCCCGCCGTCCCCGCCGTCCCCGCCGTCGCCGGAGCCGTCGTGCTGCCCGAGCCGCGGGGCGGGTCTCCGCACCCCGCCCGGCGTGCGGGTGAGGACGAGCGGCATGCCCGGCATGACCACCCGGCCGCGTTCGGGATCGTCGAGCTCGAGACGCATGCCGGTGGCGACGATCTGCGGGTGGTCGAGCCAGTCCTCGCGCCGGCCCAGCGGGCCCGCGGGGCAGTCGACCTCGGTCAGGATCCGCAGCCACTCGTCGCGACCGCGGCCGGCGAACGCCGCGGCGATCCGCGCCCCGACCCACCCGCGGTTCTCCGGCAGCACCAGACGATCGAGGTCACCCCCGATGCGCTCGTCGGCCAGGACGTCGTCCACGCCGAGCGCGGCGAAGGCGGCGTGCTGGAACTTCGGGGTGAGCGCGGCGAGGAACAGCCACTGTCCGTCGGCGCAGACGTAGCGGGTGTAGCAGGGGTTGGGGCCGCCGGGTCCGGTGGCGGTGATCCGGGGCGGCATCGCCTCGTCCAGCCCCAAGGAGCCCGTCGAGGTGATCAACGTGCCGTGCACCCCCGCGACCGTGACGACCTGCCCGAACCCCGAACGCCGACGTTCCAGCAGCGCCGCGACGCCGCACGCCGCCGCCCAGATGCCCTGGGCATAGACGGAGTGCGGGTAGATCAGATCGACGGGCCGCTCCTCGTAGGACACCTGCCGCATCGCGACACCCGAGGCGGCGGCGAGCAGCGCGTGCGACTCCCGGCTGCCGGCCCACGGGGCGTCCGCCAGATAGGGCGGCATGTGCACGTACACCAGGCCGGGATGGGCCGCCGCGGCGGCGGGCGGGTCGAGGACGGTGCCGGCAAGGGCCTCACTCGGCTCGCTTACCACGCACAGGTCGGCGCCGGCCAGCGCGTTCGCCAGCCGTCGAGCGCCGGCGTCGCCGCGGTGGTCGACCACGATGCCCCGCTTGCCGCGGTTCCATAGGGCGAACCCGGGCTCCGCCCGCGCCGGGTCGCCGGCGGGCGGCTCGGCCTTGATGACGTCGGCGCCGTGGTCGGCGAGCAACATCGCCGCCATCGGGCCGGCCACCCCGGTGCTGAGATCGAGAACGCGAATGCCGTCGAGCGCCCCAACCGTGGCCACATCTTCGATCGTACGACGGCGCCGGACGATCACCCGCCGGGCCGCGGCCGCGGTGGGCCTAGGAAGAAGGCATTGTGGAATGGTCACGGGAGCCTGGGATGAGAATCGAACCCACACGCGAAGACCTGATCGAGCTGACGGGTTCGTGGACGGGCGAGCGGTCTGCCGACGGCCGTCCCCGCGTCCCGGACGGGGTTCTCGAGCGGCTCGCCCACGCCACAACCGAGCAGGCGTGGAGCGTGCTACTGGAGGAGGGGTTCGAGCGTCAGTTCGCCGGTGGCTGGCGGGAGACCCATCCCGGAACGATCCTGGTGGGCCGCGCGGTGACCTCGCAGTTCCTCCCGCACCGCCCCGACTTCGACGAGGCAGTCGTCGCCGCCGGGGCTCGAGAGGGTCACTTGGCCGGCGACCGGCAGAACTCCTGGATCATCGAGAAGCTGCAGGTCGGCGACGTGATGGTGACGGACATCTTCGGCAAGGTCAAGGAGGGGACCGTTGTCGGCGACAACCTCGGTACCGCCGTGGCCGCCCGAACCCGCGCAGGGGCCGTCATCCATGGCGGGATTCGCGACTACCAGGGTTTGATCGGGTTGGAGGGCGTCAACATCTTCTTCCGCGACGTCGACCCCACGCCCATCCGGAATGTGACGTTGGCCGGAATCAACGTACCGATCCGGATCGGCGAGGCGACAGTCCTGCCCGGAGACGTCGTACTCGGTACGCCCAGCGGGGTGATCTTCGTACCTCCGCATCTGGCCGAGAAGGTCGCGCGGGCCAGCGAGGACATCCACGTCCGTGACGTGTTCGGCAAGCTCCGGCTGTCGCAGCGTGTCTACACCAGCGCCGAGATCGACGTGCCCCGCTGGGCCGACCACATCGAGGATGACTTCCAGCGCTGGAAAAGGGAGCAGGAGTGACGACAAGTCCCGAAGACCACGTCAGCCGGTACTCACGGCCGAGCGACCTCGAGATCACCGACCTCCGCATCGCGAACCTTGCCGGTGTCCCGTTCCGTTCGACGATCGTGCGGCTGGACACCAACCAAGGGATCTCCGGCTACGGGGAGGTCCGCGACCAGGCGAGCGCGACCTACGCGCTGTTGTTGAAGACTCGCCTGCTCGGCGAGAACCCGTGCAACATCGACAAGATCTTCCGGAAGATCAAGCAGTTCGGGGGCCACGGTCGGCAGGCCGGCGGCGTGTGCGGCGTCGAGATGGCCCTGGTCGACCTGGCGGGAAAGGCCTACGGCGTGCCCGCCTACGCGCTGGCCGGCGGCAGGTTCCGGGACAAGGTCCAGTGCTACGCCGACACCCCGGCGTCGCCGGATCCCACCGAGCTGGGCGAGCGCCTACTGGAGCGGAGGAAACGCGGCTACAAGTTCCTGAAGATGGACGTCGGGATCGACCTGCTCTGGGACATCCCCGGCGCGCTGGTCGCCCCGCCCGGTGCCCGGGACGCGACGGCCACCATGCATCCGTTCACCGGCATTCAGGTCACCGACAAGGGCGTCGACTACCTCGTGGACTACGTCGCGACAGTACGCTCGATCGTCGGATACGACGTCCCGTTGGCCGCCGACCACTTCGGCCACATCCCGCTCGACGCGTGCATCCGCATCGGCCGGGCACTCGAGCCGTTCACGCTCGCCTGGGTCGAGGACATGATCCCGTGGCAGTACACCGAACAGTGGCGGCAACTGACCGCGGCGATCACCACACCCACCTGCACCGGCGAGGACATCTACCTCAAGGAGAACTTCCGGCCGCTCGTCGAGGGCGGCGCCGTACGGATCATCCACCCCGACCCGGCGACCTCCGGCGGCATCCTCGAGACCAAGAAGATCGCCACCCTCGCCGCGGTACACATCGCCGCGGCTACCAACAACTTCCTGGCGCTCGAACACCACGCCGCCGACGTCCCGTGGTGGAGCGACCTCATCGCCGGAGGGCCCAGCCCACTGGTCGACGACGGGTACATCGCTGTCCCCGAGGGGCCCGGCCTCGGGTTCGAAGGCATCAACGAGGACCTCTTCCGCGAGCACCTCGACCCGGCCAGACCGGTCTTCTTCGACGACACCGCCGCCTGGGACCACGAGTCCAGCCACGACCGCCCGTGGAGCTGAGCATCCGACCCGGTCGGATCACTCCCTGAGGCCGTCGACGGGTGGGGTGCCGTGGGTGTGGAAGGATTCGATGGTCTTCAGGCCCCACGCCTGGCCCTTGGCCCGTTCGGCCTCGGTCCAGGTGATCACTTTCCAGTCCGGAGCGAGGATCAGCCGTGCGCCCGGGTTGCACAGCTCGACGCGGTTGCCTCCCGGCTCGTAGACGTAGAGGAAGAACGTCTGCTGGATGGCGTGCTTGTGCGGCCCCGTCTCGATGACCACCAACACCTCGTTCTCGAGGCAGATGTCCGCGGCGCGCAGGATGTCCTCGCGGGTGTCGGTGGCGAACGCGACGTGGTGTAGCCGTCCCCGGCTTCCGGTCCAGTCGCCCGAGTAGACGATGTCGTAGGACTTGTTGGTGAAGTGCAGCCACTGCCCGGAGATCGTTCCGTCGTCCAGCATGATCTGCTCGGTCGGCCGGGCGCCCAGCACGTCAGAGAGGAACTGGCCGTTCGGCTCCACCCGCGAGGCGAGGAAATTCACGTGGTCGAGCCGACGCACGCATATCCCGCGTCCCGGATAGGCCTGCGCCTGGTTCTTCAGCGCCGGGCGGAGCTGCTCGGGCGGCTCGTACCACTCGCTCTCCCAGTACAGCTCGAACTCGTGGCCGTCCGGGTCGGTGAAGAGGTAGGTCGGGCCGATGCCGGTGTCGCCCTCGACCCAGCCCTGTCCGCGACCGGCCGCGTCGATCGCCTTCACCAGCCGGTCCAGCGACTCCTGGCTCGCCGCGCGCAGGGCGGTACGCCGGATGCCGGACGTGCTGTGCGCGGTCAGCTTCAGCGTGTGGTGTTCGTAGTCGTCCCAGGTACGCAGGTAGACCGAGTCGCCCTCGCGTCCGTTCTCGGACAGCCCCATCACCTCGGTGAAGAACCACAGGCTCTTGTCCGGCTCCGGGGTGAGCAGCTCTATGTGGCCGAGGTGGGCCACGTCCGGCGCGATCGTCATTTAACCTCCACGACCAGGCGGTTCGGGGCGGACCACGTCGTCAGGCCAGTTGGTGGGTGACTTGGGGGTAGAGCCGCATGTAGGCCTCGGCCATGGTGTTGGTGGTGAGGCCGAGGTTGGGGCCGGCGTTGCGGCGGAGTTGGACGCCGCGGCGTTTGGCGAGGTCGGTGTAGTAGTCCCA
>WHSR01000004.1 GCA_009379995.1 Streptosporangiales bacterium
AACGACCGGCTCAAACAATGGGAGGACTACTACAACTACCACCGCCCCCACGGCAGCCTCGGCGGCCAGACCCCCTACGAGAGACTGCTACAAACAACCCGAACCCAGCCTGTCACCGGCCAACGTCAGTAGCACACCTAGGCGCCGGCCGGGCACCGGCCGGGCCCGGCATCCCTGGGCTACGCGCAGGGGAAGTGGCGGGCCGCGCCGAGCATCGTCCGCTGGTGGTCGGCGAACTGCCGCCGTACGTCCTCTATGGCCGCGTCGAGGGGGAAGATCTCCCGGGTGACGAGTTGGTCGAGGTGGGCGGCGCCGACCGGGTGCCAGTAGGTCCCGTCGGCCGTCACCGTGATCTCCGGCACCAGCGTTTCGACGGTCAGAGCGACTCCGGTCTCCGCGAACCCGCGTTGTGCGACCGGCCGGATGATCTGGTCCGCCCGCAGCACACCAAGATCGTCGAGAAAGACGTGGAAGACCGTCTCCTCCTCCGCCGACGTCATCTCGTCGCCCGGTATCGTCGCGGCCACCCGGACCCGAAAGCCCTCGTCGAGCGCGGTCCGAATGCCCGCGACCGCGCGTTGCCAGGTGCCACGGCCCCGGTGCCGGTCGTGCCGCTCCGGCGTTGCCGAGTCGAGGCTGATCTGCGGGACGAGCCGGTCGCGGGACATCCGGCGCAGCATGTCGAGGCGCGGTCCGCGGAAAAGCATGCCGTTGGTGAGCAGCGTCGTCGGGAAGTACGCGGTGCAGGCCGCGACGATCTCGTCCAGGTCGAGCAGGAGGAACGGCTCGCCGCCGGTGAGGAAGACCTCGCTCACCCGGGCCTCGGCCGCATCCTGAACAAGACGGCGTATCGCTTCGACGCCGAGCGCTCGCCGGGCCGCCTGCGGCGACGAGCGCGAGCAGCAGTAGTCGCAGGCGAGGTTGCAGTCGAAGTTCGTGTAGAGCCACAGCCGCGCGCCCGGCCGGCGCTCGGGCGGCAGCTCGGCGAGAACCTCGTCGGTACCGGGGGGGCGGCCCCGGCGCACCACGGCGCTACCCGCGCGCACCTCGACGAAGTCGTTGCCGGTACGCGAGCACCACTCGGCCACCACCTGCTCCTCGCCCGGGAGCACCGGCACCTGGGCGGTTTCGCCGTCGGCCAGCGCGCCGACCCGCGCCACGAGATCGAGCACGAGACGACTGGCCGAGCTCACCATCGGGCTGGGATCTCCTGCTGCTTGACCGCCTCGAACAGGGACGCGTAGCCGTCGAGGTTGGGCCGCATCCAGCGGCGCAGCCCCTCCATTTCGAGGATACGCCGCTGCTCGGGATCGTCCCAGCTCATCCTCAACAGGTGATCGACCCACGGATCGCTGCGTTCCGCGGGCAGTGCGTCCAAGGCGGTGAAGTTGCAGTGGCAGTACATGGGCGAGCGCCAGAACTCGGTCAGCGCGTCGGGCATCAGCTCGTCCCGGCCGATCGCCTCCCACGTGGTGACCCCGATGGCGGCGGCGTCAGCCTGCTCGTCGAGCACCGCACGGATCGCGTCCAGCTCGCTGCGCCCGGTGTCCCCGTGCTTGCCGAGGTCGCTGTCGATGCGCAGCAGCTCGACGTCGTCCTCGCCGAGCCCGGCTTGGTGCAGGAAGTGTACGGGCAGGATCGCCGCCTGCGCCGAGTCGCGGGAACCGAGCGCGAGCCGGCGGCCGGCAAGATCGCCGATGTCGCGCAGGGAGCTGCCGGCCCGGGCGACGAAGACCGTGGCGAACGTCAGGTCGGTGTCGCGCATGGCCAGCGCGCGGCAGGCCCCTTCGGTCTGTAGAACTGTCCGCACCCAGGCGAGGTTGGTGTTCCAGGCGACGTCGATCGTGCCGTCGATCAGCGCGTCGACCTGGCGCCCGTAGTTGGAGAAGAGCACGAAGTCCATCTCGGCTTCGGTGCCGGCGAAATACTCCCGAATGCCCTCCCAGATCGGGACGACGTTCGGCGTGTACGCGACGGCGCCCACGAGGAGCGGCTCGGCCATCGCTTCTCCCCTCTCAGAACAGCGGCTGACCGGTGACGGCCTTGCCGTAGAAGTCGTAGAGCACGTCAGCGGTGGGCGCCATGACGTGGCCGGCGCGGGCGTCCCTGAAGAATCGCTCGAGCTGCAGGTGCTCGGAGAACGCCGCGCCCCCACACACCCGCATCGCGGTATCGGTGATGCGCAGCGCCGCGTCGTTCGCGACCGCCTTGACGCCCAGGACGTGCAGGGTGGTCGTTTCGTCCGGCTGCGCCAGGCTGCGGGCGGCCTGGACGACGTACGCGCGGACACAGGACAGGTCGAGGGCGATGCGGGCCAGCTGGGCTCGTATGGTCGGCAGCTCGGCGAGGCTTTCTCCGGTGTGCTGGAACCGCGCGCCGGAGGCGTGCCCCACCGCCGCGTCGAGCGCCGCCTGAGAAAGGCCCAGCGACACCGCCGCGTTGCCGAGGTTGAACCACGGCATGACCGCCTGCAGCTTCAGGTCGAAGCCGCCACCGGCCTGCCCGAGCCGGTCGCCCTCGGGGGCCACGAGGTCGAAGGTCATCGGCGCCGATGCGTTGCCCCGCAGACCCAGACCCCGGCACGGTCCGGCCACCTCGATTCCGGGACCGCTCCCGGCGACCACGTACAGGTCGCTGGCGCCCTGTCCGTTGGCCTGCAGGTCGTGTGGAGTGAGCGTGGAAACCACGTAGACGTCCGCGTAGCCGGCGGAGGTGACCCAGCTCTTGCGGGCCTGCACCCGTACCCCACCGTCCTCGCGCTGCCCTTGGGAGACCGGCGCCCAGAAGTGGGAGCGCGACCCGGCCTCGCTCAGGGCGAGCGTGGCGAGCGTGTCCCGGGCGAGCCGGGCGAGCAGGTCGGGCTGCCCGGGTGGCGGGGCCGCGGCGACCGCCATGGCCGCGCTGACATGCATCAGGTAGACCATGGCGGTCGAGCCGCACGCGGCGGCGATCGCGCTCAGCGCTTCCACCAGGTCCTCGGGCCCGCCGCCCAACCCGCCGACGTCGGTGGGAAGGGTGAGCCCCAGGAGGCCCGAGTCGCGCAGCGCGGCCACCGCCGCGTCCGGGAAGGCGCCGCTCGCGTCGACCTCCTTCGCGCCCGCGCCGGCCGCTTCGAGGACGGGCGTGAGCCTCGCGGAAAGATCCATGATTCCCCTCATTTCTCCGTGCCGACGCGGGCGGTCGTCCTTCCCGCGTGGTCAGTCATCGCGTGGCGCGCTTCCGACCGCGAGCAGGCCGCTGCCGAGGCCGACCCACAGGAACGCGGTCGACGGGTTGACACCGAGCAACCCGGCGCCAAGCGCCACGTCGGCGACCACGATGATCGCGGCCAGGACGAAGACGGCGCCGCACGACACGGCCAGCGCCGGTCGGCCCAGCCAACCGGCCAAGCAGGCGATCAGACCGAGGACGAGCGCGATCGGAACGGTGGCGGGCGACATCGTGAAGAACACCCAGATCCCGCCGGAGATCACGAACACCGTACTCACCAGCGACGCCACGCCGAGCGCGAGCGCCGCGCGGTCGGCCGGCTGCATCGATGCGTTCATGACAGCCTCCCCAAGGTCCGAGCCACCGGGTTCGCCGAGCGCTGCCAACCCGGCCGGAGCACGCCGTCCACCCCGTAGTAGCGGCCCGCCGCCGTCGCAAACAGGAGGAGATGGACGAGCACCATGAGGAAGTACGACCAGTGCCATTCGTGCGGCGCGTTCAGCACCGACAGCGCTATTGCCAGGGTCTGTCCGACGCCGACCAGCGCCCACAGCCGGGTGGCCAGGCCAACCAGCAGGAAGGCGGCGAGCGACCCCTCGGCGAGCATGACGAGCCAGCCGAAGACCGCGAAGTTCGGCAGCACCACGTGCTCGACGAGCCAGGTGTACGGCGCGAAGACCGGGTACTCGACGGCCCACGTGGTGAACTGGTACAGGCCGCTCGGCCGGCTGCCGTTGCCGAACTGGGGTGGCGTCTTCCACCCGACGTTCTGCATCCACAGTAAGGCGACGGCCACGCGCACGGCGGCGATCAACAGCCGGCTCGATCGCGCGGCGATCACCGATTCGGCGGGACTCGCAACGTTCGTCATGGTCACAACTAGCTCCTTGTGCTTATACGGGACCGCGCAATTGATCTAGCACAGCCGGACCGTCCTCAACCAGGGTTTGAGCCATTACGAAGTGCGAACGTCCGCCGCCGGGCCGAGGCCGGAAGGTGGCGGCGCGGCGGCGCTAACTCCCGCGAGCGCCAGACTTCACCCAGAATTCACGGAGTCTCCGGCGTGACCAGTCGGGCGGTGACGACCCCCGCCCCTCGGCCCCGGCACCTCGTCTACCTGCTGGGGCAGGCCCGGCCGGAGCTGGACGCGGTCCCCTTGGCGCACGCGCTCCTTGCGCCCCTGGCGGCGGACGTCTACTCCGCGCAACGGAATTCCGGCGTCGAACCCGAGCGGATCGCGAGCAGCGTCGAACTGCTCGCCCGCCAGTTCCTTACCGGCTCTCCGGCCGCCGGTTAGCATGCGGAGGTGGTAGGCCTCCCGCGGCGACATGCGCTCGCCGTGGCCGTGGCCGGCGCCGCACTCCTCGTTCTCGGCGCGGGTGTGGTCGTCGGCCTGTCGTTCCTGGAGTCCAGGGGTGACCCGGTGCGACTGGCGGCGGAGATCGACCAGCGATTCCGCATGGACGAGGCCGCCGAGGTGATGCCGGTGCTGTTGCGCAACAACGGCGACCTGCCGATCACCGTTACCCACCTGGAGCTGGTGGCGCCGAGCGTGGTGACGGCGCCCGAGACGAGTTCGATCATCGTACGGCCCGGCTGGACCCGCCGGGTCCGGCTCTCCCTGAGGCCCACCCGGTGCCCGGAGCGGGGTGCTCCGTCAAGCGGGCCGGCCGCCGCGGTCGCCACGGTGGCGTCGTCCGAAGGCGCGTCCCGCCAGGTCCGCCTGCCCGCCCCCGATCCGGAGAACGTGCTCGACGGGGTCGCCCGGGTGGACTGCGATGTACGGCGAATCCTCCGCGTCGCCGACGTCGGCTTCGGCGCCCGGTGGCGGCGCGCTGCCGGCGACGGTGACCCGCTGTTGCGCGGCCACTTGGTGATCGCCCGACGAACCGCCGGCCCACCGATGACAGTGACCGGGGCCCGGGGCAGCACCGTCTTCACGCTGCGCGCCTCGTCCGAGCCGCCGTGGAGGCTTGACGCCGACGAGGGACGAATGGCGATCCCCGTCGAGTTCGAGGCGACCCGCTGCGACCCCCACGCCCTGCTCGAGAGCAAGAAGACGTACGTGTTCTCTGCCTGGGCCAAGCTGCCCGGCGAGAAGGAACAGCACCTCACGCTGCAGCCTGAGCCACGTCTGGCGGGTCGGCTGTGCCAGCTGATCGCCGACGGCTGCCGGCCGACCTGACGCCTACGTCAGACGAGCGGGCGCGCGGTCGGCGGTATCGCGGCCGGGAGGACGTCGCGGCCGGTCAGGAAACTATCCAACCCGGCAGCCGCGGAGCGGCCCTCCGCGATCGCCCAGACGATCAGCGACTGGCCGCGTCCCATGTCGCCGGCGACGAACACTCCGTCGACGTTGGTCATGTAGGAGCCATCCCTCGCGACGTTCCCCCGCTCGGTCAGCTCAACACCGAGCTGCTCGAGCAGCGGCCCCCGCTCGGGGCCGACGAAACCCATCGCGAGCAGCACCAGCTCGCAGGGGAGCTCCCGCTCGGTGCCCTCGACCGGCTCGAACCTGCCCTCGGGACTACGTCGCACGTCGACCATCCGCAGCCCGCGGAGCCGACCGTTCTCGTCGGCGAGAAACTCCTGGGTATTCACCGAGTAGGTACGCTCGCCGCCCTCCTCGTGCGCGCTGGAGGTGCGGTAGATCATCGGGTAGGTCGGCCACGGCTGGTTGTCCGGCCGCTCGTCCGGCGGCCGCGGCATGATCTCGAGCTGGGTGACCGAGGCAGCGCCCTGCCGATGGACCGTGCCCAGGCAGTCGGCACCGGTGTCGCCGCCGCCGATGATGACCACACGCTTGCCGGCGGCCGTGATCGGCGGCTCGTCGGACCCGTTGAACCGGTCGCCCTCCCGCACCCTGTTGCTGAGCGGGAGGTACTCCATCGCCTGGTGGACGCCGTCCAGTTCACGTCCCGGCACGGGCAGGTCGCGGGCGGCGGTCGCCCCGCTGGCCAGCACGATGGCGTCGAATCGCTCGCGCAGCTCGCCGCCGGTGATGTCGGCGCCGACGTCCACCCCGGCCTGGAACTCGGTGCCCTCGGCCCGCATCTGCGCCAGACGGCGCTCGAGATGGCGCTTTTCCATCTTGAACTCGGGGATGCCGTACCGGAGCAGCCCACCGATCCGGTCCTCCCGCTCGTACACCACCACGTCGTGGCCGGCCCGGGTGAGCTGCTGCGCGGCGGCCAGTCCGGCCGGCCCCGAGCCGACGACCGCGACGCGCTTGCCGGTCTTCATCTGCGGCGGTTGCGGTGTCACCCAGCCTTCCCGCCAGGCCCGATCGATGATCTCTAGCTCGACCTGCTTGATGGTGACGGGGTCGCTGTTGATGCCGAGCACACAGGAGGACTCACAGGGAGCCGGGCAGAGCCGGCCGGTGAACTCTGGGAAGTTGTTGGTCGCGTGGAGCCGCTCGATCGCCTCACGCCAGTCATGCCGCCACACCAGGTCGTTCCACTCGGGGATCAGGTTCCCGAGCGGGCAGCCCTCGTGGCAGAACGGGATGCCACAATCCATGCAGCGCCCCGCCTGCTTCTCCAGCCGTTCGGGGTCGAACTCCAGGTAGACCTCGCGCCAGTCCTTGATCCGCACCCGCACGGGGCGGCGGTGCGGGGTCTCGCGAGGTGTGGTGAGGAAACCCTTCGGATCAGCCATGATCACCCATGAGCAGCTGCCATGATCGCTTCGTTCACGTCCCGGCCCTCGCGCTCGGCGTCGGCCCGAGCGGTGAGGACCCGCTTGAAGTCCTTCGGCATAACCTTGCCGAACCTCTCGACGGAGACATCCCAGTCGGTGAGGAGGCCGTAGGCCACCGCGGAGTCGGTTTCGGCGTAGTGACGCTCGACGATCTCGCGCAGGAACGCCCGATCCTCGTCGTCCAGCGGGTCGAGGTCGACCATCCCCTGGTTGACCCGATCCGTGCGTAGGTCGAGAACGTAGGCGATGCCACCGGACATGCCGGCCGCGAAGTTGCGCCCGGTACGGCCGAGGACCACCGCGCGGCCACCGGTCATGTATTCACAGCCGTGGTCGCCGACCCCCTCGACGACGGCGACGGCACCGGAGTTGCGGACACAGAACCGCTCACCCACGACCCCGCGAATGAACGACTCACCGGAGGTCGCGCCGTAAAGGATCACGTTGCCGCCGATGATGTTCTCCTCGGCGCGGAACGGGGCCTGCCTGGGCGGGCGCAAGATGAGCCGGCCACCGGACAGCCCCTTGCCGAAGTAGTCGTTGGCGTCGCCGAGGAGCCGCTGCGTGATGCCGCGGGGCAGGAACGCGCCGAAGGACTGGCCGGCCGACCCGGTGAACGTGATGTCGATCGTGTCGTCCGGCAGACCCTTGCCGCCCCACCTTCGGGTGACCTCGTGGCCGAGCATCGTGCCGACCGTACGGTTCACGTTCCGTACCGGCAGCTCGAGCCGCACCGCGTGGCCGTACTCCACAGCTCCCTCGGCCAGCTGGATCAGCGTGTTGTCGAGCGCCTTCTCCAGCCCGTGGTCCTGCTCGGTGACCCTGTGCAGCGGGGTACCCGGAGGCAGCTCCGGCTTGTGCAGGATCGGCGTCAGATCCAGACCTCTGGCCTTCCAGTGCTCGACCGCGTCGCGGGTGTCGAGCAGCTCGGCGTGCCCGATCGCCTCGTCCAGCGACCGGAACCCGAGCTTGGCGAGGTACTCGCGTACCTCCTCGGCGACGAACTCGAAGAAGTTGACGAGGAACTCGGCTCGGCCGTTGAACCGCTTGCGCAGCTCGGGGTTCTGGGTCGCCACGCCGACGGGGCAGGTGTCGAGGTGGCAGACCCGCATCATGACGCAGCCCGACACCACGAGAGCCGCGGTGGCGAAGCCGTACTCCTCCGCGCCGAGCAGGGCGGCGACGATCACGTCGCGGCCGGTCTTGAGCTGGCCGTCGGTCTGCACGACTATGCGGTCACGCAGGTTGTTCAGCAGCAAGGTCTGCTGTGTCTCGGCAAGCCCCAGCTCCCACGGCACGCCAGCGTGCTTGATCGAACTCACCGGGGAGGCGCCGGTTCCGCCGTCGTGTCCGGAGATGAGGACGACGTCGGCGTGCGCCTTGGACACGCCGGCCGCGACGGTGCCGACACCGACCTCCGCCACGAGCTTGACGTGGACACGCGCCTGCGGGTTGGAGTTCTTCAGGTCGTGGATCAGCTGGGCGATGTCCTCGATGGAGTAGATGTCGTGGTGCGGCGGCGGGGAGATGAGCCCGACACCCGGGGTCGAGTACCGCGTCTTCGCGATCCACGGGTAGACCTTGTGCCCCGGTAGCTGACCGCCCTCGCCCGGCTTCGCCCCCTGGGCGATCTTGATCTGCAGGTCGTCGGCGTTGACAAGATACTCGCTCGTCACACCGAACCGGCCGCTCGCCACCTGCTTGACCGCAGAACGACGCAGGTCGCCGTTCTCGTCCACGGCGTAGCGGTCGGGGTCCTCGCCGCCCTCGCCGGTGTTGGACTTGCCGCCCAGCCGGTTCATCGCGATGGCGAGGGTCTCGTGCATCTCCTTGGAGATCGCGCCGTACGAGATCGCGCCGGTCGCGAACCGCTTGACGATCGAGCTGACGGGCTCGACCTCCTCGATCGGCACCGGCCCCCGGGGGCCTTCGGTGTCGATGCCGCGCAGCTTGAACAGGCCACGCAGCGCCATCAGCCGCTCGGCCTGGTCGTCGACGGCCTTCGTGTACTCCTTGAAGATCTCGTAGCGCCGGCTGCGGGTGGAGTGCTGCAGCCGGAAGACCGTCTCCGGGTTGAACGCGTGCAGCTCACCCTCGCGTCGCCACTGGTACTCGCCTCCCACCTCGAGGGAGCGGTGGTGGGGCCGCGCGCCGTCGGCCGGGTACGCCCGGCGATGCCGCTCCGCTACCTCGCGGGCCAGCACGTCGAAGCCCACACCGCCGAGCCGGGAGGTGGTGCCGGCGAAGCAGCGCTCGATGACCTCCTCGCCGAGCCCGATCGCCTCGAACACCTGGGCGCCGGTGTAGGACGCGACGGTGGAGATGCCCATCTTGGACATCACCTTGAGCACTCCCTTGCCCAGCGCCTTGATGAGGTTCCGGGTGGCCTTCTTCTTGTCGACGCCGGTGATCACCCCCTGCTCGACCAGGTCCTCCACCGAGGCCATCGCGAGGTACGGGTTGACAGCTGCCGCGCCGTACCCGATGAGCAGGGCCATGTGGTGCACCTCGCGCACGTCCGCGGCCTCGACGACGAGGCCGACCTGGGTCCGCGTCTTCTCCCGGACCAGGTGGTGGTGGACGGCCCCGGTGAGCAGCAACGAAGGTATGGGCGCGTGCTCGGCGTCGGCGCCGCGGTCGGAGAGAACGACTATGCGCGCGCCGTCCCGGATCGCGGCGGAGACCTCCGCGCAGATCTCGTCGAGTCGGCCGACGAGCGCCTCTCCCCCGCCACGCACGTCGTACAGCCCGCGTACCGCGAACGGCTTGAAGCCGGGCAGGTCACCGTCGTCGTTGACGTGGATGAGCTTGGCGAGGTCGTCGTTGTCCAGGACGGGGAAGGGCAACACGATCTTCCGGCACGACGCCGGGCCCGGCTGGAACAGGTTCTGCTCCGAACCGAGCTGGGTGGCCAGCGAGGTCACCAGCTCCTCCCGGATCGCGTCCAGCGCCGGGTTGGTGACCTGGGCGAACAGCTGGGCGAAGTAATCGAAGATCTGCCGGGGCCGCTCCGAAAGCGTCGCCAAGGGCGCGTCGTTGCCCATGGATCCGACCGGTTCGGCTCCGGCCACCGCCATCGGCGTGAGCAGAACCCGCAGCTCCTCCTCGGTGTAGCCGAAGACCTGCTGGCGGTGCACCAGCGAGGCGCGGGTCGGTATCTCCCGGTCTCGGTCGGGCAGGTCCTCGAGGTGCAGGAGGCCGGCACGCAACCACTCGTCGTACGGATGCTCGGCGGCCAGCCCGGCCTTGATCTCACGGTCGTCCACGATGCGGCCGGCCTCGGTGTCCACCAGGAACATCCGCCCGGGCTGGAGGCGGCCCTTACGCACCACCGTCGCAGGATCGAGGTCCAGCACGCCGACCTCGCTGGCGAGCACGACCAGCCCGTCCTCGGTCACCCAGTAGCGCCCGGGCCGCAGCCCGTTGCGGTCGAGGACGGCGCCGATCAGCGTGCCGTCGGTGAAGGCGATGAGCGCGGGCCCGTCCCATGGCTCCATCAGCGCCGAGTGGAACTCGTAGAAGGCCCGGCGGGCCGGGTCCATCTCCCCGTGGTTCTCCCACGCCTCCGGGATCATCATCAGCACCGAATGCGGCAGCGAGCGGCCGCCGATGTGCAGCAACTCCAGGACCTCGTCGAAGGACGCGGAGTCGCTGGCGTCCGGGGTGACGATCGGGTACACCCGCTCCAGATCCCCGGGGATGAGCCCGGAGGCGAGCAGGCTCTCCCGGGCCCGCATCCAGTTCCGGTTGCCCTTCAGCGTGTTGATCTCGCCGTTGTGGCAGAGGTAGCGGTACGGATGCGCAAGCGGCCAGGACGGGAAGGTGTTCGTGGAGAACCGAGAGTGGACGAGCGCCAGGGCGGTCGTGAAGCGCCGATCGGACAGCTCCGGATAGAACAGCTCCAGCTGCGGGGCGGTCAGCATGCCCTTGTAGACCAGGGTCCGGCTGGACAAGCTCGGGAAGTAGACGTTCGTCTCGTGTTCGACCCGCTTGCGCAGGCAGAAGGCGCGTCGGTCGAGCTCGAGCCCGGTCACCGTCCCGTCTCCCGATGCCAGGAACAGCTGGCGGATGCGTGGCATCACCCGGCGCGCCGACGGACCCGAGAAGTCCGGCTCGATCGGGACGTCGCGCCAGCCGAGGATGGCCAGTTCTTCCTCCGCCGCGATGCGCCGCACGGCCTCGACGGCCTCGGCACACCCGGCCTCGTCTCTGGGAAGGAAGGCCAGTCCCACGGCGTAGGCCCCGTGCTCGGGCAGCGGGAAGTCCACCACCTCCCGGAAAAACCCATCGGGTACCTGGGTCAGGATCCCCGCACCGTCGCCGGTGTCGGCCTCGCTCCCCTTCGCGCCGCGGTGATCCAGGTTGCGCAGGGCGTTGAGTGCCTTGTCGACGATGTCGTGGCTGGACCGGCCAGAGAGGTCGGCGACGAAGGCGACGCCGCACGCATCATGCTCGTACCGAGGGTCGTAGAGCCCCTGTGCGCTGGGGCGGTGCTGCGGGGCAGCAGACAGCATGGACTGACCGTTGCCGGCAACCATCGGCCCTCCCGTCGTCTCGTCTGCGGTTTCCGCGGATGGTCGGGACGACGTTGGCCCAAAGAAGTTGCGGTCCCCACGAGGTTACCGCATCGTCAGCATCATCCCCCGAACCGGCCAATAGTGAAACCCCGCACAAACATCCCCTTCCTTGGTCGTGTCACGACCGGAGGACACGCTGGCGTATCGCCCACTGGGCGTCGGTCAATGCCACGCTGGCGTCACCGACCGCGCCGGAGTCCGGGCCAGGATTCGTCCCGTCCACCCGCTGCGCCCAGCGAACGAAGACGTAATGGCCCATCGCGTGTCCGTATGCCTCGCTGTAGCCGCGGCCCAGCCGTCCTGCCAGGGGAACCGTACGGAGCGGGAGAACGAAACCGCCGTCGTGTGCCGGGTCCAGAGCCTCGATGATCGCCGTGGCTCCTTCGACGTCCTTCATGTTGAAGATCGCGATCATGCCCACGATCTGGCGATCCGAGTCGGCGTAGATCCCCCGCACCGCCTGGCTGCATCCGTTGACCTTCAGGTCACGACGCAACTGCCCGCCCCACACCGCCGACGTGCAGTCGGCGTCGAGGCGGGAGTCCAGAAGAGAGAGCCGAACCCCCCGGTAGGAGGGTGCGCTCGTGTTCGCGGTGAAGATCTCGTCGACCGTGAGGGGTTCCGGATCGGCGCTGCGCTCGATGATCGGCCGATAGACACCGCTCGTCTCCACGTCGGTGTACAGGCTCGGCACGGGTGAATCGGTGTCCTTCGCCCCGGCACCCCGGCCAGCCGTCTCGCCCGACCCGTCGGGGGCCGCGACGGAAGAATCGGGTGAGCGGTTCCGACCCCCGTCGCGCATCAGGAAGAAGCCGGTGGTCCCGCCGAGGGCCACCACGACGCCGAGGATCATGATTCCGGCGGCGACCGGGAAGGTCGGACGCCTCCTGGCCCGGCGTCGGCGCCTGCGGTGCGGTACGGTCCCCCGCGGTCCGCCCGCCCGGTCGTACCGGTGGGACACTACAAACCGACGCCTACGAGGCTGCCCACGCCGAAGGTGATCGCCGCCGCGGCGGTGCCGAGCAGAAGCTGGCGCAGGCCGCTGAACAACCAGCTCCGCGCGGTCACCCGCGAAGCCAGGGCACCGGCGATGAAGAGGCCGACGCCGGCGACCCCCGCAGCCGGCCACAGCTCGGTCGCGCCGACCAGGTAGGGCAGCACCGGAAGAACCGCGCCGACCGCGAACGACAGGAACGAGGACAGCGCCGCCAGCACCGGGGAGGGCAGGGCGCCGGGCTCCACCCCGAGCTCCTCCCGCGTGTGGATGCCGAGGGCCTTTTCGGGGTCGGCCGACAGTTCACGGGCGACCTCGACGGCGAGTTCGGGATCGACCCCGCGGCTCTCGAAGAGCTGCGCCAGCTCCGCGCGCTCCGCATCCGGGTGCCGGGCGATCTCCTTCCGCTCCACGTCTATCTCGGCCTGGGCAAGCTCGGCCTGCGAGGCGACCGAGACGTACTCGCCCGCGGCCATGGAGAAGGAGCCCGCCGCGAGCCCGGCCAGACCGGCCAGCACCACCACCCTGGGGTTGTCGGTGCCCCCGGCCACGCCGGCGATGAGGGCGAAGTTGGAGACCAGGCCGTCCATGGCTCCGAAGACGGCCGGACGCAGCGGTCCGCCGGTGACGTCGCGGTGTTGGTGATGGATCTCGGTCCCGCCAGCGGCACCGGCGGCGCTCATGTCGTGACCTCCTCCTCGTCCTCCTCGTCGGACTTCTCCGACGCGGACTCGTCCGGCGGGGGTTGACCGATTTCCTCACGCCCCTCGTGCCGGGTGAGGAACAGGTAGGTCACCGCGCCCAGGAAGACCAGCAGCGCAACCCAGTCGTTGAGGCGAAGGCCGAGGATGTAGTGGGCCGGGTCGATACGCAGGTATTCGATCCATGCCCGCCCGATCGTGTAGGCGGCGACGTACAGGGCGAACGCGCGTCCGTGCCCCAACTGGAAGCGACGATCGGCCCAGATGACGAGCACCGCGACGCCTACGCACCACAGCGACTCGTACAGGAAGGTGGGGTGGTAGGTGGCGACGTCCAGCAGGTCCGGCGGACGGTTCGCGGGATCGATATGCAGGCCCCACGGCAACGTCGTCGGGCGGCCGTACAGCTCCTGGTTGAACCAGTTGCCCCAGCGCCCGATGGCCTGAGCGAGCACGATTCCCGGCGCCGCCGCGTCGGCGAACGCCAGGAACGGCACGCCGCGCCGCCGGCAGGCGATCCAGGCACCAACGGCGCCCAACGCGATGGCCCCCCAGATGCCGAGGCCACCCTTCCAGACCATGAGGGCGTCCAGCGGATCGCGGCCCTCGCCGAAGTACAGCTGCCAGTCGGTGATCACGTGGTAGATACGGGCACCGACGAGCCCGAACAGCACAGCCCAGGTGGCCACGTCGAAGACCATCCCGGGCGGGCCGCCGCGGGCCACCCACCGGTGCTCGATGACCCATATCGCCACGACGATCCCGAGGATGATGGCCAGGGCGTAGGCGCGGATCGGCACCGGGCCGACGTTCCAGACACCGTCGGGTGGACTCGGTAGAGATGCGAGGATCGTGGTCACGACGCTACTTCTTCTCCTCCTTGGTGGCCTCCTGCACGGCGTTGTCGAACGCGTCCGCGGAGAACAGCACCCCGGAGTCGAGGGGCTGGTCGTTCAGGTAAACCGTTGGTGTGCTGAAACCCTGCCCGGTCTGCTGTTGATACCGCGTCGAGATCTGCTGCGTACGCTGCAGGACCTCCTGACGGTACCGGACCGACTCGACGCACTGGGCGAACTTCTCGCCCTTGAGTCCGGCCTGCGCCCCGTACCGCTTCAGATCCTCCGCCGTGAAACCTTGACCGCCGGCCTCCGGCGGCTGGTTGCCGTACAGGATGTCGTGGTACTCGATGAACTTTCCGGCGTCCGCGGCGCACCGGGCGGCCGAGCCGGACCGGATCGAGCGCTCGTCGATGATCGCCACCGGATGGTAGACGACGACCGCCTTGCGTTCGGCGGCCAACTCCTTGAGGCGCCCACCGTTGATCCGCTCGAACTCCTTGCAGGCCGGGCACTGGAAGTCTTCGTACACGTCGATCACGGGCGTCGACGCGGTGGCTCCCTGGGCGGCCAGCTTGATGCTGCCGTTGTCGAGCAGGGTTGCCGGGGGCGTCCTGCCCTCGAACTCACTGCCCCGGTTGCGGAGCGCCTGGACGGCCACTCCGGCGCCGACGACGAGGACGATGACCGCGATCGGCGCGACGATCAGGAGAAGTCGCCGTCTGCGGCGCTGCCGCTCGGCCTGACGGCGCTGTTCCTCGCGTAGCCGTTCCCGGGCCGACCGCCTGGCGGCCTTGCTCATCGCTCTCCTTCACTGTCGTCGTCGGTTGTCGTTCCGGGTCCGCCGCCGTCGTCGCCGTTCGCCGCACCGTTCACCGCACCGTTCACCGCGCCGTTCACCGCGCCGTCCAGCGCGAACCGGCTGCGCGGCCACACCGCTACCCAGGCGGCGAGCGCCAGAAAGCCGATGTCCCGCAGGATCTCCTGCAGATATCGGGTGTCCTCCGGATCGACCTGGCCGCCGCCGCCGAAACAGCCGCAGTCGATGGACAGGCCCCGCGCCCACACCGACGCGATGCCCGCGATGAAGACGGTAAACAGCACAGCGCCGCTTACCGCGGCAAGACGGGTGCCGAGACCCGCGAGCAGCAGGGCGGCGAGCGCGAGCTCGAGGAAGGGAAGCCCGTAGCCGACAACTGTTGCGGCACCCTCCGGAAGGACTTGATAGGCGCGCACCGACAGCACCGACATCGCCGGACTGCTGATCTTGGCCAACCCCGCCCAGCCGAGAACGACCGCCAGTGCGACGCGCGCGGCCGTCGTCAGCCAGGGCTGGGCCCGACGCAGCGGGATGCTGACAGCCGCGTGGCTCACGCTGCTCATCGTCGAGCGCGCCCCCTCACGGTCCGTCTACCTCAACCTGTTCGGACCAGCTTGGTGATGTCGTGCTGGTAGTCGCCGACGCTCGTCCCGCCAAGCCAGAGCATCCGGGCGCGATCATCGCTGCCGAACGCGATGACCTGGCTGCCGTGGCCGACCTCGTAACCGCCGCTCGGCAGCTTCTTCTTCCCCGTCAACGGCACCCCGAGGCGGCGTGCGACCTGCTCGATCGTAGCGAGGGAGCCGGTCAGCCCGACATGCGAATCATCGAAACGATCAAGGTATTCCCGCAGTACCTCGGGGGTGTCGCGGGCCGGGTCGGTGGTGATGAAGATGAACTGCACCTGGTCCCGCACTTCCGGCGGCACCCGCCGCAGCGCCGCTGTCACGTCCGCCACGGTCGTCGGGCACACGTCGGGGCAATGCGTGTAGCCGAAGAAGACAAGGGTGAGGCGGGCACGGGTGTCCGTCTTGAGGTTGAACGACTCCCCCGCCGAGTCGGTAAGCATGACGTCCGGCTCGGTGTACGGCTGCTCGAGGACCACGCCGGCGTAGCCGGTGGACGGCGAGGGGGCGTTGATGGTGACTCCGGCACCCGCCCCGCCGGACGCGCACGCCGCGGCCAGCGCCAGGACGCAGGCGGCGCCACCGGCGCTGAGCACCCGACGAGGAAACCCGCCGAGCGCTAGCCGGAATGGGGGATTAGTGCGCACGTGTGTAGGGACGAGGTGTGATGTTCGATGGTTCCCGCCGGGCTCGGTCCCGAGACACCGGCTACGCAAGCCATACTGTCACGTCCCGACCCGTCCCGCGCTCCGGGCCCTGACTCCCTCGGCGAGCTGCACCGCAAGCTCGCGGACCCCGGCGACGCCGTCGGCAACGCCGCCGGTCTCCGTCCCGGCGCCGAGCAGGCGGGAGACGAACGCCGAACCCACGATGACCCCGTCGGCGAAGGAGGCGACCTCGGCCGCCTGTTCCCGGCTGCTCACGCCCAGGCCCACGGCGACCGGCAGCTCGGTGTGCGCGCGGACCCGAGAAACCAGCTCGGCCGCGCGCCCGCTCACCTGGCCACGGGTACCGGTCACGCCCATCGTGGAGGCCGCGTAGACGAAGCCGCGCGTCACCGAGGCGACGAGCGCGACCCGGGCGTCCGTCGAGCTCGGAGCGACGAGGAAGATCGGGTCGAGACCGGCCGCACCGGCCGCTTCCAGCCAGGGCCCGGCCTCCTCGGGTACGAGGTCCGGGGTGATGACGCCGGCGCCCCCGGCCGCGGCGAGGTCGCGCGCGAACGGTTGGACACCGTAGGCCTCCACCGGATTCCAGTACGTCATCACCAGGGTGGGCGCCCCCGTCCTGGCCACGGCCTCCACCGTGTGCAGGACGTCCAGGGTTCGGGTTCCGCCGAGCAGCGCCCGGTGCACCGCCTCCTGGATCGTCGGCCCGTCCATCAAGGGATCCGAGTACGGCAGCCCGATCTCGACGACATCCACACCGGCCTCGACCATCGCCGTCGCCGCGGATATCGCGCCGTCGGCCGACGGGAAGCCCGCAGGGAGGTAGCCGACGAGGACGGCACGGTCCTCGGCTCCGGCCTTGGCGAACGCTGCGGAAAGCGCGGTCGTCGCGGTCACTCGGTCACTCACCCGTCATCAACTGGAACCAGCGGACCGCCGTGTCGACGTCCTTGTCACCTCGGCCGGAGCAGCAGACGAGCAGGACGGCGCCAGGTCCGAGCTCCCGGCCCAACTGGAGGGCGCCGGCCAGGGCGTGCGCGGGTTCCAGCGCGGGGATGATGCCTTCGGTCCTGCTGAGCAGCGCGAACGCCTCCATCGCCTCGGAGTCGGCCACCGCGCGGTAGCTCGCCCGCCCGGCATCGGCCAGCCACGCGTGCTCCGGACCGACCCCGGGATAGTCGAGGCCAGCGGAGATCGAGTGGGTCTCCTGGGTCTGGCCGTCCGCATCCTGAAGCAGGTAGGTACGCATGCCGTGCAAGACGCCCATCGATCCCCCGACGATCGTGGCGGCGTGACGGCCGGTCGCCACGCCGTCCCCGCCCGCTTCACAGCCCAGCAGGCGCACGTCCTCGTCGGGGATGAACGCGTGGAAGGTGCCGATCGCGTTGGACCCGCCGCCGACGCACGCGACGACGGCGTCCGGTAGCCGACCCACCAGCTCGCGCACCTGTTCGCGGGCCTCCACCCCGATGATCCGCTGGAAGTCGCGGACCATGGTCGGGAACGGGTGCGGCCCCATCACCGAGCCGATCGCGTAGTGGGTCGTCTCGACGTTGGTCACCCAGTCCCGCATGGCCTCGTTGATGGCGTCCTTGAGGGTACGGCTGCCCACCCGCACCGGGACGACCTCGGCGCCGAGAAGGCGCATCCGGACGACGTTCAGGGCCTGCCGCCGGGTGTCCTCCTCCCCCATGTACACCACGCAGTCGAGGCCGAGCAGCGCGCAGGCGGTGGCCACCGCCACCCCATGCTGGCCCGCTCCGGTCTCGGCGATCACCCGATGCTTGCCCATCCGCTTGGTCAGCAGCGTCTGGCCCAGCACGTTGTTGATCTTGTGCGACCCGGTGTGTGCGAGATCCTCCCGCTTGAGCAGGACCCGCGCACCGCCGGCGTGTTCGGAAAAGCGCGGCACCTCGGTGACCGGCGTCGGACGCCCGGCGTAGCTGCGTAGGAGGTGGTCCAGCTCGGCCCGGAACTCGGGGTCGGCCGTGGCTGCGGCGTAGGCCGCCGCCAGCTCGTCGAGGGTGGCCATCAGCGCCTCGGGGACGAAGCGTCCGCCGTACCGGCCGAAGTGCCCGGCAACGTCGGGCGAGGCGAGATTCTGCGACGTTGTCATTTGCGGCTGTGTTTCAGTGCGGGGTGGGCTCCGGCGGTGACCAGGTCGGCGACCGCGCCGCGCGGATCGCCCCCGGTGACGAGGCTCTCCCCGACCAAGACGGCGTCAGCACCCGACGCGGCGTAGGCAAGCAGGTCGTGCGGGCCCCGGATACCGGACTCGGCGACCTTGACGACGTCGGCCGGGATGCGGGGGGCGAGCCGGGTGAACACCTCCCGGTCGAGTTCCAGGGTGGTCAGGTCGCGGGCGTTGACACCGATCACCCGGGCACCGGCCTCCAGCGCCCGATCCAACTCCGCCTCGGTATGTACCTCCACCAACGGGGTAAGTCCGAGGGACTCCGCCCGCTCGATGAGGGAGACCAAGGCGTTCTGCTCCAACGCCGCCACGATCAGCAGCGCCAGGTCGGCCCCGTACGCACGGGCCTCCCAAAGCTGGTAGGCGGTGACGATGAAGTCCTTGCGCAGCAAGGGCGCCTCCACCGCGGCACGGACGGCGCCGAGATCGTCCAGTGAGCCGCCGAACCGGCGACGTTCGGTGAGGACGCTGATCACGTGCGCACCGCCGGCCTCGTAGTCGCGGGCCAACGCCGCCGGATCGGCGATCGCGGCGAGCGCTCCCTTGCTGGGACTGGAACGCTTCACCTCGGCGATGACCGCGACACCGTCGCGGCGCAGTGCGGCCACGCCGTTCCTCGGTGGAGGGATACGCTCCGCCAACTCCTTGAGCCGGTCGAGCGGCACCGCGTGCTGACGTTCGGCGAGGTCGGCCAGCACGCCCTCAAGGATCTCGTCGAGCACGCTCACGCGCTGCGGCCCCCTGGCGTCAGAGAATGGGTCCTCGCGTGTCCCGATGGTAGCTGGGATCTGAACCCGCGCCGTCACCGGGCCGTCACCGGCCCACAGTAGCGGGACGATGTGCGGCCGACCCTCGTCGTGTGCGTCGTGTGGTACGGCCGTGGCTCCATCGCTCATCCGTGGTCATCCGTCCAGGGCGTACCCGACCCCGCGGACGGTGCGGATCGGGCTGGGCTGTCCGAGCTTGGCGCGTAGCTGGGCGACGTGCACGTCGACCGTGCGGGTGCTCGCCGTCGTCACCGGGCCCCAGACGGCGGACAGCAGCTGGTCCCGGGTGTAGACCCGTCCGGAGTGCCGCATCAGGTAGGCGAGCAGCTCGAACTCGGTGGCGGTAAGGGAGATCTCGTAACCGCCTACGGCCACCCGGCGAGCCTCGGCGTCCAGGGTCACCGCACCGACCCGGTAGGTGGACGCCGGAGCGGGAACGTACCGGGCGGACGCCTGCCGCACCGACGTCGCCGCCTTGGCGACGAGTTCCCGCGGACTGAAGGGTTTGACCAGATAGGCGTCCCTGCCGAAGCCGAGGCTCCGGACCTGGGCGGCCTCGTCCTTGTTCGCCGCGACGAAGAGCACAGGAGTCCCGGCACCGCCGGCGCGAAGGTTGCGGTAGACCTCGATGCCGTCGAGGTCGGGCAGGCCGACGTCGATGACGACGAGGACGGGATCGAGCGACCGGGCGGCTGCGAGGCCCGCCTGCCCCCGGTGTTCGACGTGCACCGGGAAACCCTCGCGGGCCAGGTACAGCCGTTCCAGGTCGGCCACCTGCGGTTGGTGCTCGACGACCAGCACGAGCCCGGGGCTGTCACCCCGCACGTTCGGGTTCGGCAAGCCCCGTCAGCCCTTCGCTCCCGCCGGTCGTCGACGCCCTCTCGGCGTGGGTCACCTGCTTACCCAGCCCCATGAGTTGCATGACCTTGCCGATGATGGCGCCCGCCACGACGATCCCGGCGGCCACAACGACGCCAACGGAGCTCCCGAGCACAAGCGCGAGCCCTCCCACGAAAAAGCCCGCGATAGTGATCGTCACGATCGTCCAGGCCGCTGGCGTCGAGCCGTGGTGCGCTGCCATCAGTTCTCCTTCCCGCTGTCGCTGCCGCGGCCGACATCCGTATCGACGGTGGGGTCGGCGCCGCGGTCGAGTGAGTCCCACATCGCGCTGGCCTCCTCGGGCGGCTCGCTGGTCTGCGGCCGCCCCGGTGCCCGCGGGGTGCCTGGACGATCGTACCTGCCGGACATTCCGGGCCAGCCACCGCCCCGTACGACGGCGAGAACCCCGGCGGCGAACAGCAGCACCCCGCCGACGACCGACGGAACCCACCAGGGTGTCATGGCCGTCGTCACCGGAAGGCCCTCACCCGCAGCGGAGGCCCGCCCCGCGACCGCGCCGGCGACATGGTCCGCGCGGACCGCCGCGGCCGAGAAGACCGCGACCCCGACGCCCATGAGCGCGAGCAGAAGGCCGACGACGGCCCGCACCGCCCCACGGGCCGCCACCATCCCGGCGAGTCCGGCGAGACCGGCCAGACCGAGCCCGGTCGTCTGCGGGGCAAGCTCCCGTCCGGTCAGCACGTACCGCGCGGGCGGCAGCGGTTGCGGCAGGTCCGCCACGGCATGCACCCAGGGACGTCCCGCGGCGAGCAGGATGAGGCCGGCCCCGGCGGCGCACAGGACCGCGGCGGCCGCCAGCTCGCGCCGCGCACTCACGGATGGACCCGCGTCATGGTGGGGGTTCGAGGGTCTCCGCGACGGCGAGCGCCGTGAACACCGCGGCGGCCTCCTCGCGGGACGCCCGTTCCGCCTCTTCCGGGTCCGTGCCGACGGTGACGGTCGCCCCGGCCTGCACATGCGCCCGGCCGTCCCGGATTACCGCCGCCCCGGCCATCGCCGCCAGGTTGAAGTCCCCGGTCAGCCCGAAGTACCCCACGCCACCGCCGTAGGGGCCCCGGCGAGTGGGTTCGAGGTCCTCGATGAGCTGCATGGCGCGAACCTTCGGCGCTCCGGTCCGTCCGTAGGCCGGAAACGTCGCGGCGAAAACGTCGAAGGCCGTACGGTCCGGCGCAAGCTGGCCTACCACTGTCGAGGCGAGGCACATCGCCTGACGGTAACGCTCCACCTCCATGAACTGCGCGAGCTGAACGCTTCCCGGCACGCACACCCGGCAGAGGTCGCCTCGGCTCGCGTCGACGAGGGTGACGTGCTCGGCACGGGCCACCGGGTCATCGATCAGCGCAGCGGCCCGTCCGGTGTCCTCCTCGGGCGCCGCACCACGCGGCCGGGTGCCGGCGACCGTGCGCACCGTCGCTCGTCCGCCCGTCACGTTGACGTGCTCCACCGGGCTTGAGCCGATGACGTGGAACTCGCCGAAGTCGAGGAGGTAGAGGTACGGACCGGGGTTCGCGGCCCGCAGCAGCCGGTAGACGTCGAGGGGGGAGGCAGTCGTCGCGGCCTCGAACCGCTGCCCGAGGGTGACCAGGTAGCAGTCGCCCTCCCGGACGTGCTCCTGGGCGCGCTGCAGCGCCTTGGGGAACTCACCGGGCGGCGTCCGGGACACCACGCTGGACAGCGCCTGGCGGTCGTAAACGGCGACACTCGGCGGCGGACGCGTCCCGAGGGCGGTGGTCATCGTCTCCAGCCGCGCCACGGCATCGTCGTACGAGGCTTCGGTGTCCACCTCAGAAGGATGAAAGGCGTTGGCGATGAGCACCACCGAGCCGTCGTGGTGGTCGAGGACCGCGACGTCGGTGGCAAACATCAGCGCAAGCTGGGGCAGGTCGAGGTCGTCCACGGCGGACGAGGGCAGTGGCTCCAGGCCGCGGACGATGTCGTACCCCACGTAGCCCACCAGCCCGCCGGTGAACGGAGGCAGGTCGGCTCCGCCGGGGTGTCGCAGCGCGTTCAGCGTCGCCTGCACGGCCGCGAACGGATCGGTCGAGGGCGCGTCGGCGAGCGGGGGTGGATCACCGAGCCAGACGGCTCTGCCGCCGTGCTCGGTGAGCATGGCGGGGCAGTGCACGCCGATGACGGAGTACCGGGACCAGATGGGTTCGTGCTCCGCGGACTCGAGCAGAAACGTGCCTCGGCGACCGCTGGTGAGCTTGGTGTAGAGGCCGAGGGGCGTCTCGGCGTCGGCAAGCACCCGCCGCATCACCGGTACCACCGGCTGGCCGGCGAGGGCGCGGAACGTCTCGCGGTCGGGCGAGACCTCCGAGGAGATCATGGCTGCGCGCCGACGACCACAGGGAGCTCGCCGGCGTCGAAACACGTACGGTCGTCGGTGTGGCAGGCGGCGCCGACCTGGTCGACCTTCACCAGTACCGTGTCGCCGTCACAGTCGAGGGACACCGACTTCACCCATTGCACGTGGCCCGACGTCGCGCCCTTCAGCCAGTACTCCCGGCGGCTCCGCGACCAGTACGTGCACCGGCCGGTGGTCAGGGTGCGGCGCAGCGCCTCGTCGTCCATCCAGGCCAGCATCAGCACCTCGCCGGTGTCGTACTGCTGGGTGATCGCCGGGAACAACCCGTGCTCGTCGCGTTTGAGTCGGTTGGCGATCTCGGGATCGAGACCGGAGGGACGCGCTGAATCCATGGGCACCATTCTGCCGTCCGGTGCCGCGTGGATCGGCCGTACCCGTCAAGGATCATGACCGGTCGCGGCCGGGCGCCCAGGAGGCGTAGAGATCGGCGTACACGCCGGGCACGTCGACCAGGTCGGCATGCGGGCCGCGCCCCACGACCCGGCCGGCGTCGAAGACGATGACCTCGTCCGCGGCCTCGGCGGTGGCGAGGCGATGGGCGATCGCCACCGCGGTACGTCCACGGGTCACCCCCTCCAGCGCACGCTGCAGGCGTACCTCGGTGGCCGGATCGACCGCCGACGTCGCCTCGTCCAGCACGAGCAGGTCCGGGTCGGCGATGTAGGCGCGGGCCACCGCGACGAGCTGCCGCTCCCCCGCGGACAGGGATTCACCCCGCTGTCCGACCGGCGTGTCCAGCCCGCGAGGCAGCGACTCCACCCAGTCGGCCAGCCCGAGCTCGGTGAGGGCGAGCAGCACGTCCGCGTCGTCCGCGCCGGGCCGGCCGTAGCGGACGTTGTCGGCGAGCGTTCCCTCGAAGAGAAACCCATCCTGCGGCACCATCACCACCCGCTCCCGCAGCGAGGCGAAGCTCACCTCCCTAAGGTCGATCCCGTCGATCAGCACCCGACCGGCGCTCGGGTCCATCAGCCGGGTGAGCAGCTTGGCGAAGGTCGTCTTGCCCGACCCCGTCTCCCCGACGATCGCCACCCGGCTGCCGGGCGCGATGTCGACGTTCACGTCGTGCAGCACCCTCGGTCCGCCCGGGTAGGCGAACAACACGTCCTCGAAGCGCACGGCGATCGGGCCGCGCGGAAGCCGCACGCCCGCGTCACCCGGATCGGCCACGTCCGGCCTGGTGTCCAGGACCTCGAGGACCCGGCGCCACCCGGCGATGGCGTTCTGCGCCTGGGTGAGCACCTCGGTAGCCGTCTGCAGAGGGCTGATGAACAACGTGATCAGGAACAAGAACGCCACCACCTGGCCGGCGGTGATGTCCCCATCCAGGCCGAGGAGCACGCCCGCGCCCACCGCAACGGCGGTGGCCAGGGCGGCCACCAGCTCGCTGGACGAGAACGTCAGCCCGACCAGCGCCTGCGTGCGCACCTGGGCGCGCTTGTGTCCCTCGATGGCGACGTCGATACGGTCCGCGGTCCGGTCCTCGATGCCGTAGGCGCGGATCACCGAGGCGCCCACCACCGCCTCGCTGATCCGGGCGAGCAGATCGCCCAGCCGCTCACGGACCCGCACGTACGCCGCGTTCATCCATCGCTGGAAGTAACGCAGCGCGACCGCGAGCGGCACGAAGCACGCCAGCACCAGCAGGGTGAGCTGCCACGAGTAGACGGCCATCAGCCCGGTCGCGATCACCAGCTGGCCGAAGTTCACGATCAGCAGCAGACCGCCCCACTGCATGAACTGGCTGATCTGGTCGACGTCGCTGGTCACCCGGGACACCAGGGCACCGCGCCGCTCGCTGTTCTGGGTCAGCACCGACAGGTCGTGTACGTGTCGGAACGCCCTGACCCGCAGCGTGGCGAGCCCCCTCTCGGTGACCCGGTAGAGCCGCACGTTCATCACGTACGCGGCCACCGCGCTGACCACCACCCCGGCCGCACAGGCGAGCACGGCGGTACGGACGAACGCGAAGTCCGGACCGCCGGGCACGCCCAGACCGCTGTCGATCGTCTGCTGGACGGCAATCGGGACGATCACCCGGCCCGCGGTCGCCACGACCGCCAACACCAGCGTGACGAGGAGGCCGTCGCGGAACTCCGGTGACAGCCGAAGGCCGCGGCGCAGCGTGGCGACCAGCGACTCACGGTACGGCGCGTCGCTGAGCGTCGGCACACTCATAGGGTCACCGCGGAACTGGTCGGCTCGGCGTCCGCGTCCAGAAGACGCCGCTGCTCCTCCTCGCGCTCGTAGGCGGTCACCAACGACCGGTAACCGGACGAGCGCTCCAGCAGCTCGGCATGGGTACCGCGATCCAGCACCCGGCCCCGCTCCAGGTAGATCGCCTCGTCGGCCAGCTCGATGGTCGCCTTTCGGTAGGCGACCACAACGACAGTCGACGGCAGGTCGGCCGTGCGCAGCCCGGCGAGGATCCTGGCCTCGACCTGCGGGTCCACGCTGGAAGTGGCGTCGTCGAGCAGGAGCAGCCGGGGACGGCGCACAAGGGCCCGGGCGAGCGCGATCCGCTGGCGCTGGCCGCCGGACAGCGACGCGCCGCGCTCGCCCACGCGCGTGTCGAGCCCGTCGGGGAGCGCGCGTACGAATTCGTCGGCCTGGGCGAGTCGCAGCGCCGCCCAGACCTCCTCCTCGTCGGCTCCAGGCAGCCCCAGCGCGACGTTGCCGCGCACCGTTTCGTCGAAGATGAACGTCTGCTGGGGGACGATGGCGGTGGCCGCCGCGATCCCTCCCCGCCGAACGCTCCGGACGTCGACGCGATCCAGCCGCACCGACCCGGCCTGCGGATCCACGAGACGGACGATCAGCTCGGTGAGCGTCGACTTGCCGGACCCGGTGGGCCCCACCACCGCGACGGTACGCCCCGGCGCGACGGCGAAGCTCACCTGCCGCAGCACGTCCCGGCCCGGCGACGCGTCGGGGTACTCGCCGTAGCCGAACCGGACGTCGCGTACCTCCAGGCCGGCCGCGCCGTCGCCCGCCAGCTCGGCCGTCCCGTACTCCAGGGATCCGGTGGCGCACGTCACGGCGCGAACCCGTTCCCAGCCGACGACGCTGCGCGGAAGCTCGGCCAACACCCAGCCCAGGGCCCGCACCGGAAACGCCAGCAAGGTGAAGAGGTAGGCGATCTGCACCAGCTCTCCGGCGTTCATCGCGCCCTGCTCGATCCGCACCGACCCGACGAGGAGCACCACGAGCACGCCGAGGTTGGGTATCGCCTCCAGCGCCGGGTCGAAGAGCCCCCGTATCCGCCCCACCGACACGTTCGCGTCCCGCAGCTCGCGGGCCCGGGTACGGAACCGCGCCGTCTCCTCGCTCTCCCGGCCGAGCGTCTTGACGACGAGCGCGCCGTCGAAGCTCTCGTGCGCGACGCCGCTGACCTCGGCGCGAAGCTGCTGCGCGCGGGTCGCCCGGGGCGATATCCGCCGCTGGTACACCAGGTTGAGTACAGCGATCGCCGGGAAGATGCAGAACCCCACGACCGCGAGCACCAGGTCGGTGAGCACCATCGCGCCGGCTGCGGCGACAAGCATGACGAGCACACCCACCGCCAACGGCAGCGGGGCGATGGGCATCCAGGCCGCCTCGACGTCGGCGTTGGCGTTGGACAGCAGCTCGCCGGTGGGGTGGCGATGGTGCCAGGACAGCGGAAGCCGCAGGTACTGCTGGGTGACCTGCTTGCGGTCCCGGGCCTGCAACCGGAACTGCATGATGCCGGCGTAGATGCGACGGGCGATGATGCCCAGCACCTTGAGCAGCGCCACCGCCAGGATCGCGACCGCGGCACCCAGCAGGGCCGCGGTGGTGGCACCCCCCTCCCGGAACGCGGGCAGCACCACCTGCTCGGTCACCCGACCCAACACCCAGGCGCTCGCCACGGTGGTCAGCCCGTACAGCGCGCTGCCGATCACCGCGACGGTGAAGACCCGGGGTTCGGCGCGGATCGCGACACCGAGGACACGCAGACCGCGCCGCAGGGTCGCGGGCGTTACCTGGTCCGGCACACTGGGTCCCTTCGCTGCCAACCGTCTGGCGACGCGAATGATTCTTCAGATCCGACCAAGGGAGGCGACGCCTTATTCCCGCGGTGATTCCCGCGGTGATTCCCGCGGTGATTCCCACAGTGATTCCCACGGTGTTTTCCGGGGCGGTCCGGGATCGGGAACCTAGGATCGCACCGTGAGCTACTCCCGAAGCGAGCGGGCGGCGCTGTGCGCGCTGCTGACCGAGGCCGGGCCGGACGCGCCGACCCTGTGTGAGGGCTGGACGACCCACGATCTCGCGGCGCATCTGGTGAGCCGGGAGACTCGGCCGGACGCCGGCCCTGGGTTGCTGATCAACGTGCTGAGCCCGCATACCGAGAAGATCCGGCGCGAGCTGATGCGGCGGCACTCCTACCCCGAACTCGTGGACATGATTCGAAAGGGACCGCCGCGGTGGTCGCTGTTCGGGATCGGCCCGGTGGGCGAGCTCGCCAACACGATCGAGTACTTCGTCCACCACGAGGACGTACGCAGGGCGGCCGAGGGTTGGCAGCCGCGGACCCTGGATCCCGGGATGGAGCAGGTGCTGTGGCGGCGGCTTCGCGCGGGGGCGAAGCTGCTGCTGCGCCGCGCGCCGGTCGGTACGGTGCTGCGGCTCCCTAACGGCGCCACAGTCGTCGGTCGGGCCCGCGACCCGTGGGTGACGGTGACGGGTTCGGCGAGCGAGCTCACGCTGTTCGTCTTCGGCCGGCAGCGTGCCTCGCGGGTCGAAACCGACGGCGACGAGGCGGCCGTCCAGGCCCTGCGGAACGCCAAGCTGAGCGTCTGAGGCCATAGGAGGACCCACAGGGGCGCGCCAAGCGGTGGGCCGGCCTGTACTGCGGATGCGCGGTGTGCTATGCCAGGCGCCATGACCGAATCCGAGATCGTTGCGCCTGGTCCCGCTGCGGCCCAGGTGGTGGAGCGGGCCGAGGTCGAGGAGATCGATCTGGTTCGCTTCCTCTATGCCGACCACGGCGGAGTGATCCGCGGCAAGGCCACGTCCCGCTCCCGGCTGGCCGAGCGGATGGTCACCGGGATCGGGCACACCGTCGCGATGATGGCCATGCCGATGCTCGACCAGCTCCAGCCGGTCGAGGGAATGGGCCCGGTGGGCGAGATCCGCCTGGTGCCCGACCCGGCCACGTACGTTTCGCTCCCGTACGCGCACGGCTCCGGCGCGATGGTGGCCAACATGGTGCGCCTGGACGGTAAGCCGTGGGAGGCGTGCCCGCGCGCGTTCCTCTCCCAGGCCGCCGCGGAGCTGGCGGCCGAGGGATACGTGCTGGTAGCGGCGTACGAGCCCGAGTTCACGCTGGGCCGCCGTACCCCCGACCCGCAGGGCGGGCCGGACCGGCTGGTGCCGGTCGACGACAGCCTGTGCTACTCCGCCACGGGTTTCCACCTCGTCCACGACTTCACCATCGACCTCGTCCGCGCCCTGGAGGCCCAGGGCCTGCACGTCGAGCACTACTACCCCGAGCTGGGCCACGGGCAGCAGGAGCTGACCATCCGGCACGCCCCCGCGTTGCGCGCGGCCGACAACCACCTGACCTACCGGGAAACCGTGCGCGGCGTGGCCTTCCGGTACGGACTGTGGGCCAGCCTCGCCCCCAAGCCGATCCCCGACCAGGCCGGCAACGGCGCGCACCTGCACGCCTCGCTGTGGGAGGCCGGGCCCGACGGGAAGCCGGGGGGACGCAACGTGCTGCACGACCCGAACGACGCCTACGGGCTTTCCGAGACCGGCTACCACTTCCTGGCCGGGGTGCTCGCCCACCTGCCCGGGCTGCTCGCCCTCACCTGCGGGAGCGTGAACAGCTTCCGCAGGCTCGCGCCGCAGATGTGGGCGAGCGCGTACACCTGCTACGGCATGGACAACCGGGAGGCCGCGATCCGGATCTGTTCTCCGATGTGGAGCGACGTCGCCGGGTCCACCAACCTGGAGCTCAAGCCCTCCGACTCGAGCGCCAACCCGTACCTCGCCCTGGGCGCCTACATCCACGCGGGGCTGGACGGCATCCGTCGCCGGCTCGACCCTGGCGAGCCGGTGAACATCGACCCGGCGACGCTCTCCGACGACGACCGCGCGGCTCGGGGCATCCGCCGCTTCCCGACCACGCTGGAGGCCGCGCTGGACGCCCTGGAGTCCGACGAGCTGCTCATGGAGGCGCTCGGACCGCTGCGCCGCCGCGCGTACATCGCCGTCAAGCGGGCGGAGGCGGCCGGGTTCGCCGGGCGGGACGCGGCCTTCGAGTCCTTCCACCACTTCACGAAGTACTGACAGGCGAAGGAGTGATCGTGGCAGAGCTGAAGGTCGAGGTCGACCCGCGCGAGGTGGGTTTCGACGCGAACCGGCTGGCGCGCATCGACCGGCACTTCGCCAGCTATGTCGACGACGGACTCCTGCCCGGCTGGCTGGTGGCGGTGGCCCGCGGCGGCAAGGTGGTCCACCTGAGCACGTACGGCATGCGGGACATCGAGGCCGGCCTGCCCGTCGAGGTGGACACGCTGTTCCGCATCTATTCGATGACCAAGCCGATCACTTCGGTCGCGGCGATGATGCTCTACGAGGAGGGCGCGTTCCAGCTCACCGATCCGGTCAGCGCATTCATCCCGGCCTTCGGCGACGTCGAGGTGTACCGCCGCGGTTCGGCGCTCGCGCCGACGACCGAGCCGGCCAGCGAGCCGGTGCGGATCTGGCACCTGCTCACGCACACCTCCGGGCTGACCTACGGGTTCCACCACGCCCACCCGGTGGACGCCCTGTACCGGAAGAACGGCTTCGAGTGGGGCATGCCGAAGGAGCTCGACCTGGCCGCGTGCTGTGACGCGTGGGCGAGTCTGCCGCTGATGTTCCAGCCCGGCACCGAGTGGAACTACTCGGTCTCCACCGACGTCCTCGGCCGGGTGGTGGAGGTCGCCTCGGGGCAGTCGCTGGACGACTTCTTCGCCGAGCGCATCTACGGCCCGCTCGGCATGACCGACACCGCGTTCTGGGTCGACGAGGGCTCCGGGTCGTCAGGTGCCGAGCGGCTCGCGGCCCTGTACAGCCCGTCCCCCGACACCCGCAAGGCGGTCCGCAACGACAGGATGGGCAAGGCCGCGCTGCGGCATCCCTCGTGCCTGTCCGGCGGTGGCGGGCTGATCTCGACAGCCGCCGACTACCACCGGTTCACCCAGATGCTGCTGCGCTACGGCGAGCTGAACGGCACCCGGCTGCTCGGCGCCCGCACGGTGCGCTACATGACCCGCAACCACCTGCCCGGCGGGGCCGACCTGGAGTCGTTCGGCCGGCCCCTTTTCGCCGAGACAGATTTCACCGGCACCGGTTTCGGCCTGGGCTTCTCCGTCGTGGAGAACCCGGTCGGGAACAAGGTCCTCGCCTCCACCGGTGAGTTCGCCTGGGGCGGCGCGGCCAGCACCGCATTCTGGGTCGACCCGGCCGAGGAGATCACCGGGCTGTTCCTCACCCAGCTGCTGCCGTCCAGCACCCACCCCATCCGCCCGCAACTCCGCCAGCTCGTTTACCAGGCCCTCGTCGACTGAGCCCCGCCGCGGCGGTCAAGCCAGCAGGTTGCAGCGGTGCCGCGAGGTCACGGGTATATCCACGTCGAGCACGTGTCCTCGCCCCAGTCGTCCTCGCACACCTTGAACGCCCAGTTGATACCGACGTAGGTGACCCCACAGCCGTCGGCCGATCCGTTGTTGTCCCGGACGATCCCCTGGTCCGTGAGCGTCCGCCAGTCCGCGTAGACGCTGTTGCCGTCCCATTCCATGTCGCAGGCGGAGAGCCGGTTGGTGGCTGTGTCGTATTTGGCGTAATCGTCTCCCTGATACGCGTAGTGAATCGCGTAGGGCTCGGCCGATTCGTCGGCCAAGCCGGGCGACGCGGAACCCACGAGAAGGCCGACCGCCGCTACGCTTGTACCCACGATCCCCAGCCGCCGCCGCACGTAGGGGGTTCGATTCGACCTTGTACTTGCCTTTTTCACTTTTCTTCTCACTTTCTTCGTAAGGACCTCAGCGGCCTTGACCGTACGGATTGAGTGGGTCGGGGGAGCCATTCCGCGCCGGTCGCCTCCCCGCGTAGGGGGACGACCAGCGGTTGGCGTCCTTTTGTTCGCGACGGTCCTCCTCTTCGATCTCGGCGGCGATGGCGTCGATCGCGTCGCCGAAGATGTCGTTCAGGCTGGAGGCCCTGCCGTCGGTCGCCACCTGCAGCCCGCCGAACTCGGCCTCCACTGCCTTACGGGTCGCCTGCTGGACCGCTGACAGCACCAGCTCGGACAGGGTCTGGTTGTCGTACGACCGCTGAGCACCGGCGGAGATGTGCACCCCGGTAAGTTGGCCGTTGGCCAGCGCGGTGGCGCTCACCGCACCGTTGTCCACCTCGACGGTGACCGGGTTCGCGCGGATCTGCCGGGCGATCTCCTTGATCGCCTCGCGGCTGTCCTCGACGACCCGCGCAGGGCGAGTCCTTTCCTCGTTCATGGTGTGCCTCCATCGATCGAGCTTTCTGGTCCCGTGGTTCGGCCCCTAGTTCGGTGCCTGCCCCATCTGCCCCCGGCTGGGGGTCGGAGCAGGTTTTTCCGGCGGGGTGGTACTGACCGTGACACCGTCCAGTTCCGGCGGCTGGTGCTCGGAGTAGAACTCCTCAGAGGAGAAGCTCGGCGCCGTCACGATGGTCGGCTCGGGCGGACCCTCGAACTCCTTTGCCTCGTCCCTTTCGAGGACCCCGAGGAGCTGCAGCATCGCGTCCCTGACACCGATGACCCTGTCCTCGCGTGCCTGCCTGAGCCCATGCAGGGTGTTGTAACCATCCGCCAAGATTGCGACGATTGCCGCGATAGCGGCGCCGGATAGCGCCGCCGCCGTAACCGCCGCAGCAGCGGTGGTCGTCACGGCGACGCCGGCGGCACCCGCTGCCCCTCCTCCACTCGCCGCGAGGAGGACGTCACCTAGCCTCTTCGTCGTCGTGTCGGTCGCCTCTTCGGCCGCCTTCCGCGCGTCCTCGATAGCGTCCTTGGCGTCCTGCAGGTGCCCCCGGATGTCGTCGGCCTTCGTACTGTGTCGTCCCAGGACGTCCTGGAGATCCCCCATGTACGTCACGAAGTTGTCGGCCGCGTCTCCTTCCCAATCGTCCATCGCCCTGGTGACCGCCGTGGTCACACCGTTCTCGTTGTCGATGATGGTTTTGCTGACCGACTTCCAGCCGTCGGCGAGACTCTGGATGGCTTCCGGGTTACCCCGGTGAACCAGCTTCCCCTCCTCGATCAGGGCGTACGCGAGTTGCGAAAATGCCGAGAATTGTGCGATGTACTCGCACGCCTCTTCAAAGGTCATCTCTGTCCTTCTCCCGTCCCCTAACTGATCTCTTCATCCACTCGCTGATAGTTCTCCGCCACCGCCCGCAGCGCGACGGCCACCTCGTTGAGGGTTACGGCGATGTCCCGCTGCAGTTTCTCGAACGTCCCCCGGACGTCCTCGTAGATCATGTTTATGAGCACCGAGCCCAAAAGCCCGGCGCCCCAGGTCGCCTCGTCGGTACTCAAAGTGGAGATGGTCCCCGCGCACGTCCCGACATTCTCGGCCAGCTCCCTCAATTCCCCGTTGCTGAGGTCGATCAGTTCCTCACAGTCGGCGCGAAATTGATCCACCATGTGCTCGTCACTCCCCCGTCAGGTAGGAACATTGACCGTGGCACCGGCCACCCGAGTGAGCAGCTGGCGCCTTGGCGCAAAGGTCTATCGAGCCGCGCTTACAAAGCGCTTACAGTTCGTGTACGGTCCAACGGAAGTCCTGGGCTGGCAGGCGGGGGTGTGCATTGGACGAGGGGGCCGCGCATAGGACCTCCTTCGGCGTGCTGGGGCCGCTGGAGGCACGGGTCGGTGGGCGGATCGTGGCGGTCCCCGGCCGTGCGACCCGCATGCTGCTCAGTGGCCTGCTGCTCACCCCCAACGAGCCGGTCGGCGAGCAGTGGCTGGCCGAGTTCGTCTGGGGGCCGTCGGGAGCCACCCGCGGCGCTCTGCAGACCTCCGTATCCCGGCTGCGTTCCTGGCTGCGTGACGGCCTAGGCCTGCGCGAGGCGGTCGACTACGCCGCCGGCCGCTACCGCCTCGACGTGCCCGTCGAGAGCGTGGACGTCAACCGCTTCCGGACGATGGTTCGCCTCGCCGGCCACGACACCGAGCCGAGCGCCAGGATCGGTCACCTGCAGGGGGCGCTGGACGAGTGGCGCGGTCCCGTCCTCGACGGCTCGCCCGACTGGATTCGCAGCGACCCGCTGGTGGTCGAGCTGGAGAGGCTGCGTACCGACGGGGCCTGTGCCCTGGCCGAGGCGGCGCTGCAGGCGTCGCGGCCGACTCTTGCCCTGCCGCATCTGGAGAGACTCGCCGCCGCGCTGCCCTACGACGAGCCGCTGCACGCGCGGTTGATGGCTCTGCTCGGGGCCTCCGGGCGACGCGCCGATGCACTGCGGCTCTTCGAGGAGATCCGCCGCCGGCTCGCCGAGGAGCTAGGCGTCGACCCGTCGGACGCACTGCGCGAGGCGCACGTCGCGCTGCTGCGCAGCGACGGGGAGCCGAGGCCGGCGGCCGCGAGCGGCGGGAGGACCAAGCCACCGCCCGTCCCGGCCGAGGTGCCGCCCGACGTTGCCGCGTTCACCGGCCGGGTGGGAGAGCTGGACCGACTCCGGGAACTGCTGACCGGAGGCGACGCCGGGACGGTGGCGATCAGCGCGGTGGACGGCGCCGGCGGCATCGGCAAGTCCGCGCTCGCGATCCACGCCGCACACCAGCTCGCCGAGGAGTTCCCGGACGGCCAGCTGTACGTCAACCTGCAGGGCGCGGCCGCCGGGACCCTGCCGCTGGAGCCCGGTGACGTGCTCGCCCGATGGCTCCGCGCGCTCGGTGACACCACGCAGGTCACAGATCCGGAGGAGGCGGCCGCCCGGTTCCGTTCCGTCGTGGCGGCACGGCGGATGTTGGTGATCCTGGACAACGCCGTCGACGCCGCCCAGATCCGGCCACTTCTGCCGGCGACACCCACGTGCGCCGTGCTGGTCACCAGCCGGCGGGTGCTGGCCGCCCTCGACGGCGCCACCCACCTGCACCTCGACGCCCTGTCGTCTGAGGAGGCGGAGACCCTGCTGGCCCGAATCGTCGGCGCCCGGCGGGTCATCGCCGAGCCGGAGGCCGCGGCACGGATCGCGCGGCTGTGCGGCTACCTTCCGCTCGCGCTGCGGATCGCCGCCGCTCGGCTTGTCGCCCGCCCCGAGTGGCCGCTTGCCGCCCTCGCCGACCGACTCGCCGACGAGCACCGCCGGCTCGACGAGCTGAGCCTGGCCGACCTGGAGGTGCGAGCCACCTTCCAGATCGGCTACCGGGACCTCGACTCCAGTCCCTCCGGTCGGGGGGCGGCCCGCATGTTTCGGCTGGTTGGGCTGCTGGACGGGCCGGATATTGGGGTGGAGGTCGCGGCGGCGCTGGCCGACCTTTCCGCCGCCCAGGCCGAGGCGGCGCTGGAGCACCTGGTCGACGCCCAGCTCCTGGAGTCGCCGACACCGAACAGGTACCAGATGCACGACCTGGTACGGCTGTTCGCCCGCGAGAGGGCGCACGACGACGAGCCGGAGGCCGAACGCGTCGCCGCCGTCCGCCGCGCGCTCGACTGTTACCTCGCGGCCGCCAAGCAGGCGATGCTGGTAATCGATCCGTCGAACACTCTCCGGCGGGACAGGATTCATATCCGCCCCGCCGGGGACATGCGTACCCACGCCGACGCGGCCGCGTGGACCGACGCCGAGCGCGCCAACTTGCTGTCCGCCGCGCAGCAAGCCGAGACCCTGCCCGGCGCCTCCGGGGTCGCGGTGCAGGTCGCCGTGGCTCTGAATCGCCCCTTCGAGGCCCGCGGCTACTGGCGCGAACTGATCACTCTCAACCGGCTCGCCATCAAATGCGCCGAACGTTCGGGGGACCGCCGTGGCGAGGCTCTGGCCCGCTCCGATCTCGGATCCGCCTACGGCAAGCTGGGGCACCTCGACGATCAGATCCTTCACCTGGAGCGGGCGCTAGCGATCTGCGTCGAGTCCGGCGACCGCGACCTCAAGGGTCACGTGCTCAACTACCTTGGCATCGCCTACCGCCGGCAGGGACACCTAGACAAGGCGATCGACCGCTTCGAACAGGCGCTGGCAATTCATCGGGAGCGAAACAAACGGGACAGCGAGGCACGCGTACTCAACAACCTCGGCAACCTCAACCAGGAACTGGGCCGCGCGGACGTGGCAATCGTCCACCATCAGCGCAGCCTGGCCCTGCACCGTGAATTCGGCAACCCTCGCGGTGAGGGGAATGCGCTGGGAAGTCTGGCAGGCGCCCACCTCCTGGCCGGTTGCGGCCCCGAAGCCAGCGCCCACTACCGGCAGGCGCTCACGATCAGCCGCGAGGTCGGCGAGCGTTACCTCGAGGCCGAGCAACTGTGGGGGCTCGGCCTCACCCTGTACGGCCTCTTGGATCGGCCCGAGGAAGCTCGGAGGTGTTGGCGAGAGTCCCTCGCCATCCTGCAGGAGCTGGGCGGCATCACCGCGGAGGAGGCCGATACCTTGCTGACCAGCCCAGCTCCCGAGACGCCAGAGGTCATCCGACGCAACAGCCCGATTCCCTCGCTCAGCGATCTGGCACCCCCTGCCCGAGCCCAAAGGAGCGTCAGCGGACCGGGTGACCCTCGGCGCGGAGTGAGTCCTTGACGGCGCCGATGCGGAGCTGGCCGAAGTGGAACACGCTGGCGGCCAGCACGGCGTCGGCACCGGCCGCCACCGCGGGCGGGAAGTGGTCGAGCGCGCCCGCTCCCCCGCTCGCGATCACGGGTACGGCGACGACCTCCCGGATCGCCTCGATCATCGCCAGGTCGTAGCCCTCTTTGGTGCCGTCCGCGTCCATCGAGTTGAGCAGGATCTCGCCGACACCCAGCTCCTCGCCGCGGGCGGTCCACTCGACCGCGTCGATCCCGGTACCCCGCCGCCCGCCGTGCGTGGTGACCTCGAACCCGCTGGGCGTCGGCGGCCCGTCGACAACGCGGCGGGCATCGACGGACAGCACCATGCACTGCGAGCCGAACCGCTCGGCCGCCTCCCGGAGCAGCTCCGGCCGGGCGATCGCGGCGGTGTTGAGCGAGACCTTGTCGGCACCGGCCCGCAGCAACCGGTCGACGTCGTCTGGTGAGCGCACTCCCCCGCCGACGGTGAGCGGGATGAACACCTGCTCGGCGGTCCGCCGCACAACGTCGTACATGGTCTCCCGGCCGCCGCTGGACGCGGTGATGTCGAGAAAGGTCAGCTCGTCCGCGCCCTCGGCGTCGTATATCCGGGCCATCTCCACCGGGTCGCCGGCGTCGCGCAGCTCCCGGAACCGCACGCCCTTGACGACCCTGCCCGCGTCCACGTCGAGGCACGGGATCACCCGTACGGCAACCGTCACGCCACCGCCTCCAGAGCCTGTTCCAGGGTGAACGCGCCGGAGTACAGCGCCTTGCCCACGATCGCGCCCTCGACGCCGGGCGGCGTCAACGAGGCGATCGCGCGCAGGTCGTCGAGGCTGGACACTCCCCCGCTAGCGACCACCGGGCGGTCGGTGGCCGCGCACACCGAGCGCAGCAGGTCCAGGTTCGGCCCGGTGAGGGTGCCGTCGCGGCGCACGTCGGTAACGACGTAGCGGGCACAGCCGTCGGCGTCCAGCCGGGCCAGCGTCTCGTACAGCTCGCCGCCCTCGCTGGTCCAGCCCCGGGCCGCCAGCGTCGTGCCGCGTACGTCGAGGCCGACCGCGATCCTCGCGCCGTACCGGGCGATGACCTCGCGCACCCAGTCCGGCTTCTCCAGCGCCGCGGTCCCGATGTTCACCCGGGCGCAGCCGGTCGCGAGCGCCGTCTCCAGGGAGTCGCCGTCCCGGATGCCGCCGGACAGCTCGACGTCGATATCGAGCTTGCCGACCACCTCGGCGAGCAGGTCCCGGTTGGTTCCCCGGCCGAACGCGGCATCCAGGTCGACGAGGTGGACCCACTGCGCGCCGGCCTCCTGCCAGGCGAGCGCGGCCTGCACCGGGTCGCCGTACCGAGTCTCCGACCCAGCCTCCCCCTGGACCAGCCGTACCGCCTGGCCGCCGGACACGTCGACGGCGGGCAGCAGGACGAGCGACATCGGACCTCCGTTCGGCTGTGGACGGAAACGAGCTTACGGCCCCTTTCCGTGGAACACTGGCGGCAGGGCAGCGGAAACAGTGAGGTTATCGACATGAGTGAGGCTGCTGCTGCGGTGACGGCGCGCGGACCGTGGACGCTGGATGACTTGATGGGGCTGCCCGACGACGGTCAGCGGTACGAGATCATCGACGGGAGCCTGCTCGTGTCGCCAGCACCCGGGTCGCCCCACCAGAGGGCAGCGCACCGGCTCGCTGCGACGCTGAATCGCGACCTCGGATCGGAGTGGGAGGCCCTCGAGGCCGTGGGGATCCTCCTTCGCCGGAGGTCCCCCATTCGGCTCATAGTCCCGGACGTCGTAGTCGCTCGTGTCGATACGATCGAATCCGAGGCCACCATCTTCTCTCCCGCTGACGTCGCGCTTGCGGTCGAGATCGTTTCCCAGTCATCGACGACGATGGACCGGGTGACAAAGCCGAACCTGCTCGCCGAGGCAAGCGTTTCCGCGTATTGGCGGGTCGAACCCAAAGCGCGGGGCGGCCCGGTCGTTCACCTGTACCGGCTGACCGGCGGCCGCTACCGGGAAGCCGACACGGTCAAGGCCGGCGAGGTCAGGCAGATCGACTGGCCCGTCTCCTGCCGGCTCGTCCCCGCCGAACTCACCGGACCACGGCGGCGGTGACCTGCTCGGCGAGCCTCAACCGAGGGTACCCAGCCAGTTCCGCAGCAGCACGGCGCCGGCGTCGCCGGACTTCTCCGGGTGGAACTGGGTGGCCATGACCGGGCCGCGTTCCACGGCGGCGACGAACGGCTCCCCGTGCTCGGCGACCGTGACGACGCCGTCGAAACCCTCCGGACCCTCCAACTCCCCGGGCTTCGCGGCGTAGGAGTGCACGAAGTAGAAACGTTGCCCCTCGATGCCGCGGAACAGCACCGATCCCGCGCCCGGGCGAACCGTGTTCCAGCCCATGTGCGGCACCCGCTCGGCGGCCAGCCGCGTCACCGCCCCCGGGAAGACGCCGACGCCGTCGGCGCGGATCCCGTGCTCGATGCCCTCGGTGAAGAGGATCTGCATGCCGACGCAGATGCCGAGCACCGGGCGGCCGGACTCGACCCGCTCCACGACCACCTTGTCGCCTTTGACCGACTGCAGCCCGGTCATGCACGCGGCGAACGCACCTACGCCGGGCACCACGAGGCCGTCGGCGGCCAGGGCCGCGCCGTAGTCGGCGGTCACCGCCACCTCGGCGCCGGCCCGGGCGATGGCCCGCTCGGCGGAGCGGAGATTCCCGGATCCGTAGTCCAGGACGACGACCCGCGGACTCATCGGGCCCTCCTCACAGTCGCAGCACCCCCGAAGCGAGCGCCAGCACCGCCAGCACAGCCACCACCAGTGCGGCCAGCTTCAGGCCCCGCTTGACGAACGAGATCACCCCGCCAACCAGGAACAGGCCGAGGAAGATGAGCAGGGTCGAGGTAAGGGTGAGGTTCACAGCGCCCCCTTGGTCGACGGGATTCCGTGGACCCGGGGATCGTAGGCGACCGCGGCCCGCAGCGCCCGGGCAACTGCCTTAAATTGGGCCTCAACCAGGTGGTGCGGGTTGCGCCCGTAGCGTACGCACACGTGCAGGCACACCCCGGCGTTGGCGGTGAACGACTCGAAGATGTGCCGGGTGAGCGTTGTGTCGTAGCTGCCGATGAGCGGGGCCATGTCGGGCTCGTCGTGCACGAGATACGGCCGTCCGGACAGGTCGACGGCTGCCTGCACGAGGGTCTCGTCGAGCGGCACGGTCGCGTCACCGAACCGCCGGATGCCCGCCTTGTCGCCGAGCGCCTCCCGGAACGCCTGGCCCAGGGCGATCGCCGTGTCCTCCACGGTGTGGTGGGCGTCGATCTCGATGTCGCCCTTGGTGCGCACCTCCAGATCGAAGCCGCCGTGCCTGGCCAGTTGGGCGAGCATGTGGTCGAAGAACGGCACACCGGTGTCGACGTCGGCGACACCCGCGCCGTCCAGGTCGATCTCGACGCGGACCTGGCTTTCCTGGGTGGTCCGCTCCACCTTGCCGGTACGACTCACCCTGGAGTCCTCCTCAACGTCTCCAACGTCTCCAGCAGGGCACGCCGAAACTCCGCCATCTCCTCGGGACGTCCGATGCTGACGCGCAGCCACTCCGGCGGACCTACCTCGCGGACCAGCACCCCCCTGTCCAGCAGTCCCTGCCACACCGCCCGCCGGTCGTCGAACCGCCCGAAGAGCACGAAGTTGGCGTCGGAGTCGACCGCGTCCAGGTTCTGGACGCGCAGCCAGGCCACCGCCTCGTCCCGCTCCGCCCGCAGCTCGTCCACTGTCGCCAACAACTCCTCCGCGTGGGTCAGCGCGGTGGTCGCGGCCGCCTGGGTAACGGCGGAGAGGTGATACGGCAGCCTCACCAACAGCAGCGCCTCGACCACCGCCGGATCGGCGGCGAGGTAGCCGAGGCGCGCCCCCGCCAAGGCGAACGCCTTGGACATCGTGCGGGTGACGATCAGCCGCGGGTACTCGGCCAGGAGGGTCAGCGCGCCGCGGGTGCCGGGCCGGGCGAACTCGGCGTACGCCTCGTCGACCGCCACCATCCCGGGCGCGACGGCGAGGACGTCCTCGACGACCCCCACCGGCAGCGCGGTGCCGGTGGGGTTGTTCGGCGAGGTTAGAAAGACGACGTCGGGCCGGTGCTCCCGTACCGCGGCGACCGCGTGCTCGGGGTCGAGGCCGAAGTCCCGCTCCCGGTGACCGCTGATCCATTCGGTTCCGGTGATGCCGGTGATGATCGGGTGCATCGAGTACGAGGGCTCAAACCCCAGCGCCCGCCGACCGGGCCCGCCGAACGCCAACAGGATCTGCTGAAGGATCTCGTTGGACCCGTTGGCGGCCCATACCTGGTCGGCGCGGATCCCGTGGCCCAGGTAATCGGCGAGACCCTTGCGCAGCTCGACCGCGTCGCGGTCCGGGTAGCGGTTGAGCCCCCTGGCCGCGTCCGCAACGGCGGCGGCAAGGTCGGTCACCAGCCGCTCCGAGGGCGGGTACGGGTTCTCGTTGGTGTTGAGCAGGACCGGGACGTCCAGCTGCGGCGCGCCGTACGGCGCGCGCCCGCGCAGGTCGTCTCGCAACGGCAACCCGTCCAAACGCGTCATCGGACCCTCGCCCGAACGGCGTCGACGTGCGCGGGCAGATCCTCCTCGCCGCCCAGGGCGGCGATACCCGGGGCGGCCTCGGCGAGCGCGTCCCGCGAGTACTCGACCATGTGGATGCCGCGCAGGAACGAGCCCACCGACAGACCGCCGGTGTGCCGGGCAGTACCGCCCGTGGGTAGCACGTGGTTGGAACCGGCGAGATAGTCGCCGAGCGAAACTGGCGAGTACGGCCCCACGAAGATCGCCCCCGCGTTGCGGACCCGGGCGGCGACTGCCGGTGCCTCGCGGGTGAGCACCTCGAGGTGCTCGGGCGCCCAGGCGTCGACGACGGCGAGCCCGGCGTCGAGGTCGTCGACGAGCACGTGGGCCGACTGCCCGGCGAGAGCCGACTCGACCCGCTCCCGGTGGCCGGTCGCCGGCACCTGCTTGCCCAGCTCGACGTCCACGCGGTCGAGAAGATCGGATGCGGGGGTGACGAGCAGGCAAGAGGCCAGCTCGTCGTGCTCGGCCTGGGCGATGAGATCGGCCGCGACCTGTTCGGGATCGGCTGTCTCGTCGGCCAGGATCGCCACCTCGGTCGGCCCGGCTTCCCCGTCGGTGCCGACGACGCCCCGAACCAGCCGCTTGGCGGCGGCGACGTAGACGTTACCCGGACCGGTCACAACGGAGGCTGGCGGGCATTCCTCTGTGCCGTACGCGAACATCGCGACCGCCTGGGCGCCGCCCACGGCGTAGATCTCCTCGACCCCCAGAAGCGCGCACGCCGCGAGAATCGCCGGGTGCGGCAGGCCGCCGTACTCCCGCTGCGGCGGTGACGCGAGCGCGACCGATTCGACGCCCGCTACCTGCGCCGGAACGACGTTCATCACTACCGAGGAGGGGTAGGCGACCAGCCCGCCGGGAACGTAGAGGCCCACCCGGCCCACCGGGACCCACCGTTCGGTGACCGTGGCGCCCTCGCCGAGGCGGACCGTCGCGTCGTCGCGCAGTTGCGCCCGGTGGACGACGCGGGCACGGCGGATCGCCTCCTCCAGGGCGGACCGTACGCCACCGCCGAGCGTGGCCAGCGCGTCGCGGCATGCCTCGGCCGGCACCCGGGTCGTCTCCAGCTCCACCGCGTCGAACCGGGCGGTGAGCTCCCGCACCGCGACGTCCCCGCGGTCCCGAACGTCGTGCACGATTCTTCGCGCGTCGTCGAGGGCGGCCTCGACGTCGAGGGCTGCTCGGGGCAGCACGGCGGGAAGGTCGCGCGGGAGGGAACCGCGCAGGTCGATGCGACGGGGCTGAGCACGGGGAATCACGCACGCCAGTCTATTGGCGCTGATCGCCGCCCCGCTTCGGGCTTACCCTGGCCCGGTGAGCGAGAAGCTGGCGCTGTTCCCTCTCGGCACCGTGCTGTTCCCCGGACTGGTGCTGCCGCTGCACGTGTTCGAGGAGCGGTACCGCGCGCTTGTCGGCCATCTGCTGGAGCACCCCGAAGAGGAACGCCGCTTCGGGGTGGTGGCGATCACCCTCGGGCACGAGGTCGGCGCCGGAGCCGTGCAGGAGATGGCCGACGTGGGGTGCACCGCCGAACTCCGGGAGGTCCAGCGGTACGACGACGGGCGCTTCGACATCGTGGTGGTCGGTGGCCAGCGGTTCCGCATCGACGCGCTGGAGGACGCCGACGCGCAGGAAGATCCGTTCCCCTATCCGCGGGCCGACGTCACGGTTCTCCCGGAGGAGGCAGGCGCGGACACCGACGTGCTCACCGGCTGGGTCGACGTCTTATTCCGTGGCTACCGTGTGGTGCTGCGCGGTCACGGGATCGCTCTGCACGAGGTCCCGGATCCGCCCGAGGACCCGGTCCGGCTGTCCTATCTCGTGGCCGCCTCACTGATCCTCGACCGGCGGGAGAAACAGGAACTCCTGGAGGCCGCGGACGCCGCGGCTCGGCTTCGGCGAGAGGTACGACTGCTGCGCCGGGAGATCTCTTTGCTGAGGCTGATGCCGGCGGTGCCGGCGACGCCAGAGAAGGGGGTGAGCCCGAACTGAGCGGCAAGGGCACGCCGGCGACGGTGGCGGCGACCCGGGCAGGTATCCCGTTCACCCTGCATCCGTACCACCACGACCCCGGGTCCAGTTCCTACGGCGAGGAGGCCGCCCACGCGCTCGGGCTTTCCCCGGCGCGGGTGTTCAAGACCTTGGTGGCCGAGGTCGACGGCCGCCTCACGGTGGCCATCGTCCCGGCCGCCGCATCGCTGGATCTCAAGTCGCTCGCGGCGGCGGCCGGTGGCAAACGCGCGAGCATGGCCGACCCGGCGGATGCGGAACGGGCCACCGGCTACGTTCGAGGCGGCATCAGTCCGCTGGGCCAGCGTAAGCGGCTGCCCACCGTGGTGGACGAGTCGGCGCTCGGCTTCGCCACGGTGTTCGTCTCGGCCGGCCGACGCGGACTGCAGATCGAGCTGGCCCCGGCCCACCTCGTCCAACTCGCCGACGCTGTCACCGCGGCGATCAGCCGTCCCCCTGCCGAGTAGACGCCTCCGCGTCTTCGTGCGGACCCCGGAGGCGGCGCAGCCGACCGGGAACCGTGGCCAGGACACCGAAGGACCCCACGGCGACGAGGGGCCATACCGCGAGAACGCCCGGTGCCGTCAGGGTGAGGAACGCCCGGACCCGCGCCCCGTCCGGCAGCGTCCGCGCGGCCTGCCGGAACTCGGCCAGGTCCGGCAGCTGACCGACTCGCCACGCGAGCAGCCCGGCTAACACCCCGCCGGCGGCAAGGCCCGCTGCCTTGGCGAGCCCGTAGCGGCGGCCGCCCGCGACGTGGGCCGCCGCTCCGCACAGCAGGCCGGCCGCGGCGGAGATGACGGCGAACCAGCGGTCCGCCAGGACGAGCGCCCGGGTTCCCGGGTCGGCAAGCTCGGCGCCGCCCGGGGTCAGCACGAAGTCGGCACGCGGGGCCACCGCCGCCCAGACGAGCCCGGCCGGCCCGGCCAGCAGCATCACCCCGCCGAGCACCACGGCGCCGGCAACCAGGTCACGCCGGCTCACCGGTGCCCCCTCCGTCTCCCTTGGTCGTGATCTTGCAGAAATTCAACCGGCCGGAGTTGAATTTCTGCAAGATCGCGACTTAAGTGGCTCACGTTGTCACGCAGGCGGGGCCGAGAAGCTGTTTGAGGTCTCCCATGAGCGCCACCGAGGCTGTCACCCGCAGCCGATCGTCGAGGCGCACGACGGTGGTACGGCCCTCGTTCTCTAGCTGCAGCCGGACCTCGGTGGTACCGGGATGGGTGGCGAGCACCTGCTTGAGGCGCTGCACCAAGGGTTGGGTGCACCGGGTGACCGGCAGTGTGACGACCACCGGACCGGCCGACGGGTCGGAGAGGTCCGGCTGCCTCACCTCGCTCGCGACCAGCCTGGGCGTCTCCTCCCGCTTGTCGATCCGGCCCTTCACCAGGAGGATCGCGTCCTCGACCAGGAGGGTGGCGCAGCGCTGGTAGGTCGCCGGGAAGAACATCACGTCGATCGCGCCCTCGAGGTCCTCCAGCGTGCCCATGGCCCAGGTGTTCCCCTGCTTGGTGACCTTGCGCTGGAGGTTCGACAGGATCCCGCCGACGGTGACGATCTGGCCGTCCGGGCGCTCGTCAGCGGTCAGGGCGCCGATGGAACAGTCGACGTTGCGGGAGAGGACGTGTTCGGTGCCGAACAGCGGGTGATCGGAGACGTACAGCCCGAGCATCTCCCGTTCGAAGCCGAGCAGAACCGTCTTGCCCCACTCCGAGTCGGTGGTCTCCAGCTCCAACATCACGTCGCCGACGCCGTCCTCCGCCTCGACGCTGAGCGAGCCGAAGAGCGAGTCCTGCCCGATGGCCTCGTTGCGCTTGACGTCGATCACCGCGTCGATCTGCCGCTCGTGGTTGTTGAACAGATCCTTGCGGGTGTGCCCGAAGGAGTCGAACGCGCCGGCCTTGATGAGCGACTCGACGACCCGCCGGTTGCAGACCGCCGGAGGGACCTTGCGGAGAAAGTCCCTGAAGTCGGCGAACCGCCCCTTCGACCGGCGGGTGTCCACGATGGCCTGAACGACGTTGCCCCCGACGTTGCGGATCGCGGAAAGCCCGAAGCGGATGTCGCCGCCTCGGGGGGTGAAGTCGGCGTCGGACTCGTTCACGTCCGGCGGCAGCACCTTGATACCCATCCGGCGACACTCGTTCAGGTACAGGGCGCTCTTGTCCTTGTCGTCGCGGACGGACGTGAGCAGCGCAGCCATGTACTCGGCCGGGTAGTTGGCCTTGAGGTACGCGGTCCAGTACGACACCAGGCCGTACGCGGCGGCGTGCGCCTTGTTGAACGCGTAGTCGGAGAACGGGACGAGGATGTCCCACAGGGTCTTGATGGCGTCGTCGGAGTAGCGGTTCTTCCGCATCCCCTCGGAGAAGGGGGCGTACTCCTTGTCCAGGACCTCCTTCTTCTTCTTGCCCATCGCCCGGCGCAACAGATCGGCTTGTCCAAGCGAGTAGTCGGCCACCCGCTGGGCGATGGCCATGACCTGCTCCTGGTAGACGATCAGGCCGTAGGTGTCGCCGAGGATATCGGCGAGCGGCTCCTCGAGCTCGGGGTGGATAGGTACGACGGGCTTACGGCCGTTCTTGCGGTCCGCGTACTCGATGTGTGCGTTGGCCCCCATGGGCCCCGGCCGGTACAGCGCGCCGACCGCCGATATGTCCTCGAAGTTGTCCGGCCGCATCGCGCGCAGCAGCGCGCGCATCGGACCGCCGTCGAGCTGGAAGACGCCCAGCGTGTCGCCCCGGGTCAGCAGCTCGTAGGTCGGTCGGTCGTCGAGGAGGATCTCCTCGAGGACGAGCTTCTCACCCCTGTTGATCTCCGCGTTGCGCAGGCAGTCGTCGAGGACCGTGAGGTTGCGCAGGCCGAGGAAGTCCATCTTCAACAGCCCGAGGGACTCACAGGCCCCCATGTCGAACTGCGTGATGATGGCGCCGTCCTGCTCGCGCTTCTGGATGGGGATGACGTCCAGCAGCGGATCGCGGGACAGGATCACTCCGGCCGCGTGTACCCCCCACTGCCGCTTCAGCCCTTCGAGGCCGCGTGCGGTGTCGACGACCTCCTTGACCTCGGCCTCGGAGTCGTACAGCGCCCGGAACTCGGCCGCCTCGCCGTGGCGGGCGTGATCGGCGTCGAAGATGCCGGCGAGCGAGATGTCCTTGCCCATCACCGCGGGTGGCATCGCCTTGGAGATGCGGTCGCCGAGCGCGTAGGGATGGCTGAGCACCCTGGCCGCGTCCTTGATCGCGGCCTTCGCCTTGATGGTGCCGTAGGTGATGATCTGCGCGACCCGGTCGTCGCCGTATTTCTCCGTCGCGTAACGGATCATGTCGGCGCGCCGACGCTCGTCGAAGTCCAGGTCGATGTCGGGCATCGACTTGCGCTCGGGATTGAGGAAGCGCTCGAAGATCAGTCCGTGCTGGAGCGGGTCGAGTTCGGTGATGCCGAGGGCGTACGCGATGAGCGCGCCCGCGGCCGATCCGCGGCCCGGACCGACCCGGATGTCGTTGTCCTTGGCGTAGCCGACGAGGTCGGCGACGACGAGGAAGTAGCCCGGGTAGCCCTTCTGGCAGATCACGTCGATCTCGTACTCGGCCTGCCTGCGGTAGTCATCCGGGACGCCGGCGGGATACCGCCTGTCCAGCCCGCGCATGACCTCGGCCTGCAGCCACGACTCCTCGCTCTCCCCCTCCGGCACCGGGAAACGCGGCATGAGGTTGCGGAACGAGAACACCTCGTCGTACGAGCCCACCCGCTCGGCGATCTCCAGCGTGGCGTCGCAGGCACCGGGAACCTCGGCGTCCCACAGGGCGCGCATCTCCTCGGCGCTCTTCAGGTAGAAGTCCCGCGCGTCGAACTTGAACCGACCGGGGTCGGCGAGGGTCTTGCCGGACTGCACGCACAGCAGCACCTCGTGGGCCTGCGCGTCGCCGGCGTGGGTGTAGTGAAGGTCGTTGGTGGCCACCGCCTTGAGGCCGAGCTCGTCCTTGAGCCGCAGCAGGTCCGCCCGCACCCGCCGCTCGATGCCCAGCCCGTGGTCCATCAGCTCGAGGTAGAAGTTCTCCCGGCCGAAGAGCTCCATGAACTCTCCAGCCGCCCGGCGGGCCCGCGTAAAGTCACCGATGCGCAACCATGTCTGCACCTCACCGGACGGGCATCCGGTGGTGGCGATGATGCCCTTCGCGGACCGCTCCAGCAGCTCCCTGTCGATCCGGGGCTTGTAGAAGTGGCCCTCCATGCTGGCGAGCGAGGCCAGCCGGAAGAGGTTGCGCAGGCCATCGGCGTCCGCGGCCAGCAGCGTCATGTGCGTATAGGCACCGCCGCCGGACACGTCGTTCTCTCCGCCCTCGGCCCAGCGAACCCGGCTCTTGTCGAACCGGCTGGTGGCAGGGGTGAGATAGATCTCACAACCGACGATCGGCTTCACGCCCGCGGCCTTCGCCTGCCCGTGGAAGTCGTAGGCGCCGTACAGGTTGCCGTGATCCGTCATCGCCAGCGCGGGCATGCCCTGACGGGCTGCCTCGGAGAACAGGTCGGGCAGCCGCGCGGCCCCGTCCAGCATGGAGTACTCGGTGTGCACGTGGAGATGCACGAACGAGTCGGCCATGCGTGGTGCGCCTCCTTCTGCAGACAGACGGACGGGCGATACCCCTGTAGGGATGGGCCGCCGTGTCGTAGGTCCGGTCGCGGGTCGGCCCGGCGTCAGTGACTCTAACCGGCGGAGCCGACAGTCCGGGAGCCCGACACTCCGATCCGCTTCGGGCGGACACGATCGAGCCGGTCGCGCCACCACGCGACCCGCTCGGCGTCGGCCGGCGCGAACTCGTCGAGCCTCGCCGGATCGGGCAGCGGTGGCCTACGCGACACCGGCAGGTAGCCTTCCGCCGGCCGCAGCGACTCGGCGTCGGTCACCACGTCGCCGCGCAGCAGCGACAGCGTGCCGAGGCCGCAGGCGAAGTCCAGTTCGGGCAGCGCACCGGCCAGGGCGAGCCCGGCGGCGAGCCCGACGCTGGTTTCCAGCGCGGACGACACCACGCACGGCAGCCCGGCCGCCTCGGCGACCCGCAACGAACGCCGCACCCCGCCGAGCGGGGTGCACTTGATCACCGCGATGTCGGCGGCCTCGGCAACTGCCACCCGCATCGGATCCTCGGCGCGGCGGATGGACTCGTCGGCGGCAATCCGGACGTCAACCTTGCGGCGCACGGCGGCGAGCTCGTCGACGGTACGGCAGGGTTGTTCGACGTACTCCAGCCCGCCGGCGGCCCGGTCGAGCCGCGGGATCACCGCGACGGCCGTTTCGACGTCCCACGCGCCGTTGGCGTCGCAGCGCACGGCTCCGGCGGGGCCGAGCGCGGCCCGGACCGCCTCCAGCCGCGCCAGGTCCTCGCCGAGCGAGTCGGGGTGCTCGGCGACCTTGACCTTCGCGGTGCGGCAGCCCGACGTCGCGGCAATCTCGTGGCCGCGCTCCGGATCGACGGCCGGCACCGTGCAGTTGATCGGGATACGGTCGCGTACCGGCTCGGGCCAGCCGAGCGTGCCCGCCTCGATCGTCGTGGCCAGCCAGGACGCGGATACCTCGTCGTCGTAGTCGGCGAACGGACAGAACTCGCCCCACCCGGCCGGGCCCTCGATCAGCATCCCCTCGCGGAGGACGATCCCCCGGAAACGCGTACGCATCGGGATCGCGTAGACGCGGGCGGCGCCGAAGTCCATCTGGCTGCTCATCACGGGGTCATCTGGTCATCTGGTCGTCTGATCAGCTCTGCTCGCGCAGCGTTTCAAGGGCCTTCCGCAGGTCGTCCGGGTAAGGGCTGTCGAACTCCACCCGCCGGTCGGTCACCGGGTGGTCGAAACCGAGGCCCGCCGCGTGCAGCCACTGCCGCTCGAGTCCCAGACTCGACGCGAGGGTCGGATCGGCCCCGTAGAGCAGGTCGCCGGCGCAAGGGTGGCGGATCGCCGCCATGTGGACGCGGATCTGGTGCGTCCGGCCGGTCTCCAGACGCACGTCGAGCAGGGTCGCGGCCCGAAACGCCTCGACGGTGTCGTAATGTGTACGGCTGGGCTTGCCGCCGGCCACCACGGCGAACCGGCCGTCCCCGGAGGGATGCCGGTCGATCGGCGCGTCGACGGTCCCGCGCAGCGGGTCGGGGTGGCCCTGGACGAGCGCCCGGTAACGTTTGTCCACCCGGCGGTCCCGAAAGGCGCGCTTGAGTCGGCTGTAGGCCACCTCGCTCTTCGTGATCACCATGAGTCCGGTGGTGCCGACGTCCAGCCGGTGCACGATTCCCTGCCGCTCGGCGGCGCCGCTGGTGGTGATCTGGTGTCCCGCCTCGAGGAGGCCGGCGAGCACCGTCGGACCCCCCCAGCCCGGACTGGGATGTGCGGCCACCCCGATCGGCTTGTCCACCACGACGATGTCCGGATCCTCGTACACGATGCGCATGCCGGGCACCGGCTCCGGGCGGGGCGCCGGCGGTACCGGGGGCGGGGGAAGCGTCACGTCCAGCCAGGCGCCGCCGTGCACCCGGTCGGACTTCTCCGCGGGCGCACCGTCCACCAGCACGTTGCCGGCGCCGATGAGCTCCGCAGTGCGGCTGCGCGACAACCCGAACATCCTGGACAGCGCGGCGTCGAGGCGTTCGCCGTCCAGCCCCTCGGGCACTGACAGGGACCGGTGATCGCTCATTCGCGGGTCTCGTCGGGTTTCGCCCGTTTCGGAGAAGGCGGGGCGCCTTCGATCTGCACCCCCCTGACCGCGAGCAGCATCGACAGCAGGCCACCGCACACGATCGCCATGTCGGCCACGTTGAAGACGGGCCAGTGCGGAAGCTCGATCCAGTCCACCACGTGACCTCGCAGCGGACCGGGCGAGCGGAGCAGGCGGTCGACCAGGTTGCCGGCCGCGCCCCCCAGCAGCAGGCCCAGCGCCGTGGCCCACCACACACTGCGCAGCCGGGCGGCGGTACGCAGGATGGCGATGACCACACCAAGCGCGACGAGCGTGAGCACCACCGTCAAACCCGTGGCGATGCCGAACGCGGCGCCGGCGTTGCGGATCAGGCGCAGCGTGAGAAGCCCACCGAGCAGCCGGATCGGCGGCCGGTCGGAGAGCGTGGCCACCGCCACGACCTTCGTGGTGACGTCGAGCATCAGCGCGGTGATGGCGACCGTCGCTAGGACACCAAGGCGGCGCCCCGGGGTACCTCCAGCGCGGTCCCCCGCCGGGACCTCGGCCTCGTCGCCGGGTGGAATCGGCCTGCTCAGCGGCGCTCCTCGCGTTGCTTGCACGTCACACACAGGGTTGCACGTGGGAATGCCTGGAGTCGTGCCTTGCCGATCGGGTTCCCGCATATCTCACACACACCGTACGTCCCCGCGTCGATGCGGTGCACCGCCCGTTCGTTCTGGGCGAGCAGATCCCGTGCGTTGTGGGCAAGGGCCATCTCGTGCTCGCGTTCGAACGTCTTCGCGCCGGTGTCGGCCTGGTCGTCGCCGGCACCGTCGCTGGCGCTGCGCATCCGATCGGCGAGCTCGTTCTCGGCCCTCGCGATCTCGTCCCGGAGCTCGACCATCTCCTGCTCGAGCCCTGCCCGCACCTCCTCGAGCTCCTCGGGGGTCCACCGATCCTCACCCTCGCGGACCGGAAGTCGCCTCGCGACCTCGTGGACCTTCTTGGCGGTGCCGCGCGCCGGCGTCCTTTCACCAGCCCTGCTCCGGCGGCGGGTGTGTCCATCGGGGCTTTTCGTGCCGGCCATCGCGGCCCCCTCGGTGGGATCTTGTTTGTGGATAGTGCGGGCAGGATAGGTCGGCTTCGCCAGGACGGCAAACGGCGCCACGACGTCAGCGGCGGTCCGGGATTTCGGCTACCCTCTGGCTATCGCCGCAGCCTGCAAGGCGTCGACGGGGAGAGTACCGCCGAACGCAGCCACCAGCGACCCGGGGACGGTGCGAGCCCGGGGGCGTGCGCGACGGGAAGATCACCTCTGAGCCGCCGGAAGAACGGCGTTGCCCTGGTCAGGAGCGTGCGGTGCTCCTGGTGGGCCGCTCAGTAGAACCGGCAGCAGCCTGTGCGAACGAGAGGGTCGTTTCCGTACGCGGGGCGACCAAGGAGGGTGGTACCGCGGGGCGCCGCCGAGATGGCAGGCCTCGTCCCTCCGCAGGTGAGGGAAATTGTCGCCTAGCTGGAGGTCCACCCGTCGTGTCGGAGACACGAGAAAACCAGCGGTTTCGCCCGCTACCGAGCCGGGTCAACCTTCCGGCGCTCGAACACGAGGTGCTGCGTCGGTGGCGGGAGACCAAGATCTTCCATCGTTCGCTCGAGCGGACCGGCGACGGCCCGCTGTGGGTGTTCTACGAGGGCCCGCCGACCGCCAACGGGATGCCCGGAACCCACCACGTCGAGGCCCGAGTCTTCAAGGACGTGTTCCCGCGGTTCAAGACCATGAAGGGCTTCTCCGTCCCGCGCAAGGCCGGCTGGGACTGCCACGGCCTGCCCGTCGAGGTCGCCGTGGAAAAGGAACTCGGGCTTTCCGGGAAGCGCGACATCGAGGCGTACGGGGTCGCCGAGTTCAACGCGCGCTGCCGTGAGTCGGTGCTGCGGCACGTGGACGCGTTCGAGGAGATGACCGAGCGGATGGGCTACTGGGTCGACATGTCCCAGGCCTACCGCACCATGGACGCGGAGTACGTCGAGGCCGTCTGGTGGTCCCTCAAGGTCATCTTCGACGCCGGGCTGCTCGTCCAGGACTACCGGGTCAGCCCGTACTGCCCCCGGTGCGGCACCCCGCTCTCCGACCACGAGCTGGGCCAGGAGGGCGGCTACGAGAGCGTCATCGATCCGTCGATCTACGTCCGTTTCCCCATCACGTCCGGTCCGCTGGCCGATCGGGCGGACCTGCTGATCTGGACGACCACCCCGTGGACGCTCATCGCCGACACGATGGTCGCGGTGCATCCGGATGTAACGTACGCGGTCGCCACCCGGGCCGGAGAACGCCCGCTAGTGATCGCCGAGCCCCTCGTGGATTCCGTGCTGGGCGATGGTTGGGAGGTCAGTCAGCGGCTGCTCGGCTCCGAGCTGGCAGGAAGCCGCTACCAGCGCCCGTACGACTTCGTCGACATCCCGAACGCTCACTTCGTCGTGTTGTCGGACGCGGTGATGGTGGAGGACGGCACCGGGCTGGTCCACATGGACCCGGCGTACGGGGTCGAGGACTTCGCCCTCGGCCGGGAGCACGGCCTCCCCGTCGTCAACCCGATCCAGGGCGACGGCACCTTCGAGCCGCACCTACCCCTCGTCGGTGGCCACTTCTTCAAGGACGCCGACAAGGCCATCGTCGCCGACCTGGAGCAGCGCGGCTTGATGTTCCGGCAGGAGACCTACGAGCACAACTACCCGCACTGCTGGCGCTGCCACACCCCGCTGCTCTACTACGCGCTGCCCACCTGGTACATCCGCACCACCGCGGTGAAGGAGGCGCTCCTGCGCGAAAACGAGCGCACCACCTGGTATCCGGAGACGATCAAGTGGGGCCGCTACGGCGACTGGCTGCGCAACAACGTCGACTGGGCGCTGTCCCGCAATCGCTACTGGGGTACCCCGCTGCCGCTGTGGCGCTGCCCGGAAGATCACCTCACCTGCGTGGGGTCGCTGACGGAGCTGGGCGAGATCGCCGGCCGCGACCTGACCGACCTGGATCCGCATCGGCCGTACGTGGACGAGGTCACCTTCGGCTGCCCCACCTGCGGGGCCGAGGCGCGCCGGGTGCCGGAGGTGATCGACGCGTGGTACGACTCGGGCGCTATGCCCTTCGCCCAGTGGGGCGCGCCGCACCGCGACAAGGACTTCTTCGACAAGGCGTATCCGGCGCAGTTCATCTGTGAGGCGATCGACCAGACGCGGGGGTGGTTCTACTCGCTCATGGCGGTCGGCACCCTCGTCTTCGGTCGGTCCTCGTACGAAAACGTGCTTTGTCTCGGCCTTCTCCTCGCCGAGGACGGCCGGAAGATGAGCAAGCATCTGGGCAACGTCCTGGAGCCTATGCCGCTGATGGAGCGGCACGGCGCCGACGCGCTGCGGTGGTTCATGCTGGCCAGCGGGTCGCCGTGGCAGGCCCGGAGGGTCGGGCACGCCGGCATCGAGGAGATAGTCCGCAAGGTGCTGCTCACCTACTGGAACACCGCGTCGTTCTTCGTCCTGTACGCGAACGCGTCCGGGAGCGCGGCGAACGGTCCAGCGGCGATGCCGTGGTCGCCGCGGCTGCTGGCGGACGCCCCGCCGCCGGCCGAACGGCCGTTGCTGGACCGCTGGGTGCTCTCCGAGCTGCACAGGACGGCACGCGAGGTGGATCTCGCGCTGGAGGACTACGACACGGCAGTTGCCGGGCGCCGGCTCACCCAGTTCATCGACGACCTGTCGAACTGGTACGTGCGCCGGTCCCGCCGGCGGTTCTGGGAGGGACATCGGACACCGGAGGGCGCCTCCGCGTTCGCCACCCTGTACGAATGCCTCGACGTGCTCACCCGGTTGCTCGCGCCCTTGGTGCCGTTCGTCACCGAATACCTGTGGGACGTCCTCCGGCACCCGGACGCGCCGGATTCGGTCCACCTCGCGCCCTGGCCGCGCTCTGACGAGTCGGTCATCGATGAGCGGCTGTCCGAGCAGATGGTGCTGGTGCGCCGCCTCGTCGAGCTGGGCCGGGCGGCCCGCGCGTCGTCCGGTATGCGCGTCCGGCAGCCGCTCGGCCGAGCCCTGGTCGGCGCCTCCGGCTGGAGCGAGGTACCCGAGGAGCTGCGCGCCCAACTGGCCGACGAGCTCAACGTCGGATCCGTGGACGCCCTGGCCAGCGTGGGCGGCCACCTCGTGGAGACCACCATCAAACCCAACTTCCGGGCGCTCGGCGGGCGCTTCGGCGCCGACACCCAGGCCGTCGCCCGCGCGATCGGTACAGCCGATCCCGGGGCTCTGGCCGAGGCTCTGCGCGCCGCCGGGTCGGCCACCGTGACCGTACAGGGCAAGGATGTCAGCATCTCCCCCGACGAAGTCACCATCACCGAGCGGCCACACAGCGGCTGGGCGGTGGAGAGCCTCGCGGGAGAGACGATCGCGCTCGACCTGACCATCACCCCCGAGCTGCGCCGGGCGGGCCTCGCCCGCGAGGTGATCCGCCTCGTTCAGGACGCGCGCAAGGTGCGTGGCCTCGACGTCTCGGACCGCATCGAGCTGTGGTGGCAGGCCGGGAGCGACGAGCTTGCCCTGGCGCTGCGCGAGCACGGATCGGCGATCGCCGAGGAGGTACTGGCCACGGAGTACCGGGAAGGTCCGCCGGAGGCCGACCTTCCCGCCGAGCGCGACGAGGAACTGCGGCTGAGCTTCTGGTTCCGCAAGGCGCCCTAGCGGCCCTCCCGGTCGTGATCTTGCAGAAATTCAAACCGAGTTGGTTTGAATTTCTGCAAGATCACGACCGATCGTCACGGCCGGAAGCCCCCTCCGTCGCCTCCGCGGTCTCGGCCTTTCCGTTGGGGTGGCCGGCGGCGGCGTCATCGTCATCGTCGCCGGACGACTCGGTCACGGCGCCGAACTGCTCGGTCGGCGTGTCTATCTCGCCCTCCTGCGCCTCGCCCTCCTGCGCCTCGCCCGCCGCTTCCTCGTCATCGCCGTCCGCGTCGGTCGTCCCGTCGTCGCCTACCCGCTCGTCATCAGCGTCTTCGGCGTCGGCATCGGCGGCTAGGTCGGCGTCCGCGGTGCCCTTCGCCGGTGCCGCCTTCTCCGAGTCGGTCTCGTCGTCCTCCGCGCCACTCGCTGCGACCGCGGCTTCCTCGCCCGCGGCTTCCTCGCCCGCGGGCTCGGGCTGATGCTCGGGGGGGCTGCCCCGGGCCACGAGGGCGGTGTCGGGCATGCAGGCCGTGCACGCGGTGAAGCCTTCTTCCCGCGCCTCCTGGTAGGTGAGCTCCTCCCGGGTACGGCCGGCGAGCTGCCGGCAGTTCGAGAGGTGGTAGCGCCTCCGCCCGGGCACGACGACCACGATGGCGTCGCCCGGAACGTCGGGAGTGGAGGCGGGTGTCTTTCGACCCGGTCGGGCCGCTCCGTTCGGCCGTGTGCCAGCGGCCGGGCCGCCGGTAGGACGGCGACCGGCACCGGTGCGCGCCGGACCACGGGTGGCGCCTCCCGCCGGGCTGGCGCTCCTCGACCTAGCGGCCTTGGCCCTGGCAGCGGCGCTGCTGTCGGCCGGCCGTTTACCTTTTTGCGACCCCCCGATCGACTTCGCTCCTCCCCCGAAGATCTCCTCACGTCCGCGGTACATGCCGACGGCCAAAAACACGGCGGCGACCATGCTGATACCGATCGACACGTAGATCAGCCACAGCTCCTGGACGATCCAGGAACCCACGCCCAAGGCCGCGAGCGCGACGACGATCAGTAAGAAGCTGACAAGGATCACAGAGTCTCTCCTCGCCGGTCCCTAGGTGTCACCGGCGGTCGTGTGGGTTGTCGACAGTGTGGAACCCACGCTGCACCGGCTCCGGCGCGCCGAACGGGTTCGCTGCGGGGCTGCCGGGCTGCCCGTTGCGGGGCTCGGTGTGCGGAAGCGCGGCCGTCGCGGTCGGAGACGCGGCACTCGACGTCGCGAAGGGCCCGCTGTCCGTGGCGCCGGCCTCCAGCTCCCGTAGCTGCCCCTCGAGGTAGGCCTTCAGGCGGCTGCGGTACTCGCGTTCGAAGGCGCGCAGATCATCGACCTTGCGCTCCAGCTCCTCACGCTGCTGCACCAGCGTGCCCATGGCCTGACGGTGACGGTCCTGGGCGTCGCGCTCCAGGGCCTCGGCGCGGGCACGGGCCTCGCTGATGATCTGCTCGGCCTGCCGGCGAGCCTTGCCCAGGATCTCGTCCGCCTCACGCCTCGCCCGTCCCAGGGTCTCGTCGGCCTCCCTGCGGGCGTCGGCGATGGCCTGGTCGGCGGTCTGCTGAGCAAGCGCGAGCACCCGGGCCGCCGTGTCCATGTTCTCCTCGCCGCCCTGCGCGTGCGCCTGGGAAAGCGCACCCGACATGGCGGCCAGCGGCAGGGCGGGCTCGGGCACTGGCGCCGGCGGCGGAGGCTCCGGCTTCGGCAGTTCCGGCGCCGGCGGCGGAGGCTCGGGCTCTGCCTTGGGCATGGGCTCCGAGACCGGCGCCGTCATCTGCGGGGTCTTGCCGCGCAGACACTCGGCGAGCTTGGCCCGCAGCTCCTCGTTCTCCTGGATAAGACGGTCGAGTTCGGCCTCGACCTCGTCGAGGAAGGCATCGACCTCCTCTTCGTCGTACCCCGGCCGAAGCCGGGTGGTACTGAACTGCTTGTTCCGCACATCCGCGGGAGTTAGCGGCATCTTGTTCTCCTCGGCACGCTCGGAGTGATGTCCGATCGGTGACGGTACCCGATCAGGTCCCGAAAAGCGCGGGCACGACCCGGATCATGACCAGGACCACTATGAAGAGCACCGTGAAGCTGAGGTCGAGTGCGACGCTGCCCAACCTAAGCGGTGGGATGAAGCGGCGGAGCAGCTTGAGCGGTGGATCGGTGACCGTGTAGGTGGCCTCGGCGAGCACCAACACGACACCGCTCGGCCGCCACGACCGCGCGAACAGCTGGACATAGTCCAGGATCAGCCGCGCGATGAGCAGCAGCAAGAACGCGTACAAGACATAGGTCAGCACGGCTCCTAGGATCATCACGGCCGTGCCTCGACTCGGTCACTCAGCATGTGGACAGTCAACTCTGATTGAAGAACCCACCTTCGGCGATACGGGCCTTGTCCTCGGCGGTCACCTCGACATTCGCAGGGCACAGCAGGAACACCTTGTTCGTCACACGCTCAATGCTGCCATGAAGACCGAAGATGAGTCCTGCCGCAAAGTCCACAAGACGCTTCGCATCACTGTCCACCATCTCCGTGAGGTTCATGATCACCGGTATGCCTTCACGGAAGTGCTCTCCGATTGTACGGGCCTCGTTGTAGGTCCGTGGGTGCAACGTCGTGATGCGGGCCAGGTCGGTGGTCACCGTCGAGGCACTGTGGCGCCGTTCGGCGGCCGTGAACTGCGGGGCTGCGACCGTAGATCGGTGATAGCCCGGCATGTCCCCGTCGTCGGGATGGTGGCGCCGCAACGCGGGCTCCCGGTCGTACTCCTCCTCCCCGTCGTACTCCGCGTACTCGTCATAGTCGTCGTAGCGGTCGTCCTCCACCAGGCCGAGGTAGACCGCCATCTTGCGCATCGCGCCGGCCATGTGTGAGTCCTTCGCCGCCGATCTTCTCCTACCTCCCTGAAACGGACGACAAGGTCCGCTGGGGGGACACTACCTGACGATCGCCTCACGGGTGCCGAGCAACGCCGTTCCGAGGCGGACAAGTGTCGCACCGTGCGCCATCGCGGACTCCAGGTCGCCGGTCATCCCAGCCGATATGGTGGTCGCCCGCGGATGGGCCGCGCGTACCTCCGCGGCGAGGTCGGCCAGAGCGGCGAACGCCGGGTCGGGGTTCTCGTCCAGCGGGGCCACCGTCATCACCCCGCCCAGTTCGAGCCCTTCCTCCGCGGCGACCTCGTCGGCGAGCGCCGGCACCGCGGACGGTGCCGCTCCGCCCCGTCCGGGTTCCGCGTCGAAGCACACCTGGACCAGGCACCGGATCACCCGCCCGGCGCGCCGCGCCTCCCTACCCAGCGCGCCGACCAGCCTCGGCCGGTCGATGGAATGAACCACATGCGCGTACGACGCGACGGAACGGCACTTGTTCGTCTGCAGCTGACCAACGAAATGCCAGGTCAGGTCCAGGTCCGAGGCCGCCGCGGCCTTGGGTGCCGCCTCCTGGTCCCGGTTCTCCCCGATGTGGGTGACGCCGAGCGAGGCGAGCAGCCGAACGTCGGACGCGGGGAACGTCTTCGTCACAGCGACCAGGGTGATCTCTTCGGATCGCCGGCCCGCCGCCGCGCAGGCCGCCGCGATGCGCCTTTCCACCGCCTCGAGGTTGGCGGCGATCTCCGCGCGCCGATCCACAGCTATCCGCCCCTGAGCCAGACGTACCCGGCGAACCGCCCGGTACGCCCGTCCCGCCGGTAGGAGTACAGCTCCGGGGACTCGGCAGTGCAGCGCCGGTCGGTGGTGACCTGGGTGATGCCCGCGGCCTCCAGCTGGGCCACCACGCCGGCCCTGATGTCCAGCCCCGGGGTTCCGCGGCGCGTCGTGCACCTGGTCTCCGGTACGGCCGACGCGACGGCCTGTTGCATGTCGGGCGGGACCTCGTAGCAGCCGCCGCAGACCGCGGGACCGACGGCGGCGACCATCCGGTCGGGCCGGGCACCTCGGGCGATCATGCTGTTCACCAGCGCCGGTACCACGCCGCGGGCCACTCCGGGACGGCCGGCGTGGGCCGCTCCCACGGTGCCCGCCACCGGGTCGGTGAGCAGCACCGGTGCGCAGTCGGCCGCCAGCACCGCCAGGGCGAGCCCGGAGACGTCAGTTACCAGGGCGTCCGCCCGGGGCGTCCGGCCGTCGGGGAACCCGTCCACGCAGGCGACATCGTTGCTGTGCACCTGGCGCATCCACACCACCTGGCGCGGGTCGAGCCCGAACGCCTCGGCGGCCCGCGCGCGATTCGCGGCAACGGCGGTTGGGTCGTCACCGACCCCTCCTCCGAGGTTGAGCTCGTCGTACGGCCGGGCGCTGACGCCGCCGTGGCGGTCGGTGAAGGCCGCGCACGCGCCCCCGCTGCCCAGGTCAAAGGTGTCCACTATTCGATATTGGACCTACTTGAGGAAATCGGGTACGTCCAGGTCGTCTTCGTCGTCGAAGACGACCGGTCGGCGCCGCGCGGGCTCGCTGGCGCGGGTCGACGACGTTCCGGACGCGGGTCGCAGCGGCGGTGCCGGACGCGTCGTCTCTCCAGAGGTCGCCGCGTCGGTGGCCTCCTCGCCTCCCGCCGAGCTGGACGAGGACGAGCCGGATAGGTAACTCGACGAGGACGATGTGGACGGGCGGGACGCTTCCGAAGAGCTGGACGACGAATTTCCCGAGCCGGCGCCGGCCGTATCGGCCGCCCCGGCCGCCGACCCCGGCGGTTCGCCCTCGCCCGAGCCGTCCGGCGCCGGCGGGTCCGGCGTCCATGTCGAGGTGGACGCGCTGGGCGAAGACGTGCTCGGGGTCCAGGGCGTCCCGTACGGTTCCGCCGAGGATGGAGGCGCCGACGGCGGGGAGGACGGCGCCCCGGGGGTCTGCGATCGGGAGGACGCCGGAGCCGGCTTCGACGTCTTGTGGCCGTCGAAGCCGGCAGCGATCACCGTGACCCGTACCTCGTCGCCGAGCGCGTCGTCGATGACAGCCCCGAAGATGATGTTGGCGTCGGAGTAGGCGGCGGTGGAGACGAGTTGCGCCGCCTCGTTGATCTCGAAGAGACCGAGGTCAGACCCGCCAGAGATGGACAGCAGCACGCCTTGGGCCCCGTCGATGCTGGCCTCCAGCAGCGGACTGGAGATCGCCATCTCGGCCGCCGACACCGCGCGATCGTCCCCGCGCGCCGAGCCGATGCCCATCAGGGCGGAGCCGGCGCCGGACATGACCGACTTTACGTCGGCGAAGTCGAGGTTGATCAGGCCGGGCGTTGTGATGAGGTCGGTGATCCCTTGGACACCGGAGAGCAGCACCTGGTCGGCCGCCTTGAAGGCGTCGAGCACGCTGATCTGGCGGTCCGATATCGAGAGAAGGCGGTCGTTCGGTATGACGATCAGGGTGTCGACCTCGTCGCGCAGCAGCTCGATGCCCACCTCGGCCTGCGTGGCCCGGCGCTTCCCCTCGAAGCTGAAGGGCCGCGTCACCACGCCGATGGTGAGCGCGCCGAGCGAGCGGGCGACGTTGGCGACGACCGGCGCGCCGCCGGTACCGGTTCCGCCACCTTCGCCCGCGGTGACGAACACCATGTCAGCACCCCTGAGAACCTCCTCGATCTCCTCGCGGTGGTCCTCGCATGCCTTCCTGCCGACGTCGGGGTTGGCGCCGGCGCCCAGCCCACGCGTCAGCTCACGACCGACGTCGAGCTTCACGTCGGCGTCGCTCATGAGCAGCGCTTGGGCGTCGGTGTTGATGGCGAGGAACTCGACGCCCTTCAGGCCTTCCTCGATCATCCGGTTGACGGCGTTGACGCCGCCGCCGCCGATGCCGACAACCTTGATGACCGCGAGGTAGTTCTGCGGTGCTGCCACGACGAGGGGCCTTTCCGCTCGCGTTCGGTGAACCGGTCTCCGGCGCGCTCGACCTGGCTGGCCGGCGAGCCGCAGCGGCACTGCTGGCTAGGGATGGCCCGCCGCCCCGGCGACGCGAAGCGCATCACCGAGCGTCGACGGTCGGGTCGGTCCGCTCGGAACCCTCACGCCCAGACCCTCACCCTCAAGTCGAGCTTTAGAGTTATGTCAACCTGAGGATTGATACGGACAGTAGGGTTGGCTCTCCCCCAGGGTCAACTAACCACGCGGCGATCGGGCCAGCGTGTCGCGGTTCTTGTCCGTGATCTTGAAATTTCTGCAAGATCACGGACAAGAAGGGGGGTTACTGGGTGGTGGCGACCTCGGGCGAGCTCACGTCGTAGACCTGGGCGTCGCGCTTCATCAGGATCGCGAGCGTGCGGGCCTTCTCCGCGGATCGCTCCGGGCTTCCCCACTCGACGTGCCTCCCGTCCTTGAGCCGGAGGTTCACCTCGGTCGGGCTCGGCGCGGAGACCACGGAGACCTTCCGCAGCACGGCGCCCGGCAGCGCATCGACGACCGCGAGGGCTGCCCGGGTGGACGGATCCGTCGCCGACAGGTTGTCGATGTCAACGAGTGGCATGCCGGACGGCCGGCGCCGGGCCGAGGTCACTACGACTCCGAAGCGATCCACCAGCTGGTAGCCGGACCCGTCCCGCGCGGCGGCGACAGGGGTACGTTCGGCGACCGTGATCCGCAGCGTGGACGGCCACCTCCGCTCCACCCGCGCCGATTCGACCTGCCGGATCCCTTCGACGCGCCGTTCGACCGCGCCGGGCTCGACGTGGATCAGCGGCGTGCCCAGACGCACCTGCGCCGCCTCGACCAGCTCGGCGCCCGCCACCCGATGCTCCCCGGCGACCTGGATCTGCCGGACGACGAGCAGCCGGGAACTCAGCAGCACCCAGCCGACGACAACCACCACCGCGCCGACGAGGAGCGCGACGACAACCGCCTTCCACGGGTCGAAGGGCAGTCGTCGCCCGCCCACCCACAGCCGGCGCCACGAGGGGCTCATTCCCCTACCGGCCTCCCGACCGCCGCGGAGCGTCCGCGCAGCTCCTCCACCAGAGCCGGACCGAGGAGCGTGATGTCACCGGCACCGAGGAGGAGCACGATGTCACCTGGTTTGGCCCGGTCCGCCAGCACCTTCGGCACGTCCCGCCACACCGGCTGGTACGTCACGTGGGGGGCGGGCAGCGGCACCGCCTCGGCCACCAGCTCGCCCGTCACCCCGGGCTCCGGGTCCTCGCGGGCCGCGTAGACCTCCAGGACTACCGCGTCGTCGGCGAGGCCGAGCGCCTCGCCGAACTCCTTGGCGAAGAACCGAGTGCGGCTGTAAAGGTGCGGCTGGAACGCCGCCACCACCCGTCCACCGCGGGCCACCTCCCGCGCGGTACGCAGATCGGCGGCGAGCTCGGTCGGATGGTGGGCGTAGCTGTCGAACACCCGAACGCCGGCCGCCTCGCCCAGCAGCTCGAACCGGCGATGCGTGCCGGCGAAGCCGGCCAAACTCGCCCGGATCGGTTCGAAACCAAAGCCCAGGTCGAGTGCCGCGGTGAGGGCGGCGGTCGCGTTGAGCGCGTTGTGCCTGCCGGGTACCCGCAGTTCGAGGGAGCCGAGCCCGAAACCGTCGGGGTCGCCGGCCGCGAGGTCGAGCACCTCGAACGCCGACCCGAGGCCACGGGCCTGGAATCCGCGGATTTGCACGTCCGCGTCGACGCTCTCCCCGTACGTACGGACGCCGAGGCCGGCGCGGCGAGCGCGTTCCGCCAGCGCGCGTGCTCCGGGATCGTCCGCGCAGGCGACGAGACGCCCGCCCGGACGGACCCGGTCGACGAAACGCTCGAAGGCGCCGTGCACGGCCTCGGCCGTGCCGTAGTTGTCCAGATGGTCGGCCTCGACGTTGGTGACGACGGCGACGTCCGGGCTGAGCATGAGGAACGATCCGTCGCTCTCGTCGGCCTCGGCGACGAAGATCTCTCCGCCGCCCTCGTGCGCGTACGCGCCGGAGCCGGTGAGCTGACCGCCGATCGCGAAGGACGGGTCGGCGCCCAGGTGCTGGAGCACGACGGTGAGCATGGAGGTCGTAGTGGTCTTACCGTGGGTGCCGGCGACGGCGATCCCGCGCCGCCCGGCCATGACGGACGCCAGGGCCGCGGCCCTCGGCAGCACCCGCAGCCCGCGCCGCCGCGCCTCGGCGAACTCGGGGTTGGTCTCCCGGACCGCGCTCGAGACCACCACCGTCGTGGCGTCGCCCAGGTGGCCGGCGGCGTGCCCGACGTGAACCGTCGCACCGAGCGCCCTCAACTCGGCGAGAACCGCCGAGTCCATGGCATCGCTGCCGGAAACCGACACGCCCCTGGCGAGCAGGATGCGGGCGATGCCGGACATGCCCGCCCCCCCGACGCCGATGAGGTGCACCCGGCCCAACTCCGCGACGGGCACGGGCTCGACCGGGGTGAGGAGACCGCTCATCCGCGGTCGCCGCCCTCCCGGACGGCCTCGAACACCATCCGGGCAAGGGTTGCGTCGGCGTCCCGCCTGCCGATCCGCGAGGCCGCCTCGGACATCTCGGCGATCCGGTCGGGATCGGCCAGCACCGGCAGCAGGTTGTCGCGCAGCCACTCCGGGGTGAGCTGCGCGTCTTCGACCAACAGCCCGCCGCCTGCCTGGGCGATCGGCAGGGCGTTGAGCCGCTGCTCCCCGTTCCCGATGGGCAGCGGGACGTACGCCGCTGGCAGCCCCACCGCGGTCAGCTCCGCGCAGGTGAGAGCGCCGGCCCTGCACAGGGCGAAGTCGGCGGCGGCGTAGGCCAGCTCCATGTGGTCGACGTAGGAGACGATGACGTACGGCGGGCCGCCCGTGGGCACGTCCACGTCCAGCGGATTCTTCGGGCCGACGACGTGCAGGACCTGGACACCGGCGGCGCGCAGGTACGGAGCCGCCGCCACCGCGGCACGGTTCAGCGCCCGCGCACCCTGGGAGCCGCCGAACACGAGCAACGTCGGCGCGTCGAGTCGCAGCCCGAAATGCTCACGCGCCTTGTCGCCGAGCCGGAAGCGATCGAGGTTGATGATCGCGCTGCGCAGCGGGGTGCCGATGTAGCGCGCGTTCTGCAGGGGCGTGCTCGGGTGCCCAACCGCCACGTGGTCGGTGAGCCGCGCACCCAGCCGGTTGGCCAGGCCGGGCCGCGGGTTGGACTCGTGGACGATGATGGGCAGCCCCAGCCGGCGGGCCGCCAGGTACCCGGGCGTCGCGACGTACCCGCCGAAGCCGACCAACACGTCCCCGCGGACTCGCTCCAGCACGCCGGCCGCCGCGTTGACCGCCGAGGCGAGGCGCCCCGGCACGGTGAGAAGGCGCGGGGTAAGCGCACGGGGCAGCGGAACCGCGGGGATCAAGGCAAGCTCGTAGCCGCGGCCCGGAACGAGCCGGGTTTCCAGGCCCCGTTCCGTACCCAGACACGTGATGCCAACGGTGGGGTCATCCCGGCGCAACGCGTCGGCAAGGGCGAGGGCGGGCTCGATGTGGCCCGCCGTGCCGCCGCCGGCAAGGACGACGTGCACGATTCGCACTCACCTCCTCGGCTCGGCCGCGACGGTGCGCGGCCTCACCTCCTCCGAAAGCCCAGCCAGCCCAGCGCCCGACCAACAGGCCCAGGTCCTCGTGCCGACAATGCCCGTCGGGCACCGGGTTCCCGCTTGGCGAAAGACAGCAACATACCCAGTGCTACCAGCGTCGGAAGCAATGCCGAGCCGCCGTACGATACCAAAGGCAGCGGGATACCTGTGATGGGTACGAGCCCGATCACGGCCCCGATGTTCACCAGTGCCTGCACGACGAGCCATGCCGTCACGCCCACCGCGGCAAGCCGCATGAACGGATCCTTCACCCGCATGGCGACCCGGATGCCGGCGTATCCCAGGAGACCGAAGAGCGCCAGCACGACGAGGGTACCGACGAGGCCGAGCTCCTCTCCGATGATGGCGAAGATGAAGTCCGTCTCGGCGTGCGGAAGGTAGGACCACTTCTCCCGGCTGGCACCGAGACCGACGCCGAACAGCCCTCCGGTGGCGACGGCGTAGATGCCTTGGACCCCCTGGTAACCCGACTGCAGCGGATCGGCGAACGGGTCGAGAAACGTGGTCAGCCGCTTCAGCCGGTACGGCTCGACGACGATGAGGATCGACACCAGCACGCCGATGAGCCCGACCATGCCGGTGAATAGCCGCCCGGGGGCCCCCACCACCCACAGCAACGCCAGGAAGATCGTGAACAGCACCATGGCGGTCCCGAGGTCGCTGCCCAGCATGACCAGCAGAACGAGAATGCCGACACCGGGCAGCAGCGGCATCAGCAGGTGCCGCCACTCGGTGAGCATGCCGGCCTTCTGCTTGCGGGTGAGCAGGTCGGCGCCCCATAGCGCGAGCGCGAGCTTGGCGACCTCGGACGGCTGGACCTGGACGAATCCCAGGTCGAGCCACCGGGTGGCGCCGTTGACGGTCACTCCCATGCCCGGCACGAGCGTGAGCGCGAGCCCGGTGACCGCCACCACCGCGAGCGGATACACGCACAGGCGGTAGGTGCGGGGCGGCAACTGGGCGGCGATCGCCATGGCCGGCAGGCCGACGGCCGCCCAGATCGCCTGCTTCTGGAACAGGGTGAACGACGATCCGGTCGCCTCGAACGATTCCACGCTCGACGCCGAAAGCACCATGAGCAGGCCGAGCGCGAGGAGCAGCATCGAGCAGCCGATGAGCAGGTAGTACGAGGTAAGCGGCCGCCTGAGCAGGCTCAGCACCGCGGCGGCCCTGCCACGTAGCCAGGCCAGCCGTGCGCTGACGCCCAACCGGTGCGGTGTCGAGGCGACCGTCATCGCCCCTCACCCGGCTCCTCCGCCATGCGCCGTACCGCGGCGGCGAAGGCGTCGCCGCGTACCGCGTAGCTGTCGAACATGTCCAGTGAGGCCGCCGCGGGAGCAAGCAGCACGGTGTCGCCCGGCCGGGCGAGTCGAGCGGCTTCGCGCACGGCAGTGTCCATACTCTCAGTGTCGGTGCGGGAGACCTCGACGACCGGGACATCCGGTGCGTGTCGCCGGAGAGCCTCGCGAATCCTCGCCCTGTCCACACCGAGCAGCACCGTGCCGCTCAGCCGGGACGCCGAGCGCGCGACAAGGTCGTCGATGGGGGCGCCCTTGAGCTGCCCGCCGGCGACCCAGACCACCGAGGGGTACGCGGACAGGGACGCCGCGGCGGCATGGGGGTTGGTGGCCTTCGAGTCGTCGACGTAGTCGACGCCGTGCACGTTCGCGACGTGGGCGATGCGGTGCGAGTCCGGGACGAAGGCCCGCAGGCCTTCGCGCACCGCGGCCGCGGGTACGCCGTAGGCCCGGGCGAGCGCCGCGGCGGCCAGCGCGTTGGCCATGTTGTGCGGCGCGGGAGGCCGTACGTCGTCCCGCGAGGCAAGCTCAACGCCACCGGCGCGGCGCAGGTGCTCCTCGCCCTCCCGGACCCCGAACGCCCGGTCGACGAGCATCCCGTCCGCGACGCCGAGACGCCCGCGCCTCGGCTCGCCCAGCGCGAAGCCCACCGTTTCGGGGAAGCCGGCGGCGAGCCGGGTGGACCACTCGTCGTCGGCGTTGAAGACGTTGGTCGCATCCCGGCAAAAGATGCGCTTCTTGTCCGCGGCGTAGGCGTCCAGGGACCCGTGCCAGTCGAGATGGTCGGGTGCGACGTTCAACACGGCGGCGGCGTACGGGCGTACCGAGGTCGACCAGTGCAGCTGAAAGCTGGACAGCTCGACGGCGAGGACCTGGTAGGGAGGGTCGGCAAGGACGGCGTCGATGAGAGGAAAACCGACGTTGCCAACCGCCGCCGTACGGTGGCCGGCCGCCTTGAGCATCGCCGCGAGCATCTCGACCGTCGTGGTCTTGCCGTTCGTGCCGGTGAGCGCCAGCCACGCGGGGTGGTTTCGTGGCTGCACCCGCCAGGCCAGCTCGACCTCGCCGATCACCGGGATCCCCGCGGCGCGCGCGGCCGCCGGCAGCGGCGCCTGCGGTCGCCACCCCGGCGAGGTGACCACGAGCCGGGTGTCGTCCGGCAGCGTGTCGCCGTCGCCGAGGCGTACCGCCGCGCCCAGCGCACGAAGCTCGTTTGCCCGCTCCCCCTCGGCCTCGCCGTCACGGGCGTCGACGACCGTGACACGCGCGCCGAGCCGCAGCAGCGCCCGCGCGGCCGGGACACCCGAGACCCCGATGCCGGCCACGCAGACCGGAAGTCCCTCCCACCCGGCGGATGGCTCGCGCGCCTCGCTCACTTCGGCATCCATTCCACGTAGAAGATGCCCAGGCCCAACGCCACCGCGAGGCCGGAGATGATCCAGAACCTGATCACGATGGTGGTCTCCGCCCAACCGGAAAGCTCGAAGTGGTGCTGCAGCGGCGCCATCTTGAAGACCCGGCGCCGGGTCAACTTGAAGAACCCGACCTGGGCGATCACCGACATTATGATGATCACGAAGAGGCCGCCGAGCAGCGCGAGCAGGAGCTGGGTACGGGTGGTGATGGCCAGGCCGGCGAGCACGCCGCCCAGCGCCAGCGACCCGGTGTCTCCCATGAAGATGCGGGCCGGTGGGGCGTTCCACCATAGGAAGCCGACGCACGCACCGAGGACCGAGGCGGCGACGACCGCGAGATCGAGGGGATCCCGGACGAAGTAGCAGTTCGGGACGAGGAACGCGGTACAGCTGTTGCGGAACTGCCAGTTCCCGATGAGCACGTACGCGGCCAGAACGAGCGTGGTAGCCCCGGTCGCGAGGCCGTCCAGCCCGTCGGTCAGGTTGACGGCGTTGGACCACCCCATGATGAGCAGAAGCGCCCACCCGACGAAGAGGTAAGGGCCGATCGACCCGCCGATGTCCCGCAGGAAGGAGATGTGCGGCGAGGCTGGCGTGATGCCCGAGCTGTTCGGGAACCTCAGCACGAGGTAGGCGAACGCGGCGCCGACGACGAACTGCCCGAAGAGCTTGGCGCCGCTGCGCAGGCCCAGGCTGCGCTGCTTGTAGATCTTGATGAAGTCGTCGAGAAACCCGACCAACCCGAGCCCTGTCATCAGGCTGAGCACGAGCAGCGCGGACGGGGTCGGCGGGGTGAGCGTGGCGAGATGGGCGACCGAGTAACCGATCAACGAGCCGACCAGGATTACCGCGCCACCCATGGTGGGCGTACCCCGCTTGTCCTGGTGCGTGCTCGGCCCCTCGTCCCGGATCAGCTGCCCGTAGCCGCGGCGAGCGAAGATCCGGATGGCCAGGGGTGTGCCGAGAAGAGCAATGATCAAGGAGAGCGCCGAGGCGACGAGGATATTCCTCACGCCCGTACCCCCTCGTCCAGCCCACTGTCCAGCCCGTCGTCCAGCAGGGCCATCGCGATTCGTTCGAGCGCCACCACGCGAGACGCCTTCACAAGGACGACGTCGCCGGGCCGCAGCCCCTCGCGCAGCATGGAGACCGCAGCGTCAACGGAGTGGACGCGGTGGACCTCACCGGCCCATCCCGGCTGATTCTCGGCGCCGGCGAGGATGGGAGCCACCCCCTCGCCGACGCCCACGAGTCGCGCGATGCCCAGGCGGGCGGCCAGCCGGCCGAGGTCCTCGTGGGCCTCCCGGGAGAACCCACCGAGCTCGGTCATCTGCCCGAGAACCGCCCATGTGCGGCGGCCACGCCCCATCGAGGCCAACGACTCCAGCGCGGCCCGCATGGACTCTGGGTTGGCGTTGTAGGCGTCGTTGACGACTGTGACGCCGTCGGGACGCTCGGTGACCTCCATCCGCCACCTGCTCGGTACTGTCGCCTCGCTCAGCTTCTTCGCGACCACATCGACCGGCGTGCCGAGCTGGCGCGCCGCGGCGGCGACCGCGAGGGCGTTGGTGACGTAGTGGACGCCGAAGATCCGCAGAGCGACCGGCGCCGATCCCTCCGGGGTCGCCAGGGTGAAGCGAGGGCGGCCGGATCCGTCCAGCGTCACGTCCTCCGCGCGGACCTCGGCCTCGGCGGTGCGACCGAACAGGGTCACCCGTGCCGGCGTCCGTTTCGCCATGTCCCGTACCAACTGATCGTCGGCGTTCAGCACCGCCACCCCGTCCTCGGGCAGCGCCTCGACGAGCTCGCCCTTGGCTTGTGCGATCGCCTCCCTGCTGCCGAACTCGCCCATGTGCGCGGTACCGACGTTCAGCACGACGCCGAGGTGCGGCGGGGCGATGCGGCACAGCCGCGCGATGTGCCCTACTCCCCGGGCGCTGACCTCGAGGACCAGGTACCGGGTGCCGTGGTCGGCCCGCAGCACGGTGAGCGGATGCCCCACCTCGTTGTTGTACGAGCTCACCGGCGCCACCGTCGGTCCAAGGCCGCCGGCGAGATGGGCGAGCAGGTCCTTGGTGCTGGTCTTGCCCGACGAGCCGGTGACGCCGACCACCGTGACGTCGGGCAGGCGGTCCACCACCGTTCGGGCCAGCATGCCCAGCGCCTCGACAACGTCATCGACGAGGATCGCCGGGACGCCGACCGGGCGGGTGGCCAGAGCGCCCACGGCACCCGCGGCGACCGCCGCTGGGGCGTAATCGTGGCCGTCGACGTGCTCACCCCGAACGGCGACGAAGAGGGCGCCGTGGGTGGCCTGCCGGGAGTCGACCACCACCGGGCCGGACACCGGCGTGTCCGGCGTGGGGGCGTCGACCAGCCTGCCGCCGGTGCTCATGGCGATCTCGGCGAGAGACAGGGCGATCACACCCTGCCCCCTGACTTCACCCATCGCTCCAGCACATCCGCGAGCACCACCCGATCGTCGAAGGGATGCACGACGCCGCCGACCTCCTGTCCCTGCTCGTGTCCCTTGCCCGCCACGACGACCACGTCGCCCGGCCGCGCCCGCGAGACGGCCAGCTCGATGGCCTCCGCGCGGTCCGGCTCGACCACCACGTGTGCCCGCTCCGCCGGCGGTACCGCAACGGCACCGTCCAGCATGGCGGCCAGGATGGCCATCGGGTCCTCGGATCGAGGATTGTCGTTGGTGAAGACGGCGAGATCCGCGAAGCGGGCTGCCGCCTCTCCCATGAGCGGACGCTTGCCGCGATCGCGGTCGCCGCCACAACCGAGCACAACGATGAGCCGTCCATCGGTCACGGAGCGTACAGAGGTCAGGATCGCCTCCACCGCACCGGGCTTGTGCGAATAGTCCACAACGGCGAGGAAGTCCTGGCCGGCATCGACGCGCTGCATCCGACCCGGCACACCGGGTAGCGCACTCACACCCAGCACTGCTGCCTGCAGGGACACACCGGCCTCGACGAGGGCCACGATGGCGCCGAGCGCGTTGTCCACGTTGAAGGGCCCCGGGATCGGCACCCATCCATCGGCCTCGATGCCTCCCGGCCCGACGATCCGGAACGTACTCCCGTCGAGCCCGCACCGCACGTCCTCCGCCCGCCAGTCCGCCTCCGTGTCGCCGCTCGCGGAAAACGTCGTCACCGGGATCTCCGCGACCTCGGTCAGGGCGCGTCCGTGTGAATCGTCGACGTTGACCACCGCGACGTCGCTGTGGTCGCGGGTGAAGAGCCTGGCCTTGGCCGAGAAATAGTCCTCGAGGTCGGCGTGGAAGTCCAGGTGGTCCTGGGAGAGGTTGGTGAAGATGGCGACGTCGAAGTGCGCGCCGGCGGCCCGGGAAAGGGCGAGGGCGTGGCTGGATACCTCCATCGCGGCCGCGGTGACGCCCTGTTCGCGCATCACCGCGAACAGGGCGTGCAGGTCGGTCGCCTCCGGCGTGGTCAGGTCGCTCTTCAGGGTCGTGTCGCCGATCCTGGTTTCCACGGTGCCGACCAGGCCGGTGCGGTAGCCCGCCGCACGCAGACCGCTGTCCAACAGGTAGGCGGTGGTCGTCTTGCCGCTGGTGCCGGTCACCCCCAACAGCAGGAGGTCCCGGGCTGGCTCTCCGTACACCCACGAGGCCACCTGGCCCAGCCGTTCGCGGGGGTCGTCGACGGTCAGTACCGGAAGCCCGGTCCGCTCGGCACGCTCGCGGCCGGCAGGGTCGGTCAGAATCGCCACCGCCCCGCCCGCGGCCGCCTGGGCGGCGAAGTCGGCGCCGTGCACCCGGGTGCCGGAAAGCGCGACGTAGAGATCTCCCGGCCGGACCCGGCGGGAGTCGTGGGTGATACCGGTGACCGCGCCGCGGACCGGTTCGGTCAGTCCCAGCTCCGCCGCCAGCGTGGACAGCGGCCTGGGTGCGACTGCGGTGGGACGCATGGCGTCTGCGGGAGGCACGGCGAGAGATTACCTGTCATGGCCTGGCGTACAGCCGGATGTCCGGTGGCTTGGTCCCCGACGGGGGAATCTTGCGGCTCTTCAGCGCAAAGGACATCACGTCCTTGAACACTGGCGCCGCCACCACGCCACCATAGTGGCCCCGCTTGGGGTTCTGCAGGACGACCTGCACAACCAGCTCGGGGTCGTCGGCCGGGGCGAACCCGACGAACGTCGCGGTGTAGCCGCGATAGCAGCCACAGGCGGGATCGACCCGCTGCGCCGTACCGGTCTTGCCGGCGACGCGGTAACCGGGGATCTGCGCCGCGGGGGCGGTGCCCTCCTCCGAGACCACCTTCTCCAGCATGCGGCTCAGCTGGCGGGCCGTCTTCTCGCCGATGACGCGCCGCTTCTCGGACGGTTCGGCGGGCTGGTACGTGCCCTCCTCGTCGGTGGTCCCCGCGATCAGGCTGGGCTCCGCGCGGACGCCACCGGCCGCGATGGTCGCGAAGACGCTCGCCATCTGGATGGTGTTCGCGGAAACACCTTGACCGAAGGGGACCGTGTAGTGCTGGCTGGCGGACCAGTCCTCGGGCGGAGGCAGGAGGCCGGGGCTTTCACCCGGAAGGCCGAGCCCGCTCGGCCCTCCGAAGCCGAACTTCCGCAGGTACTGGTAGAGCGTGGGCGACCCGATCCGCTCGGCGGTCAGGAGCGTGCCGATGTTGCTCGACTTCGCGAGCACCCCGGCGAACGTGAGCTGTTCGGTCGGGTGGTAGCTCGAGTCGTGGAAGGTGGTGCCGGCCCGGCGCAGGGTGGGCGGCACCGTAAAGGGGGTCTTCGGCGTGACGGCGCCCGTCTCCAGCGCCGCCGCGGCCGTGATCACCTTGTTCGTGCTCCCCGGCTCGTACACGTCGGTGACCGCCCGGTTGCCGATCTTGTCCGGTGACGCCTCGTCGGGCAGGTTGGGGTCGAAGCTGGGAGCGGTGGCGAGGCCGAGGATCTGGCCGGTACTCGGCTCCATGACCGCTACCGTCCCGCTGTCCGCCCCGCTCTGCTCCACCTGATCGGCGATGGCCCGCTCCGCCTTCCACTGGATGTCCCGGTCGATGGTCAGGCGGACGTCCCGGCCCCGCTTGGGCGGCCGCCGTTGGTCCGACGACATCGGGATCGGCTGACCGTTGCGGCCGATCTCCACCGTCTGCCGGCCGTCGCGGCCGGCGAGCTGGCGGTCCAGCGCGTACTCGATCCCGGCGAGCCCGTGGCCGTCCCGCCCGACCAACCCGATCACGTTGGCGCCAAGCGACTCCGAGGGGTAGATGCGGTCGTGGTCGGGCTGGGTAGCGATGCCCCTGTATCCCAGCTTCAGAATCTGCTGTGCCCTCTCCGGCGACACCTCCCGGGCCAGGTACACGAACCGACCCGGGGTGTCGAGCTTCTCCCGGATCTCCCCGGCCGGCACGTCGAGCAGCGGGGCAAGTGCGCCGGCGATCTCGTCCTTCTTTCCCGGCTCGACAAGGCCGGGGTCGGCGAAGACGGCCCGCGCGTCCATGGTCATCGCCAGCGGCTGGCCGTGCGCGTCGGTGATCGTGCCGCGGTTGGCCGGAAGGTTGAGCGACACGAGTCGCTGCTGCGCGGCCTGGGCGGCGTAGGCGTCGTTCTCGAGCCACTGGAGCTGGACGAGACGCCCGGCGAAGACGGAGAGCACGAACGCCATGAGGATCACGCTCGCCCGCAGCCGGCGCGTCGAGTCGCTGAGCCGCGCCAGGCGGCGGCGCGGCTGACTGCGCGGTCGCCGAGAGGGCGCGGAAACCTGCCCGGGACCCGGCCGGCCCGCGGCCGACGTACGGCGAGGGCTGCGCCGCGTCGATCCGGCGCTCCCGGAACGCGGGGGGTTCGACCGGCGCCTACCCGATCCGCTGGCAGGCGACGGTCCCGGTGGCGGCGCATGGCCGCGCGGCGGGCCGGGGCCCCGCCTGGGCCTCACAGGGGCCTCACCTGGCGTCCTCCGCCGAGCGAGCATCCCCCGCGCCATCCGACCGGGTGCGCGTCTCCGGCGCGGGGTTCGGTGCGGGGTTCGGTGCGGGGTTCGGCGCGGCCTCCGCCTTGCCGACCACCTTGCCCCGCTCAAGGTCGACGAAGGCGCTGCCCGAAGCGGGCACCATGCCGAGCGCCCGCGCCTTTCCGGCCAGCGCCTCGGGTGCCTCCGCGCGCGCCACCTCCTGCTGCAGCGCCTGCTCTCGTTGCTCCAGCAGCGTGGTGCGCTGGCGCAGCTCGTGCGCGGCGAACGCGTCTTGGGCCAGCACCGTGTTCAGCAACAACAGGCTGACCAGGCCTCCGCCGAGCAGACCCACGATGAGCAGGACGAACGGCATCCTGGGCGGATGCGACGGCCGTGGGACCGACCGGGAGCGAGCCACCCCGGTGACCGGACGGTGTGTTCGCCGGGTGGCCGTACGCGGCCGGCCCGTCGACCTGCGGCGCGTGGGTGTGAGTGTCGTGGTCATCTGGTTCCCTCCCCCTCTTCGTTGCCCCGTTCGCCCACGGCGTCCGCTGGCTCGGCCTCCCGAACCCTCTCGGCGGCCCGCAGCCGGGCCGAGGCGGCCCGTGGGTTGTCGGCGACCTCGTCCTCGCCCGGCCGTTCCGCGCCGCGGGTGAGCAGCCGGAACCGCGGTCCGCGGCCGGGCAGAGCGACGGGCAGGCCCCGCGGTGTCGTGTCGGTGGTCCACGCCCCCAGCTCCCGCTTGACCAACCGGTCCTCCAGCGACTGGTACGAGAGGGCGACGATGCGTCCCCCCAGGGCCAGGGCGTCGAGCGCGGCCGGCAATGCCCGCTCCAGCGCGGCGAGCTCACCGTTCACCTCGATCCGCAGGGCCTGGAACGTCCGCTTCGCGGGATGACCGCCGGTACGCCGGGTGGCCGCCGGGACAGCACCCCGCACGATGTCGCTGAGTCGTCGCGTCGAGGTGATGGGGCCGCGGGTTCGCTCCCGCGCCACGGCGTCCGCGATTCGGCGCGCGAACCGCTCCTCGCCGTACGTCCGCAGCACGCGCGCCAGCCTCTCCGCCGGGTAGCCGTTCACCACCTGGTCAGCGGTCAGCTCCTGGGACTGGTCCATGCGCATGTCCAGCGGCCCCTCGTCGGAGTACGCGAAGCCCCGGCCGGCCATGTCGACCTGGAGCGACGACAGCCCAAGGTCGAAGAGCACGCCGCGAACACGGCGATGGCCCAGACCGGCGAGAACGCTCGGGAGCTGGTCGTAGATCGCGTGGACGAGGGTGACCCTGTCCCCGTACCGCGCCAGCCGCCGGCGGGACCGCTCCAGCGCCTGCTCGTCGCGGTCGATGCCGACGACTCGCAGGGTGGGGTGCTTGACGAGCAGAGCCTCGGCGTGCCCGCCCAGGCCGATCGTGGCGTCGACGTGAACCGCCTGCCGCTCGGTGAGGGCCGGCGAAAGGAGCGCGACAACCCGCTCCAGCATCACGGGCGCGTGCCCGGTCCCGCCGTTCGCGACGTCCATCTCGACCCTATCTGCCAGAAGATTCACCGATTCCGGTCGCCGGCTCGCTGATCCCGATCCGGCCAGGTCCCCATCCGCGTTTGGGGAAGATCGCCACCTGGCGCCGGGGAAGATGCGCCAGCTGGCAGAGCGCGGGTGGAGACCTCGCCGAACGAACGTGCGTTCTCGCACCGGCGGAACTAGAGAACTCCTGGCAACACCTCCTCCGAGAGTCCCGCGAATGTCTGCTCCTGCTCGCCGAGGTAGGACTCCCACGCGGCGGCGTCCCATATCTCCAAGCGCGTGTTCGCCCCGATGACGACGCAGTCGCGGTCCAATCCGGCGTACTCCCGCAGCGCGGGAGGAACGGTGATCCGGCCCTGCCGGTCGAGCTCCTCGTCGGAGGCGCTCGCGAAGAACACCCGGCTGTAGTCCCGTACCGCCTTGGCGGTGACGGGGGCGGTACGCAGGGCCTCGGTAATGCGCTGGAACTCCACCAACGGAAAGGCGTAGAGGCAGCGCTCCTGGCCCTTCGTGATCACCAATCCCCCAGCCAGCTCCTCGCGGTACTTCGCCGGCAGGATCAACCGGCCCTTGTCGTCCAGCCGTGGGTGATGGGTACCGAGAAACACGGCCCACCTCCCCACGACTTAAGGGAGCCCCTAGGCTCCATGTGCCCCCACTGTACCCCACTATTCCCCACCGTCAACCTTTCCGAGCCCGCGCGCCGCCTCTTTCGTACGTAAAGCAGCAGGTCACAACCGTGGGGGAATGTGGGGGAAGCCGGCGTCGAAGGGACCGCCGCGCACCGGCGCGGCGTGTGTCAGCCGTCGAAGACGGCCCCTTCTGCCGAGGAAAACACCTGGTAAAGCCGCCGCGGACGCGCGGAGCGGGCCCGCGGTGGAGGAAAGTGGGGTGCCCTCACCTCAGTCAGGGAGCGGGGGGTTACGGCCGGGCCCTCGCCGCCCAGATGGCGTCCGGGTGAAACCCGACGGGAAGCTCCAGGTCGTGTGCCTGAAGTAGCTCGTCGTCGACAAGGACGTCGCGGATGGGACCGTCGGTGACCACCCGTCCGGCGTCGATGATGACCGCCCGGTCGCAGAGCTGGAGGGCGTACGGGAGGTCGTGTGTGACCATGACCAACGTCTGCCGAAGAGACCCGAGAATCTCGCCGAACTCGCGCCGACCCCGCGGATCCAGGTTGCTGGACGGCTCGTCCAGGACGAGAACGTCGGGCTCCATGCTCAGCACCGTCGCGGTCGCCACGCGCTTGCGCTGCCCGAAGGACAGGTAGTGCGGCGGGCGCTCGCCGGCACCGCTCATGCCGACCATGGCGAGCGCACCCTCCACCCGGACGCGGATCTCCTCCTTGGACAGCCCCAGGTTGGCCGGGCCGAAGCCGACGTCCTGAGCGACGGTGGGCATGAACAACATGTCGTCGGGGTCTTGGAAGACCACTCCGACCCGGCGACGGACCTCCTGCAGGGTCTTGCGGTCGACAGGCTCGCCGCAGACCCGTACGGAGCCCTGCTGCGGCGTGAGGATCCCGTTGAGATGCAGGCAGAACGTGGACTTACCGGCGCCGTTGGGGCCGAGCACGGCTACCCGCTCCCCGTCCTCGACCCGCAGGGAGAACCCGTCGAGGGCGGCGTGCCCGTCCGGATAGGCGAAGTGGACGTCGTCGAGTTCGAAGGCGGGCGGAACGCTCATGGCAGAACCACCCGGGCGACTACCAGCATGGCGGCGAGGCCGGCCAGGAAGAAGACATCGGACCGGCGCAGCGTGAGCGGCACCTCGAGTCCTTCCGGGATGCTGCCGGCGTAGCCACGGCTGAGCATCGCCAGGTAGACACGCTCACCCCGGCCGAGCGCGCGCAGGAACAGGGTGGCGATCAGCGGCCCGCCCGATGCCGCCTGCCATATCCAGCTCGCGGAGTAGCCGCGGGCCTCCCGGGCCGTCTTCATGCGCGCCACCTCGTCCGCGAGTACGTGCAGGTACCGCCACATGAAGGACACGATCCCCAGCAGCAGCGCGGGCGCACGCAACGCCGCGAAGCCCTGCAGCAACCGCGGAAACGGCGTGGTGGAACTCAGGATGATCATGGCGAGCACGCCAATGGTGATCTTCGCTCCCACGGTGATCGCGAGCCGAACCCCGTCCTCGGCGGTAAACGGAAGGATAGCCGCCGCGAGGAGGAACGGGATCTCGACGTTCATCCGGCGGACCACGTGCAGGGGCGGGAGCCGCGCGGCCGCGGCCAGCACGAACAGAGCCGCAAGCACGCTCGCGAACACCAGCCACGCCCCGGTCGGCGTGGTGACGGCGACGACGACGAGCCCGATCAGCCCAACGATCTTCACGCGGGGGTCGAGCCGGTGTACGGGGGAGTGTCCGGCCGCTACCGACTCGAGGTCGGCTCCGCCATGGGTCCCACCCACGGAACCTAACGGCTCCTTTCCTGCCGCCGGGTCAACCGGAGAAGGTAGACGAGACCGCTGCCCACGACGAAGGTGGCCGCCACACCGACCAGGCCGGACAGCGCCACGTTGGTGTAGTCGGCCAGCGCCTCCGGCGCGAGCAGCACGACCGGCTCGCCCTCCTTCTCGGCCAGGCACGCCTCCTTGTCGGCCGCGTCCCGGCAGACGCTGTTGATCACAACGCGCTGCAACGCGTCCGGCGTACTTGCCGCGAAGTTGGCAAGGACCACCCCCACCACCAGGGCGACACCCAGTCCGACGACAACGACCGGCCACAAAGACCGCCGACGAGCCGCGTCGGGCTGGTCTTGTTCGCTCATGTTGCAGGTGCTCCCTTCTCCGTCGGCCTGGGGGGCAGGAGATCACGGGTGGCCATGAGGTCCGGGCGGGTACGCATCACCGCCGCCACCACGGCGGTGGTCACCACCGCTTCGCCGACGCCGACGACCATGTGGACTCCGACCATGATCGGATAGGCCTGCACCGGCAGCGGCCCGCCGGTCACGACGAAGACCGCTGCCAACAACGCCGCGAGGACGATGCTGAGCCAGGCGGTGACCGCTGTCGTACCCAGGAAGGCACCCCTGGTTCGCGGGAGAGCGCCGACGACGGCGCGGAAGAAGTAGTAGCCGCCCACGGCCGGGAGGAAACCCATCATGATGACGTTCGCACCGAGCGCGGTGATACCTCCGTCCGCGAAGGCGAGCGCCTGGACGACGTAGACGACGGTCTCCACCAGCGCGCCTAGCCATGGGCCGAGCAAGATGCCGGCGAGCGCACCGCCGAGCAGGTGGGCGCTGGTGCCACCGGCGATAGGAAACGTCACCATCTGCGCCGCGAAGATGAACGCCGCCGTGACCCCCACCATCGGGATCTGCCGGTCGTCGAGCTCGTGGCGGGACTTGCGCAGGGCCACCCCGACGAGCCCCGCACCCGTCACCCCGGTTGCCACCGCGGTCGGCGCGTAGATGAGGCCGTCCGGTATGTGCATGCTCCGCCTCCGTAGTGCGTCGGGTGACCCGGCGGGGGCCGGCCGGTCGCGGGAGGACTTTACCCAATTTATGCACCTAGTTGCAAAAGGATTGCAGTTACTTGTGTAGGGCCGCAGAGCCCCGATCGCCGGACGCCCTTTACTTGACCTTTAGTCCGTGCCGCCCAGACTTCGCCGTGGAACCCTGGACGACGTACTGTCAGTACTCAGCAGGCGAGTCACAAAAAGATGAAGGCCGCCCCGGCCTTCGTTAGGCCAGGACCGTGGGGCTGAGGAGGGCCTGTGACACTACGCACGACCGACGCCGGGCACGGCCTCACGGCCTTGACCGAAACCGCGAACCGGATCCGTGCCGCGATCGAATCCGTGATCGAGGGGAAGCCCGACGCCGTTCGCCTAACCCTCACGGTCCTGCTGGCCGAGGGGCATCTGCTCATCGAGGACGTCCCCGGCGTCGGCAAGACCATGCTGGCCAAGGCGTTGGCTCGCTCGGTCGACTGCTCGGTTCGGCGCATCCAGTTCACTCCGGACCTGTTGCCCAGCGACATCACCGGGGTGAGCGCCTACAACCAGGAGCGCCGGGAGTTCGAGTTCAAGCCCGGCCCGGTCTTCGCGAACATCGTCGTCGGTGACGAGATCAACCGGGCGTCTCCGAAGACCCAGTCCGCGCTCCTGGAGTGCATGGAGGAGCGCCAGGTCACCGTCGACGGCACGACGTACGTGCTGGACAGCCCGTTCATGGTCATCGCCACGCAGAATCCCGTAGAGATGGAGGGAACCTACCCGCTGCCGGAGGCACAGCGGGACCGTTTCACCGCCCGGATCTCCCTGGGATACCCCGGGCCGGAGGCCGAGCTGGAGATGCTCGAGACGCACGGATCCATCTCCCCCCTCGACCAGCTGGAACCCGTCGCCGACGCGCGCGACGTCGCCAAGCTCGTCGAGGTCATCCGCTCGGTTCACGTAGCGGAGGCGGCGCGTCACTACGCCATCGACCTTGTCACCGCCACCCGCACCGAGCCGGCCCTGCGTCTCGGCGCCTCGCCACGGGCGACCCTGCACCTCATCCGGGCAGCGCGGGCGCACGCCGCGCTCAACGACCGCGATTACGTACTACCGGATGACATCCAGGAACTCGCGGTGCCGGTCCTGGCACACCGGCTGCTGCCCGCCGCCGAGGCACAGATCGAGCGACGCCCCGTGGAACGGACGATCGTCGACATCATCGAGCGGGTGCCGGTTCCGGACCGACAACGACGCTGAGAGCGGGGGACGTCGAGATCATGAAGGCCGCCCTCGCCGGACTGACGACCCGCGGCCGCTCCTTCCTCGCCGCGGGCGTGGCGGCCATCCTCTGTGCCCTTGCGCTGGGCGAGAACGACCTCCTGCGGGTCGGCGTTCTCCTCCTCGCGCTGCCGCTGGTCGCGGTGGGATTCGTGGTCCGCTCCCGCTACCGGCTGGCGTGCCGGCGTGGGGTCGAGCCCTCCCGGGTGACCGCCGGGCGCGACGCTCAGGTGACCATGCATCTCGACAACGTGTCCCGGTTGCCCACCGGGCTCCTTCTGGTCGAGGACCACATACCGTACGTTCTCGGCGGACGTCCCCGATTCGTCCTTGACAGGGTCGAGCCGCGGGGCAGCCGCCAGCTGAGCTACCGGGTGCGTTCCGACGTTCGGGGCAAGTTCCGGCTCGGTCCGCTGTCGGTGCGGCTCGCCGACCCGCTGGGCCTCGTGGAGCTGACCCGGTCCTTCGCCGCTGTGGATACCCTCACCGTTACCCCCGTCATCACTTCGCTGCCGCGTGTCAAGCTCGTCGGAGACTGGGCCGGGGGTGGCGACAGCAGGGCACGCACCGTGGCCGCCGCCGGTGAGGACGACGTGTCGCCCCGCGAGTACCGCCACGGGGACGATCTCCGCCGGGTGCATTGGCGTTCAACGGCCCGCCACGGGGAACTCATGGTGCGACGGGAGGAGCAACACTGGCAGAGCCGCGGTGCGGTGCTCCTCGACACCCGGCGTATCGTGCACCGCGGGGAGGGACCCGCATCGTCGTTCGAGTGGGCGGTCTCCGCGGCGGCGTCGGTCGCGATCCATCTCGTTCGCAGCGGCTTTGGGCTGCGGTTCCTTACCGACGCGGGTGAGATCACGGCGGGCTTGGGCGTGACGGGCGGACGTAGCGGCGCGTTCGAGGGAGTGCTCCTCGACGCCCTGACGGTCGTGCGCCCCTCCCGCCACAGGTTCCTGCGGGATGGCGTGCAGGCCCTGCTGCGCGAGGGCGGCGAGGGGCTCGTCGTCGCCGTCCTCGGTGCGCTCGACCCCGCGGAGGCCCGCGAGCTGGCCGCCGTGCACGGCCGGGGCGGACACCGTATCGCCTTCGTTCTCGACATCTCCTCATGGAACGCATCGTCGGCGGTACGTCACCCGATCCAGGACTCCCACGAGGAGGCCGTCGCAACGCTGCGCCGGTCCGGCTGGCGGGTCGTCCCGGTCGCCGAGGGCTGCGACCTGGCGTCGGCGTGGAGTACGGCGGGCGCCATCTCCGCAGCTCCGGCGCCGTCGCTTCGGGCGGCAGGGAGCAGCCGATGAGCCGTCACACCCGACTGACCATCCACGCGGCGGTCGCCACCATCCTTGCCTCCGTCGTCCTGTACCCCCTCTTCGTCACCTTTGAATGGTTCTGGCCGACGGCCTTCGGTGTGGTCGTGGTGGCCGCCGCCTGCCTGGCCGGGCGCAGGGTCTCGCTGCCCGCGCCGGTCTGCTCGCTGCTTGGCCTCGCGGCGCTGCTGTGGTACCTGACGGTGGTGTTCGCCGGCTCCGAGGCGACGTTCCGGCTCATCCCGGACCGGTCGTCGATGGCGCAGCTCCTCGATCTGATGAGGCTCGGCTTCGATGACATCGGGGGGTACACCGCACCGGTACCGGCCCTCACCTCGATCACCTTCGTCACCGTCGCCGGCATCGGCCTGGTGGCGGTGCTCGTCGACCTGTTCGCCGCGGGGATGCGGCAGGCCGCCCTCGCCGGTCTGCCGCTGCTCGCCGTCTTCAGCGTGCCGGTGGCCATCCGGGTGGACAGCATCGGCGCGCTTCCGTTCGTTATCGGTGCGATCGGCTTCATCAGCCTGCTGCTCGCCGAGGGGCGGGAACGGCTCAGCCGCTGGGGCCGCCCGGTGCTGCGACACCGCCGCGGGGACGGGTCGGAGCACCGTACGGCCGACATCCCCGACTCCCGGCCGCTGGCCGCCGCCGGGCGCCGTATCGGGATGGTGGCGGTGCTGGTCGCCGTGGTGTTCCCGATGCTCGTACCCGAGCTACCGGCTCGCGCCTTCCTCGGCACCGGGGGCCTCGGCGGGTTCGGCGGCACGAGCATCATCACCGCGCCCAGCCCGATGGTGAGCCTCAAGCGCGACCTCACGCTCCCCCAGGAACTCAAGGTGATGCGCTATCGCACCAAGGACCAGACACCCGAGTACCTCCGGATCTACGCCCTCGAACGGTTCACCGGGGAGAGGTGGGAGTTGGGACGTGTCCGTGGACGCCCGGAGGACCGGGTGGTCGGGCAGCAGATCACCCCACCCGGGCTCGGCGACGTGCCGACAACCCCTGTGACAACCGAGGTCTCGATCGACCCGAAGGTCCGGGACCTGAACTTCCTCCCGCTCCCGTATCCGCCGTCCCGCGTTCAGATCGTCGACGGTGATTGGCGAGTGGATCGAGACTCACTGATGATCTTCTCCACCCGCGACGTCGCCAGCGGCCGGACGTACCGGGTGACCAGCCTGAGGGTGGACCCGTCCCGCGAGCGCCTGCGCAACGCGCCGCCGGGACCCGCCGAGATACGGGAACGTCACCTCGACGTGCCGGGCGAGGTACCGGGCAGCGTATGGAAACTGGCCAGGGAGGTCACCGACGACGCCTCCACCCCGTACGGCAAGGCGCTCGCACTTCAGGACTGGTTCACCTCGGGCGAGTTCACCTACAGCCTCACTCCGCAGGGAAGCGGCACGTCGGCCCTGACCGACTTCCTGCTGAAGAGCAAGAGCGGCTACTGCGAGCAGTACGCCGCATCCATGGCGCTGATGGCGCGGATGCTGAACATCCCCGCCCGCGTCGCGGTCGGCTACACGGCGGGCCAGAGGGCCGCGAACGGCGAATGGATGGTCACCACCCACGACGCGCACGCCTGGCCGGAGCTGTACTTCCACGGTGTCGGGTGGCTTCGCTTCGAACCCACCCCGGCCGGCCCGGGCGGGCAGGCCACCGCCACAATCCCCGGCTATTCCGAGGAATTGGTGACGCCGGGACCGGCGACCGGCTCGATCTCGCCAGATAGCCAGACCGGCTCGACCGACGAGAGCGACGCCACAGCCAATCCGAACGATGACCCGGCGAGCGGTATCGACGGCGGCGCCCAGAATCTGGGCGGCGGAACATCCGCCATTGATGAATCCAGCAGGCCGTGGTCGTTGCTGGCGCTCACGGCCGGCGTCTTGGCTGTGGTGCTGCTGGTCACGCCCATGGTGGGCCGGTGGATCACCCGGCGCCGGCGTTGGGCCGCCGCCCGCAGCGATCGGGCCCGCGCCCGGGCCGCCTGGGCCGAGCTCCGCGACGACGCGACCGATCTCGGCCTTCCCTGGCGGCCGAGCGACAGCCCTCGGGCAACCGCGCGTCGGCTCGCCGAACACCTCGAGCTGGCCGGACGTAACGCTGCGCCGCTCACCCGTATCGCCCTCGCGGAGGAACGCGCTCGGTACGCGCCCACCCCGGCGGAGACCGGTGGCCTTAAGGCGGACACCGGGGCGGCGCGGCGAGCGATGGCGGGTACCGCTGGTGCGTCCGCGCGTTGGAAGGCCAGGCTCTTCCCGGCATCGACGGTCGCGTCGATCCGGCGCGCCGCCCAAGGGATCGGCGGCCTCCTCGCCCGAGTCGACGGGCTGGGCAGGCACGTTCGAGCGCGGCTCCTCCGTCAGCCGGCGGCCTCGTCGCTGGCCCGTTGGCTCGGCGGCGGTACCTAGGCTAGGGACCCTCTCGCCGGCGGCGCCACCGCGCCTCGATCCGTTCCATGAAACCCGGACGCGACGCTCGAGGTTGACGGGGTCCGCGGGCCGGCACGTCTCCGCCGGCCCCGGAAGATATGCGCTTCCAACTGGAGAAGCCCCACATGCAGCAGGCAAGCATGACGACGAAGCCAACCACCCCAACCGGGATGATCTTCGAAACCACACCAGCCATGAGCAGAGACACGCCGACGAGGAACCCGAGGGCGGCCTTCAGAACACGCTTCTTGTAGTGGACATGCGGGTCCGTCGCCTTGACCGCATGCGCGAACCTCGGGTCCTCGGCGTACAGCGCTCGCTCGATCTGGTCGAGCATCCGCTGCTCGTGTTCAGAGAGCGGCACAGCCCCTCCCAACGACAGCCCCTGCGGGGAAATCTGGTGCCGGACGTGGACCCGGCCGTGGTGATATGCCCAGGATACGAGGCAGTCTCACCCGATGAAAGCGGGCATCGTGGACGCAGGAGAACCTACTCATCTTTTTCCTCCCCCTTCGACGTTACTAGCGAGGCGGGCCGGACCGCGTCCGAGCCGAAACGGCGGGTCACCCGGTCGATGGCGCGTTCGGCGTCCCGCCATCCCGAGGCGGGTTCGTCGAGTGTGAGCTGGCGCGGAACCACCGCTTCCACCAGGTTCTCCGCCCGCACCCCCACCAGCCGCAGCGGCGTCCGCCCGAGCCGGGCGGCCTCGTAGAGCGCACAGGCAGTGACGTAGATCTCCCTAGCGAGGTCGCTGGGTTCCGGGAGGGTACGGGAGCGAGTGATCGTCGTGAAGTCGGCTAGGCGCAGTTTGACGCTCACCGTGCGCGCCACCTGTTCGCCCGCCCGTAGCCTGGACGCCGTTCGCTCGGCAAGGCGCAGCAGCTCGCGTCGGATCACGTTGGGGTCGTCGATGTCACGTGCGAAGGTCTCCTCGGCCCCGATGCTCTTGTCGGGCTCGTCGGGCACGACCGACCGCTCGTCCCGCCCCCATGCCAGGGCGGCAAGCTGCGCGCCGACCGCGGCGCCGAGCTCGCGCCGCAGGACCGCCGTCGGTGTGTGCGCGATGTCCCGTACCGTACGCAGCCCGAGCCGGCTGAGCACCTCCTCGGTGCGCTCCCCTACACCCCATAGCGCTCCGACCGGCAAGGGATGCAGGAAGTCAACGACCTTGTCCCGGGGGACGACCAGCAGCCCGTCGGGCTTGCAGTGCGCGGAGGCGAGCTTGGCCACGAACATGGTGCTGGCGATGCCCACCGAACAGGTGATGCCGTGTTCGGCCGCGATGCGGGTGCGGATCAGCTCACCGATGTCCACCGGGCGGCCGAGCCGCCGCCTCGCCCCTCGCACGTCGAGGAACGCCTCGTCGAGCGCGAGCGGCTGCACGGCCGGGGTGATCGACCGAAGCAAGTCCATCACGCTCGCGGACACCCGCGCGTACGTGCCGTGGTCCGGCGGGATGACCGCTGCCTGCGGGCAGAGCCTCCGGGCCCGCGCCATCGGCATGGCGGAATGCACACCGTACCGACGCGCCTCGTAGGTGGCGGAGAGCACCACCCCGCGGTTGCCGGGAGCCCCAACGATCACCGGACGGCCGCGCAACTCGGGCCGTCCGCGCAGTTCGACGCTCGCGTAGAAGGCGTCCATGTCGACGTGGAGCACGCAGCAGCCGGTGTCGTCCCCGGGCGGCCCCGGCGGAGGCCCCTGCCGTTGTAGCTGACGCCTGCTCATCGCCCGCCGGCCCGTCCCGCCTCACCGATGACCGAGAAGATGAAGCTGGGTGGCGACGTCCTGCAGGGCAGGATGTCCGGCGGCCGCGGCCTCCAGGGCGAGCAGGGCCTCGGCCGCCGCGGGCTCGCCGTTCACCAGGTTCCCGGGCACCACGTCGGCGAAGACCCGTACTCCGTGCACGGTGTCGACCCGCAATCCGACGTCCTCCAGAAGCTGTGTGATGGCGGCCAGGGTAAACCGGCGGGGCACCGGGTCCCTGTCGCCCCACCTTCCGTCGGGATCGTCGAGCGCGTGCCGCGCCTCCTCGAAGTGCCCGGCCAGCGCCTTGTGGATAACCGTCGCCGTACGGTTGGCGACGAGCACGCTCACCGTGCCGTCGACGCGAGCCGTACGGGTGGTTGCCGCGAGCGCGCCGTACGGGTCGTCGACGTACTCGAGCAGGCTGTGGCAGAGAACGAGGTCGGCGCTGTCCGCACCGACGAGCTCGAGCAGCTCGCCGACCTCGCCCTGAAGCGCGCGGACCCGCTCGGTCACCTGTGCCTCCGCCGCCCTGCGCTCCAGCGCCGCGAGCGAGTCGGGACTCGCGTCGACGACGGTCACCGAGTGCCCGAGCTCCGCGAGCGGAACGGCGAACCCACCGGTACCGCCGCCGGCGTCGACCACGTCCAAGGTGGCGCGACCGGTGGCCGCGGTGCGCTCGGCGAGGGTCTGACGCAACGCGTCCCATACCACTGCCGTGCGCACCGTGCTCGGAGCGCGCACCATGTCGGTCACGGTGCTCACGCTACCCCCGTGTTCGCCCTGATGAGGGCGCATGGAGGACAGTCTTCACGCGACCCCTCGCTGCAGCAGGCGGGCGAGCAGACCGTTCACGAAATGCGGCGACTCTTCGGTGGACAGCTCCCTGGCCAGTAGCACGGCCTCGCTGATCGCCACCCCGTCCGGCACGTCGTCGGCCCACAGCAGCTCGTACACGCCCAGCCGAAGGACGTTGCGATCGACCGCTGGCATTCGTTCCAGCGTCCAGCCGATCGAGTAGGCGGCGAGCAGCTCGTCGATCTGCTCCCGATGTGCATCGACGCCCTCGACCAGAGTGATCGTGTACTCCGGGACCGGCGGGCCGGAGGGACGCCCGATCCGTTCGCGCAGCACCTCGAGTGAGGACGTGTCGCGCAGCTCGGCCTCGAACAGAACGTCGAGCGCGCGTCTGCGTGCCTTGCTGCGGGCGGCCACCCTAGCGGTCCACTAGGCGCGGCCGAGGTAGCTGCCGTCGCGGGTATCGACCTTCACCCGGTGGCCGGACAAGATGAACAGGGGCACCTGGATCTGAGCGCCGGTGGCGAGCGTCGCCGGCTTCGTGCCGCCGGTCGAGCGGTCGCCCTGTACTCCCGGGTCGGTCTGGGTGACCTCGATCTCGACGGCCGCGGGAAGGTCCACGTACAGCGGGTTGCCCTCGTGCACGGCGACCGTCGCTGTCATGTTCTCCAACAGGTAGTTGGCGGCGGAGCCCACCGTTTCCCGGGAAACCGGGATCTGGTCGTAGGTCTCCGTGTCCATGAACACGAAATCGTCGCCCTCGCGGTAGAGGTACTGCATCTCCCGCTTGTCGACGGTGGCGACGTCGACCTTGACGCCCGCGTTGAACGTCCTGTCGACGACCTTGCCGGAGAGGACGTTCTTCAGCTTCGTGCGGACGAAGGCGCCGCCCTTACCGGGCTTGACGTGCTGAAATTCCACGACGTTCCATAGCTGGCCGTCGAGGTTCAGGGTGATGCCGTTCTTGAGGTCGTTCGTCGTCGCCACCTGGGTTGCCTCTTTGACGTAAAGGCCCCGCCCTCAAAGGACGAGGAGATCCTTGGTCGACTTGGTGAGAAGCTCCGGGTCGCCGTCCCGTACGACCAGTGTGTCCTCGATGCGGACACCGCCCCGGTCGGGAAGGTACACCCCTGGTTCGATGGTGACCGGAACTCCGGAGGAGAGTGTACCGGTCGCCGCGTACCCGATCGTCGGGGCCTCGTGGATCTCCAGCCCGACGCCGTGGCCCAGGCCGTGCGAGAAATGCTCGCCGTGGCCGGCCTCCTTGATCACGTCTCGGGCGGCGGAGTCGACGTCGCGCACGTCCGCACCGACCCGGAGCGACTCCCGCCCGACCCGCTGGGCGCGCGCCACGAGCTCGTACAGCTCCCGCTGCCACGCGGCGGGCTCGCCGATGGCCACCGTCCGCGTCATGTCCGCGTGATAGCCCCCGTAGCAGGCGCCGAAGTCCATGACGACGAGATCACCGACGGCCAGTGGACGGTCCGTGGGGTCGTGATGCGGCTTGGCGCCGTTGGGACCGCCTGCGACGATCGTCTCGAACGATCGGCTCTCGGCCCCGTGCTCCATCATCCGCGCCTCGAGCGCGAACGCGATCTCGCGCTCGGTCAGGCCGGCCCGGATCTTCGCGAGCATGTCGGCGAACGCTCGGTCGGTGATCGCGCAGGCCTCCCGCAAAAGACGGGTTTCCTCTTCGTCCTTGACGGTACGCAGCTCCTCAGCGGCCCGGCCGAGGGGCACGAGCTCCGTCTCGGGTGCCGCCTCGCCGAGCTGCCCGTGCAGCTCGACGGTGACGTCGTGGGTCTCGATGGCCAGCCTGCGCGCGCCTTCCGAGGCCGCCCGGGCGGTGAGTGTGGCGGCGACCTTGCGGTCGACGACCAGTTCCACGTCCGCCGCCTGCTGCCGCGCCGCCACGGCGTACCGGCCGTCGGTGGCGAGAACCCCCTCCCCCTCCGGGGTGAGCAGGAGGGCAGCGTTGGAACTCGCCAGCCCGGTGAGGTAACGCACGTTCACCAGGCGGGTGACGAGGGCGGCGTCGAGCTCGCGTTCGGCCAGCACGGCGGCCAAGCGCGCGCGGCGGTGGGCATGGATGTCAGGCATGGCCCAAGGGTACGGCCCTTGAACGCCGGATCTGGCCGAGGTGATGGATGCCCGAAACAGTTCCCGCGAGCACGCCCCAGCGTCTGGCGGCTGAATCCCCCTGACGTCATGCCGAGGACGGCCTACACGCTCCTCGCATTGGTTCGGGAATCCTCCCCCATGGTCGAGCTGCGAGACGGCGCCATCCTCAGCGCCCAAGGAGCCAGCGCCGTCCAGGGCTGGCCTCACATGCGCGGCTGGCCTCACATGCGCGGCTGGCCTCCGGCCCTGGCCGCCCAGACATAGTGGGCAGCGCCGCTGACGCGGAATTCAAGGCATCTCGGGCCGCAGGTGCACCTGTGCCCGAGATGCCCACCGCCGACCCCGCCGACTTGGCCGACCTGCGCTGGAACATGCACTTCACCAAGAATCAGCACGAGACCGTCGTCCCCGAGGGCCTCTTCGAAAACTGATGGTGCGAGGAAGTGCTCAAGCCAGCCGTCCTGGCCTGAACGCCCCGCGATGACGAGACCAGCCCGCCAACGCGTGCAGCGGTCCGCGCCGCCCTCCCACGGCACAGCGCGGCTGCCGCAAGACCCCTATTCGACCATCTCAGTCGAGACAAACCCCACCTGGCAGCTACGAAACACGAGGGTTCTCGACTTTCGCGATCTGATCGAACTTGCGTTCGCAGGGAGGGCTGTTCGTTTGGGGATCGCCAACTGCGACTCGTCCGTAGTGGCTGAGTGTCACGGTGTCGCGACTGGGCTTGGCGGGCTATAGATGGGAAGCGTAAGGGCTGATGGGTGCGTGGGGTCGTGAAAGATTTCCTGGTCGGCTGTGCGCATCTCGGTGCCTGTGGTGAGTGGGGCGCCGGCGCCGAGGTTGCGCACGCGGAGGGGGTGGGCGCCGCTGCTGACCTGTAGTCGGATGCGGTGGCCTGCGTTGAACCGGTGCGCGGTGCCCAGGAGATCGATGGTCACCCGTCGGGTGCCGTCCTCGGCTGTTGTGGGGTCGCCGGGTCGCAGTCGCCGGATGCCATCGCAGAGGTTGTTCGAGCGTCCCTTGGGGTCGACATCGCAGAGCCGGGCAAACAGATCGGTGTGCTCGAGGCTGGACCGCATCACGATCTCGGCGGTGACCGGGCCGATCACCTCCAGGTCCTCGGTGAGCGCGTCGGTGCTGTAGGTGAGCACGTCGTCGCGACTTTCCAGTTTGCGGTTGTCCTTGGCGCCGGCGTTGCGGGTCCAGTTCTCCTGCGCACCTCCGACGGCGGGTGTGGGGTTGGCCGGGTCGTATTGGTAGCGGTCCGGTTCGGACGTCGGCGCCGGGGACCGGTCGAGCCCGCCGCCGGGCTGCAGGTGCCAGACGGCCTGCTGGGCCCCCGGGGGCGGCCAGTCGGCCAGTTCGCGCCATTCGTCTGCTCCGCCGACGTGCACGCACACCGACGGGCGGTCGATGGCGGTTTCACCGCGGACGGCGCCGGCGACGACGCCGTCAACCTCAGCCGCGTACGCCTTGTTGAAGAAACCCTGGCCGTGGTACCAGGGTCCGATCACCAGTCGGGCGCTCTTGCCGGCCTCGCGCAACGCCACATAGTCCAGCAGCGTGCTCGGCAGCCCCGTGTCGTACCATCCCGTGGCCAGATGGACCTGGCTGGGCATCCGGGGTGCGTTGGGGCGCAGGTTCAGCCGCTGCCAGTACTCGTCGTCGTTCTCGTGGTCCAGCCATTCCCGGAAGTAGTCGGCGCGGTGCCCGACCAGCCGCTCGTCCGCGGTGCCCAGGGGCGCGGTCTGCAGGACCTTGTCGGACTTCCGGGCGCCCCGGATCGAGGCGAGCAGGAAGCGCGCCATCGAGGCGTTCGGGTGTCGGTCGAGCCAGTCGATGACTTGGACCAGGGTGAGCATCACGCCGTTGAAGACGCCCCCGGGGAACACGACGGGACGAGCCTCGGCCTGGGTGTCGTGCAAGACCGCCGCGTGCCACTCCGGGACGGCAGTGGCGGCCAGCGACCACGACGCGTATCCGAGGTAGCTGGTCCCCCAGGTGACGATCCGCCCGGGGAACCACTCCTGATGGCGTAGCCATGCCGCAACGTCGGCTCCGTCGCGCGGATCGAGGCGGATGCCATCGAAGACCCCGCCTGACCCGTCGGTGCCACGTACCGCCTCCACCAGCACGTGCGCCCCGAGCTTGGCGAACCGCTTAGCGAACGTGGCCATGCCCTTGCGGCCGTAGGCGGTGCGGATCCATACCACCGCGCCAGTGCCGGCGCCGGCGGCATCGGGTCGTAGCCTCGGCCAGTGGTGGTCGACCAGCAAGGTCGTGCCGTCCCGCGCGCTCACCTGAAGGTCGCGCTCGATCGGGGACTGCCCCCGCTTGCTCCGCTGCGCGTGTGTTGCACTCACCGCTGTCCTTTCTTCGCTGGGACCGCTTCGGGGGCGGCGCCGAAGGCGACCGCGAGCTGGGCCTCGAAGGCCGCTACCGCCTCGGAGGCGGACAAGTGACCGGTGAGCACGTGCATGCTCAACCCCTCAACGAGGGACACCAAGGTGGTCGCGGCTACGTCCGCAGACGGGAGCATCCCGTCGCGCTCCCCGCGGGTCGCGCGAATCTGCACGGTGAGAAACTCCCGCAGCTGGCGGGTCTGCTCGCGAAGCGGCGCTGACAAGTCAGGTCGTACCGCGCTGTAGGCCGCGTAGGCGAGCCCGACATGCCCTTCAAGCCAGCGCCGGTCGTCCAGGGGAAGCAGCTCGCGTAGCAGAGCCTCGGCCGCCTGCCGCGGCTGCGGCTCCGCCCCGAGCTGCGCCGAGCGGTCAGCCAGCCGCTGCTCGACGCGTTCTCGCACCACCTGGATCGCGAAGCTGAACATCTCGTCCTTGGTGCCGAAGTAGTGCTGCACCAACCCCATCGACACACCCGCTTCGGCGGCCACATACCGCAGGCTTATCAGCGACAAGCCCTCACGAGCCGCCAACCGCATCACCGCGTCAGCGAGCTCGGTCCGCCGCACCCTGTGATCGACCACCTTCGGCACAGCCACTCCTTTCACAATGCAACTGCATGTAATCGTCTCCAAGTCACAATGCAAATGCACGGTAAAGACACAGCTGCGCAAGCCGACGAGCCAGCTCATCGTCGTTGTCTGGCATGCGGACGGGCCGAGGGGGTGACCACGGCAGGTCGTACGCGAAGTTTCTCGGTGCGCGGGGCTATCCGGACGGGCCGGACAGTGTCTCGGCGGTCGCTGTCGGCGTGTCGCCGTAATCGCGTACGCGCGCCTCACCAGCATCGACGGTGGCGCACCACACCCGGGCGATCTACGACAAGCTCACCGACATGGCGCGGGCGGCCAAGACCCCCGACGATGGCCGCAGCATCGATCAGCGGCGCGCGGACGCGCTGGTCGAGCTGTGTCTGGGCACCAATCCACACACCGGCGCCGCCGACGAAGCCGCGGGAATCGCGGCCAAGGTACAGGTCACCGTCGGCGCCGGCACCCTGCTCGGCCTGGACAACCAACCCGGCGAACTCGCCGGGTACGGGCCCATCCCCGCCGACATGGCCCGCGAACTCGCCGCCTGCGGCACCTGGCGGCGGCTGCTGACCGACCCCGCCACCGGGACGCTGCTCGACTACGGGCGCACCACCTACCGGCCCCCGGCCGCGTTGGCCGAATTCGTCCGCGCCCGGGATGTGACGTGCCGGTTCCCCGGGTGTCGGCAGCCGGCCTGGCGCAGCGACCTCGACCACGTCATCCCCTACCCACACGGCCCCACCGCTACGGAGAATCTGGGTCCGCTCTGCCGACGCCACCATGATCTCAAGCAGCACGGGTGGGACGTGCAACGCGACCCCGACGGCAGCTACACCTGGACAGCGCCGTCTGGGCACACCTACGTCAGCCCACCTGAGCCGTACCAAGACCCCTGACGATCGCAGGTGCCCGACACTCACCGGGTCTGGCCGGCGCTGTCCTCGTTCTCGCTCACCAGCTCCGCGACGGCGCGCAGGGCGAGCTGGTAGGACCGGAGGCCGAAGCCGGCGATCGTGCCGGTCGCCGCGCCCGCGACGACCGAGGTGTGGCGGAACTCCTCCCGCGCGGCCGGGTTGGAGATGTGCACCTCGATCAGCGGTGCGGTGCGCATGGCGATCGCGTCCCGCAGCGCGTACGAGTAGTGCGTGAACGCCGCGGGGTTGAGTACGACCGGCGTCGAGGCGTCGGCGGCCTCGTGCAGCCAGCGCACCAGCTCGGCCTCGTCATCGGTCTGCCGGACGTCGACGTCCAGGCCGAGCCGACGGCCGGTGTCGCGGCACAGCGCAACCAGCGCCTCGTGGTCCGCGGTGCCGTACACATCGGGCTCGCGGACACCGAGCCGGGACAGGTTGGGACCGTTGAGCACGAGCACCGGGTTCACCGGGTGACCTCCTCGTAGGCGGAGGCGAGCAGTGCGGTGTCCGGATCCTCCAGCCGGGTGACCCGCGCCAGCGCCTGCAACACGACGAACCGCAGCCTGGATCCGCGAGCCTTCTTGTCGCGGTGCATCGCCTCGTGCAGCTTCGGCCACGCGTCGCCGCGGTAGGAGGTGGGCAGCCCGACGCTCTCCAGCACCTGGCGGTGCCGCTTCACCACCGTCGGGTCGAGAAGTCCCGCGTGCCGGGCCAGCTCGGCGGCGAACACCATGCCCACCGACACCGCCGCGCCGTGCCGCCAGCGGTAGCCCTCGACGAGCTCGATCGCGTGACCGAGCGTGTGCCCGTAGTTGAGCGCCTCCCGCAGGCCGGTCTCCCGCAGATCGCGGGTGACAACGGAGGCCTTCACCCGGACGGAACGTTCCACGAGCTCGCGGGTGTGCGGTCCGGCCGGCGTGCACGCACCCTCCGGGTCGGACTCGATCAGATCGAGAATGGCTGGGTCCGCTATGAAACCGGCCTTGATGATCTCGGCGAGCCCACCGACGTAGTCGTCCCGGCGCAGCGAGCCCAGGAAGTCGAGGTCGCACAGCACACCGGCGGGAGGGTGGAACGCACCGACGAGGTTCTTGCCCTCGGCGGTGTTGACCGCAGTCTTTCCGCCGATCGCGGCGTCCACCATGCCGAGCAGGGTCGTGGGCACGAGCACGACCCGGACTCCGCGCAGCCAGGTGGCGGCGACGAATCCGGCGAGATCGGTTGTCGCTCCCCCTCCGACGCCGACGACCGTGTCGCTGCGGGTGATTCCGGCCGCCGCGAACCCGGACCACAGACCGCGCGCGACGTCGATGTCCTTGGCCCGCTCGCCATCCGGCACCGGGAAGGGGTGAGCCTCGTGGCCGGCGCGTTCCAGCGCACCGCATACCTGCCGGCCGACGCCCGGCAGCACCTCGGGGAAGACCACCGCGGCCCGCTGCGCCCCCGACCCGAGTATCCCGGGCAGCTCGCCCAATACCTCGGTGCCCACCACGACGTCGTACGGCTCGTCGGCGCCGACCCGGATCCGGGTGGGCCCGCCGGTCATGGACGCTCCTTCAGGGTCAGCAGCACCATCTCGGCGACCTCGGCCGGTTCGCGCTCGTCGGTGGCGACGACGGCGTTCGCGACCCGCTCGTAGGTGGGGCGGCGGGCCTCCAGCAGCTCCCGGAACTGGGCCCTTGGGTTGCCGACGAGCAGGGGACGGTCGCGGGCCAGGCCTACCCGCTTCACCCCCTCGGCGAAGCCGACCTCGAGGTAGACCACGTGGTGGTCACGCAGCAGGTCCTGGGTGCCGCCGTCGAGCACCGCGCCGCCGCCCAGCGCCAGCACGCCGTCGTGTTCGGCGAGCGCCGTCCGCACCGCCTCGCGCTCCAGCGCGCGGAAATGCTCCTCGCCGTGGTCGATGAAGATGTCGCTTACGCTCGTCCCGGCGCGCGCCTCGACGTCGGTGTCGGTGTCGCGGAAGGTCACACCGAGCCGGTCGGCCACCAGCCGACCGACCTCGGTCTTGCCCCCGCCCGGCGGGCCGATGAGAACGACTACCGGAGTCATTTGATCACCAAGGAAGACAGGTAACCGGCAAGGTTTCGGGCGGTCTCCTCGACGGCGTCGCCGCCCAGCTTCTCCAGCGCCACGTCCGCGAGGACGAGCGCGACCACTGCCTCGGCGACCACGCCCGCGGCGGGCACCGCGCAGACGTCGCTGCGCTGATGGTGGGCCGTGGCGGGCTCGCCGGTCCGCACGTCCACTGTCGACAGGGCGCGCGGCACCGTGGAGATCGGCTTCATCGCGGCGCGGACCCGCAGCGCCTCCCCCGTGCTGATGCCGGCCTCGACACCGCCCGCGCGGTTGGTGAGGCGGCGCACCCCCTCCGCGGTGTTCTCGATCTCGTCGTGCGCCTGCGAGCCGCGCCGCTGCGCGGTCACGAACCCGTCGCCGAACTCCACGCCCTTGATCGCCTGGATGCTCATCAGGGCGGCGGCGACCCGGGCATCCAGCCGGCGGTCCCAGTGGACGTGGCTGCCCAGCCCCGGCGGGAGCCCGTAGGCGAGGACCTCCACGACGCCGCCGAGGGTGTCGCCGTCCTCCTTGGCCGCGTCGATCTCCGCGACCATCGCCGCGCTCGTCTCCGGGTCGAAGCACCGTACGGGGTCGTCGTCGACCCGATCCGCGTCGTCCGGACCGGGCGCGATCCCGTCGGGCAGCCGCACCGTGCCGAGCGCGGCGACGTGGCTCACCACCTGGGCGCCGATCACCTGGCGGAGAAACGCGCGGGCCACCTCGCCGAGGGCCACCCGGGCGGCGGTCTCCCGGGCGCTGGCGCGTTCCAGCACCGGCCGCGCCTCGTCGAAGCCGTACTTCTGCATCCCCACGAGGTCGACATGTCCTGGCCGCGGGCGGGTGAGCGGGGCAGCCCGGGCGATATCCTCCAGCTCCGCCGGGTCCACCGGGTCGGCGGCCATCACCCGCTCCCACTTGGGCCACTCGGTGTTGCCGATCCGAACGGCGACGGGGCCGCCGAGCGTACGCCCGTGCCGTACGCCGCCGAGAAACTCCACCTGGTCCTGTTCGAACGACATGCGGGCGCCGCGACCGTACCCGGCCCTGCGGCGGGCAAGCGCCGCGGCCACCTGGGCCGTGGTGATGCGCACACCCGCGGGCAGGCCCTCCAGGATCGCGACGAGGGCGGGGCCGTGGGACTCCCCCGCCGTCAGCCAGCGCAGCATGGTAAAGATCCTCCCACGTTTGCTGACCGTACCTGACCCTAAACCCCGAGGTAGGGGGCGAGCCGACCGCCGAAGAGCACGGCGAGTATCGCTCCCGCGATCATGAACGGGCCGAACGGGATGGGCGTCTTGCGGGTCGCCCGGCGCAGTACGACGAGAACCAGCCCGTAGACGGCGCCGAGAAGAAACGCGAGAACGGCGCCCACCGTCCATGCGCCGAACCCAAGCCACCCGAGGTACAGCCCGAGAACGCCGGCCAGCTTGACGTCCCCCCACCCCATGCCGCGGGGGTGCAGGAAGAAGAGCACGGCGTAGATGATCCAGAGCCCGGCCATGCCCGCCAGCGCCGAGCCGAAGTGCCGAAGCCCGTCCTCGACGAGGAACGCTGCAGCGCCGAGCAGAACCAGCCCGACGACGTACGACGGAAGCGTGAGCGCGTTTGGCAGCCGCCGCTGGTCGATGTCGATCAGGGCCAGTGCCACCGATACCGCCGCCAGGTACAGGTAGGCCGGAAGCACCGGATCGAGACCGAACCGCAGGGCGAGGACGGCGAAGATGACCCCGGCCGCTGCCGGTGCCGCGGGCGAGCGTACCCCGATCCGCCGGTTGACGAGGAGCCCGACGGCGGCTCCGACGAGCCCGGCGGCGATCGCTGTCCAGACCTGCACGGACGAACAGTAGCCGAGAGGACGCGGCGCATCCGGGTAGGCGCGAGGCGAGCGGGATCCGGTGAGTCAGTCGGTCAGGGCGTCCCAGAGGTACGCTTCGCCTCCCTCGGCGGCCGCCCCGCCGAGAAGGCCTGCCCACCTGTGTTCGGCGCCGTCCTCGTCCCGCCAGGCCCACAGCCGCCGGGTCGCGTTGTGCAGCGGGTACTCCCGGGTCGTGCCGATGGCGCCGTGCAGCTGGTGGGCGAGCCGGGCGATCTCGGTCGCGGCCCGTCCCGCACATACCCGCGCGGCCGCCGTCGCCGCGAGCCTCCCGCCGGTGTCGGTGGAGGGTCGGTCGTGTACCGCCGCCGCCCGCTCCAGCGCCGACTCGGCCTCGGCGAGCCCGCACGCCATGGTGGCGATGCCGGCGGCCACCGCCTGGAAGGCCGTGAGCGGCCGGTCGAACTGACGACGGACCGAGACGTGGTCACGAGTAAACGCGAGGGCCGCCCGGGCCGCGCCGACAAGCCCCGCGGCCCGCAGCAGCCCCATCCGGGCGCGGACCTCGTCCGCCGGCGCGGCGTCGTCCAGGTACGCGGAGACCGGGGCGGCGTCGAGCCGGACGACGTCCCTGGGCTCGTCGGCGAGGTTCCCACCGGTTTCCACGGTCCTGCCCGGTCCCTGCGCCTCGAGGAGCACCGGCCCATGCGTGTCCGGTGGGTAGACGACGAGGCGCCGGGCGACCCGGCCCCACGGCACCGGGTCGAGGCGCCCGGAGATCCCGCCGTCCCGGCCGTCACCGTGCAGGCGGACCTCGCCAGGGGCGCCGAGAGTGCCCTGATCCGCGAGGACGACCGCGGCGACGTCCTCGTCCCCGAGCAGGTCGGAGCGTCCGGCAACGGCCAGGACCCAGGCGGCGAGCGCCGTCTCGATGACCGGAAGCAGCGCGGCATGTCGCCCGACGCCGGCGACGATGACCGTGAGGTCGCGCATGCCGCCGCCCGCGCCGCCGAGGTCCTCGGGGATGCCCACCAGCGGCCACCCCATCTCGGTCACTGTCCGCCACAGCGGCGGCGGGAGGGGACCGTCCGGGTCCGGCCCGGTTCCGGCGAGCACGTCGTCGACGACCTCGGTGAGAAGGGACGTCTCGGTTACCTCGGTCATCGCCGCGTCTCTCCCCTCGCGATGATCGTGAGCAGAATCTCGGACGTGCCGCCCCGGATGCTGAACCCGGGAGCGGCCAGGACGGCCTCGCCCAGCAGCCGGGCCGCTTCGTCGCCCTCGTCGTCCCCGCCGCCGGCGAGCCGCGGCGGCCGGTCGAGCACCTGTCGCCCGGCCTCGATGACGTCCCGCTCGAACTGGGTGCCGAGGTACTTGAGGACCGCCGCCTCGCGTACCGGCGCTCTCCCCTCGTCCATCGCCCGGGCGACCTCCCAACACATGCGGCGCAGCGCGGCCAGGCGCGCGACCAGCGTGCCGACCTCCCGCGCCGCCGCGCCGTCAGGCCGTTTGGCCGCCGCCGGACGGGTGGCCTCCACCAGGGCGGCGAGCAGCGGGTAGGTGGACAGGACCCGCTCCGGCCCGCCCCGCTCGTAGGCCAGCTGGGCGGTGACCTGGGACCATCCCTCCCCCACCGTCCCGATGACCCGGTCGTCGTCCACGAAGACCTCGTCGAAGACCATCTCGTTGAAGTGGTGGCGCCCGGCCAGGTCCACGATCGGCGACACCGACACGCCGTCCGACCGCATGTCGACGATGAACTCGGTGAGCCCTTCGTGCTTGCGTTCGGTGCGCTCGCTGCGGGCGAGGACGTAGGCGTGGCTGGACTCGTGCGCGTGGCTGGTCCAGATCTTCCGCCCGGAGATCCGCCAGCCGCCGGGCACCCGGGTCGCCGCGGTACGGACGGCCGCCAGGTCCGAGCCGGCCTCGGGCTCGCTCATGCCGAGGCAGAACGTGAGCTCACCGGCGGCGATACCGGGAAGGAACTCCTGCTGCAGCTTCGGCGTCCCGTAGCTGAGGATCGCCGGGCCGATCTGCCGGTCGGCGATCCAATGGGCGGCGACGGGGGCGCCGGCCCGCAGCAGCTCCTCGGTGATGACCAGGCGGGCCGCGTGCGACCGGTACGCGCCGCCCAGGTGACGCGGCCAGGTGATGCCGATCCACCCGCGCTTGGCCAGCTCGCGGGTGAAGTCGGGGTCGTGGCCGCGCAGCCAGGCGTCGCACCCGGGCCGGTAGCGGCCGGCGTCCAGCCATTCCCGGGCGAGTGCGCGCACCGCTGCACGCCGCTCGGCGAGCTCCTCGGGGGTGTCGCGGTGCCGTTCCTGCACCGGGTCCTCAGCCATCATCGCAGGCCTCCGTCGGTGTGCCGGGCACTTTCGGTTCCCACCGCCGCGTCGGTACGGCCGTTCAGCTCGGGGGCGATCCGGTCGACGATGAGCTCGAGGCAGCCGGCCACCGCCTCCGGCGGCGGGATCCCGACGTGCACACGCAGGATCACCTCGTCGACCCCGAACCGCGCGACGTCGGCGCGGACGTGCTCGACCACCTCGTCCGGTTCGCCGACGTACATGTACGGCAGCATCCGGTCCGCGGTGATCTCGCCAGATGCTCGAACCTGGCCGTGACGCTGGTACAGCGCCATCTCGGCGGCGAGTGTGGCACCCAGGTAGGTAAGGCATTCCCGTCGCGGATCGACCCCGGTATGGACCCACGCCGACTGGATGAGGGCCAGCCGGGGCGTTCGTCCTCGTTCGGCGCAGGCCGCCCGGTACTCCTCGATCAGGCCGTGCACGCGGCGATCGGTGAACCCGATCGCGAAGGCGTCGCCGTGCCGTGCGGCCCTGCGGGCGGCGGGGGCGCTGGTCCCGCCGATCCACACCGGCGGCCGGGGGCGCTGGGCGGGCGGGACGAGGTGGACGTACTGGCCGTCCACCCAGATGCCGCCCTGTTGCCAGCCGCGCTCCATCTCGTCGAGGAAGGCATCGAACGCCGCACCACGGTTGGCCATGGTGGCACCGTTGACCACCGCGTAGCCGGGGTGGTAGCCGGCGCCGAAGCCGCAGACCAGCCGGCCGCCGCTCAGGTGGTCCACGACCGCCAACCGCTCCAGCAGGGCGAGCGGCGGGTAGAGCGGCGGCATCAGCACGTACGTACCCAGCCGCAGCCGGCTCGTGGCGCCGGCGAGCGCGGCGAGCTGCTCCAGCGGCGCCGGTGAGAGGCAGTCGGTGCGGCCGTGCCGTTCGGCCACGAACACCCCGTCCACGGCGGTACCGTCCAGCATCCGGCCACAGTCCAGGAACCGGCGGTGGAAGGCATGGACCTCTTCCCGGCTCGGCGCCGGCCGTCCTGCCGGGCCGACGTTCGAGTCGAGCATGACTCCCACCTTCACGGGTCCGTCCTTCACGGGTCCGTCTCCGCCCTCATGGTCGCTCCTTCTCCGGAAGCATGTGTAGACCCGGCCCGAGATGGGCTCCGCCGTCCACCTGGACGAGTTGGCCGGTCATCAGGTAGGCCACCAGCTCGGCGACCTCCTCCGCGGTGGTGGCGCGGCGCATCGGCGTGGCCTTCCCGATCAGCGATCTCCGCGAGTGCTCGGCCGCCTCCTCGGACAGCCCCTCGGTCAGCACGGTTCCCGGCCCAACGCAGTTGAGCCGAATCCCGTCGGCCGCCCACTCCAGGGCCAGGGTGCGGGTGAGCCCGAGCACTCCGGACCGGGCGGCGATCGAGTGTGCCATGCCCATTCCGCCCCTTTCCACGCCGGACAGCGAGATGTTCACCACGCTTCCGCCGTGCCGGGCGAGGTAGGGGTGGGCGGCTCGAAGCACCGTGAAGATCGCTGTGAGGTTGAGGTCGAGGACGGCCCGCCAGCCGTTCGGGCTGATCCGGGTCGCCTGCGCGAAGAACTGGCCACCGGCGTTGTTGACCACCAGATCCAGGCCATGCGCGCCGCCGGCCTCGTCGATCGCGGCGACTACCTCGTCTTCGTCGCGTACGTCGCAGGAACGGAAGCGGAAGCTTCCCGCCGCTCCCGATGCACCGGCCTCGCCGGCCCGGCCGGCAGCGCCGGCCGCCAGCTCGGCGGTCTCCGCCAGCTTGTCGGCGCGACGGCCCAGCCCGGTGACGCTCGCGCCGAGTTCGACGAGCCGCAACGCGATCGCGCGGCCGATCCCGGTGCCCGCGCCGGTGACCAGCGACCCGTACCCGGCCAGGGCGCCCTCCCGGAGAACCCCCACGCGAGACCGACCACTCATTCACGCACCACCCGATGGGCCTTGTGGGTACTGCGCGGCAGCGAGCCGGCCGGCACGCGCTCGACGTCGGCCCGCACCGTCAACTCGGCGCGGATGCTCCGGTGCAGCGCGTCCGCGAAGTCGGCGGGCGCGTCCGGCAGCGTCTCCACCCGCAGCTTGACGCCGGTCAGAAAGCCACTCACCGGATCGCGTACATCATCGTCCAGCACGATCAGGTACTCCCCTGTGGTGTGCGGCTGGCGCCGGACGATGTTCTCCACCGCGCTGGGGAACAGGTTGACGCCGCGGACGACCAGCATGTCGTCGGCCCTGCCGCGGACCCCGCCGGGCAGCCGGGCATGGGTGCGGCCGCACCGGCACCGGCCGGAATCCCGAACCACCACGTCACCTGTCCACCACCTGATCAACGGGCTGGCCTGCTTGTCCAGATGGGTGAGTACGAGCACGCCGGGCGTTCCGTCCGGCACCGGCCGCCGGGTCTCCGGGTCCACCACCTCCGCGAGACAGAAATCCTCGGCCAGGTGCCCGCCGGCCTGCTCGGTGCACTCCCAGGCGATCGGCTGGAACTCGAGGCTGCCGTACCCGTCGTAGCACTTGGCGTTCCATAGCCGCTCGATGAGCGCGCGGGCCGCCGGGACACACCCTCCCGGCTCGCCGCCCACCATCGCTCGCCGGACCCGTCCGGCGTCCAGCGGCCTACCCGTGTTGCGGGCCGTCTCGGCCAGGTGGGTCAGGAACGACGGCGTGCCGCCGACGGCGGTGACGCGGTAGCGGAGGATGGTGTCGATCTGCCGCTCGGTGTCCGCTGACCCGCCAGGAATGCAGGTGGCCCCGATGCGCTGGTAGCCTGCGACCGCGCCGAGCCCGCCGACGAACCAGGCGAAGCTGAACAGGCACTGGTAGACGTCGCCGGCGCGGACACCCTGCGCGTACGCGCAGCGGGCGTACAGGTCGGCCCAGCGGTCCAGGTCGTCCGCCGTCCAGCACACCGGGGTCGGCGCGCCGGTGGTTCCGGACGAGTAGTGGACGCGCACCACGTCGTCGAGCTCGACCGACAGCGCATCTCCCCACGGAGGGCGGCGCTCCAGGGCGGCGACGTAGTCGGCCTTCGTGGTGACGGGGAGGGCAGCGAGATCCTCCAGGTCGGTAAGGTCTCCGGGCTCGAGTCCGACCTCCGCGAGGCGGTCCCGGTAGAACCCGCTGGTCCGAGCCACCCGATCCAGCTGGGTCCGCAGCGCGCGAAGCTGGAAGTCGGCGAGCCGGTCCCGGGACCAGATCTCCCGCTCGGACCAGAAGCTCTCGGAGAACGGACTCATGTGTCGGGCACCTTCCGCAGACCGCCGACGACGAACTCGGCGAGCTCGTCGGCGATCCGCTGAACCGCCGGGCCCGCGCCCTCCTGCTGGACCTCCTCCGGGCGGTACCAGATGGTGGTCCAGTTGAGCGCACCGAGCAGCGGCTTGGTGGCAAGCCGGGCCGGGGTCTCCCGGAACTCACCGCTGCCCTGGCCGGCCTCGACGACGTCGGCGAACAGTTGCTCGTAGCGGTCCCGCATGGCGATGATCTCGTCCCACGTCCGGCGCTGCCTCGGCCGCAGGGATCCGGCCAGGTGCATCTCGATACCCTGCACGGCGACACGCTGGAACGAATGCCTGGTCATCATCAGGGTGGCGTGGATGCGGGCCATCTGCCGGAGCCGCTCGGTTGGGCCGAGGCGCAGGTCCCCGGCAACGGGTCCGACCCGCTCGGTCAGCTCCCTCATGCCCGAGATCATGACGTCGAGGAAGATGTCCAGCTTGCTCCGGTAGTAGTGGTACACGCGCCCCTTGGTGGCGACGAGCACGTCCGCGATGTCGTCGATGCTCGTCGCCGTGTACCCGTTGCGGGTGAAGGCGAGCGCCGCGGCCTCGAGAACGGCCTGACGGCCGCCCGGGCCGGCCCCGGGCCGGACGTGCTGCCGCAGCGCGCCTGCCTCGGTCACCGCGGGCCGTCCCCGGGACCGGCCGGGACGAAGGCGAGCGGACGAATCGGCGACCCGGTGCCGCCCCGGATCTTCAGCGGTGTCGCCGTGAAGAAGAACTCGTACGACCGGGAGGAGGCGAGACCGGCCAGGTTCATCGCCTCCATGATGAACACGCCGCTGTCGACCAGGAGATGGACGTGCACCGGAAGGCTCGGACTCGGCGTCCGTTCGTAGGCCACCGTGTCGGCGCCGGTGGCGAGGATGCCCCGCTCGGTGAGCCAGCGCGCACCGCTCAGCTCGACACCGGGTGCCCCGCTCCCGACGCCCAGGAAGCGGGCCGGCTCGGACCAGTACGCATCCCACCCGGTCCGCACGCAGACCACCGACCCGGGCCCGGGGGCCGGGTGCTCGGCGAACCAGTCCTCGAGCATCCCGGCGGTCACCCCGTCGTCGGGGGTGAGCGCGCGCCCCAGCAGGCCCGGCACGTCCACCAGGTGACCGCCCGCCGCGAAGGGGGCGATCTCGTGGATGCCGTGCACGCGGACACCCTCGCCGTACGACTGGTGATCGGCGACGTCCACGCCCCCGTGCAGCCGCCCGCCGCAGGAGACGTGCGCCAGGCCGTCCACGTGCGTGCCCACGTGCCCGCCGGTCGTGATGAGCTCCGCGGCCGACGACACCTCACCCTCGTACACGACGTCGCCGTGCCGCTTGGTCAGGGTGAAGGCATACGGCGGGTGGTTCGGATGGTGTGGTATCCCGGTGTGCAGTGGCTGAGCAAGGTCGTAGACCCGCATCTGCCCGGCGGCCGGCCACGGGACGTCCATCGTCCAGGACGTGCTCACGCCACACCTCCTTGTTGCTTATTCCTTCGTCGCGGACTCCACTGCCCTCTTGATGGCCCGGCCGAGGACGAGCCGCTGGATCTCCGACGTACCTTCGTAGATCTCGACGATCCGCTGGTCCCGGTACAGGCGTTCGGCCGGGCAGGGCCTGCAGTACCCGGCTCCGCCGAAGACCTGCACGGCCGCGTCGACCGCGTGATGCGCGGCCTCGCTGGCGTACAGCTTGGCCATCGCCCCGGGCACACCAACGTCGCGGCCTTCGTCGTAGGCCGCCGCGGCGTCGAAGGTGAGCATCCGGGCCGCCGACAGCTCGGTGGCCACGTCGGCGAGCCGGAAGGAAATGCCCTGGTTGTCGATGATCGGCCGACCGAACGTATGCCGGCGGGTCGCCTGGACGCTGGCGATGTCCAAGGCGGCGAGGCCGATGCCGACGGCCTGCGCGGCCACACCGATGCGGCCCGCGTCGAGGGTCCGGAGCGCCAGCTTCAGCCCGCCGCCCACGTCCCCGAGGCGCGCCTCGTCCGGGACCGTGACGTCGAGCCTGAGGTTGGAGGTGAGCGTGCCGCGCAGGCCCATCTTGTCCTCGTAGCGGTCGATGGTGACGCCGTCCGCGTCCCTGTCGACCATGTAGGCGGTGATCCCGCGGGAGCCGGCCTCGGGATCGGTGCGGACGAACACCACGTAGTACCGGGACGCGCCGCCGTTGCCGATGAAGATCTTCTCGCCGGTGAGGTGCCAGCCGTCGCCGTCGCGCCGACCCGACGCCGTGATCGCGGCGGCGTCGCTGCCCGCGCCGACCTCGGTAAGCGCGAAGCTCACCGCGTTGCCGCGGGCCATCTCCCCCAGATACCGGCCCTGCTGTTCGGGTGTGCCGACGAGCAGCAGCGGCGTGCCGCCCAGCGAGTACGCGGTGAGGATGGCGCCGGTGGAGGCGCAACCGCGGGAGACCGCCTCGATGACCGCGCAGGTGGTGGCGAACGACGCACCTTGACCGCCGTAGTCGCGCGGGATGAACAGCCCGGCGAGCCCCGACTCGACGAGCGCCGCAACGTTCTCCCAGGGATAGCGGCCCTCCCGATCGAGCTCCTCGGCGAGTGGGGCGAAGCGGTCGGCCGCGAGCTCGCGGGCCAGCTGCCGCCAGCGCCGGCCGTCCTCGTCGAGCGTCGGCTCCCAGACGATGGGCATGCGGACTCCTCACCGGTGGGTCGCGACGGCCATACTACTCGGTATGTTTTCGTAGGAACCGAACCAGCCCGGTCTCCAGCGCCGCCGCGACGCGCTCCCGGAAGGCGGGGTCGGACAGCCGGGCGGCGTCCGTGGCGTTGCGTATGTTGCCGCACTCCACGAAGATCTTCGGCACGGTCGAGAGGTTCAGCCCACCGAGGTCGTCCCGGGTGTCCAGTCCCGCACTGCCGATGTAGGTCGCGTACGGCTGGCCGGTGCCCGCTCGGAAGGCGGACCGTATCCGCAGGGCGAGCCGGTGGGAGGCGGGCGCGATCGCCGCCGTGTACCCGGGAATCGACGCGGGCTCGATGACGTGGAAACCCCGGCCGCCCGCCGGCCCGCCGTCGGCGTGGATGGACAGCGCGGCGTCGGCGTTCGCCCTGTTGCCGATGGCTGCCCTCCTCGTGATGCACGGACCGACCCCGCTGTTGGTCTTCCTGGTGAGCACCACCCTGATGCCGCGCGCACGCAGCCGACGGGCGAGCCGTTTCGCGACGTCGAAGGCGAACGCCGCCTCGGCGTACCCGGCATTGGTCTCCGCACCCGTGGTGTCGCACGCCTTCTCCAGCGTCCCCGCGTCGACCTGTCTGTTGATGATCTCCGGATGGGCACCGTTGCCGCCGTTGTGGCCGGGGTCGAGGGCGACGACCGCGCCAGCGAGCGACCGTCCGCTCGACCGCGCCGAGGGGGAGGGCGAATCGGACGGGCCGCCGGTCGGGGTCTGGACGGCCGGCGTGGTGCCGGCTGGGGCGGGAGCCGAGTCGGCAGCGGGAGTCGCCCCGCCGCACCCGCCGGCGAACAGGGCGGCGGCCGCGACGCAGGCGGCGACGTTTCTCCTCACGGCCCCACTTGCGGCCGCGACCACGTCATCCCTCCCCGGCCAGCCGGGGTGCGAGCCAGCGGGCCGCGGCCAGCGCCGTCGCGTCCTCCCCCGGCGGGGCGACGACCTGCACGCCGAGCGGAAGGCCGTCCGCTCCGAGCAGGCCGGGTACTGCCACGGCCGGCGTGCCCAGCAGCGTCCACGCTCGGCACAGCAGGGGGTCCCCCGTGGTGTCGAGTCCGGCCGGCGCCTCACCGAGCACGCTGGGCGCCAGCACAACGTCGACGTCCCGGAACAGCTCGCCGATCCTCCCCCGGCACTCCCCGGCGACACGCTGCGCGTCCCGGTAGGTCTCCGGCGGCCGGGCGTTTCCCCGTTCCAGCAGGGCGCGGAGCCCCTCGCTGAGCTGGTCGGGATGCCGACGCCACTCCTCCTCGAGCCCTCGCGGGGCCTCGCATTCCATGATCGTGATCTGTGCCTCGGCCAGATTCTCGAACCCGGCCGGCGCGGCGATCTCGTCGACGAAGGTCTGCGACGCAAGCCGGTCGACCGCGCGCTCGATGCGGTCCCTGGCGTCCGGGTCGATCCGGCCCCACTCGGGCATCCGCACGAACCCGATCCTCGGCGTCCGTCCGTTCAGCGACGTCGCCCCGAGGTCGAAGCCGGCCGGTCCCCGCGCGGACAGCACCTGGGCAACGACGGCGAGATCCTCGGCGGCACGGGCCAGATGTCCCAGCGTGTCCAGGGACGAGCTGATCATCTTGACGCCGGACAGCTCGAAGGAACCGTAGGTCGGCTTCAGGCCGAAGACCCCGCAAAAGGACGCTGGCCGCACGATCGAGCCGGCGGTCTGGCTGCCCAGCGCGACCGGCACGTGGTAGTCGGCGACGGCGGCGGCCGTACCGCTCGAGGACCCGCCGGGGGTGCGCGCCGGATCGTGCGGGTTCACCGTCCTTCCCGGCCGGAAGAGAGCGAACTCGGTGGTCACCGTCTTGCCGATGATGACGGCGCCGGCATCGCGGAGGCGGCGGACACACGCGGCGTCGTCGGCTGGGCGGCGTCCGGCGTAGATCGGAGAGCCACAAGCCGTGGGGAGGTCAGCGGTGTCCACGATGTCCTTGATCCCGATCGGCACGCCGTGCAGGGGGCCGCGCGGCCGCTCGCCGTCCCGTTGCCGCGCCGCCCGGAGGGCGAGGTCGGGATCGAGGAATTCCCACGCGCCGACGGCACCGTCCCGTTCGCCGATCCGGTCCAGGCACGAGCGAACCAGCTCCTCCGAGGTCAACCGGCCGGCACTGATGAGGGACGCGGCCTGCGCCGCGGAGAGTCGATGCGGGTCTGTCATGGCACCGTCCGCCTCGTAGCGTTGACTGGACCTCTCTGGTCCAGGCTTTCTTGGTACTACAAGATCGATCTCGTCGGGGAGGCCACAGCTAACCTCGACCTCGATCACGCTGGAGGTGACCGCCACCATGACCCTGCTGCCCGGCGTATCTCGACGCTCCGCCGGACCGGCCGGTTCGCTGGCGCTCGCTGTGATGCTCACTTTGGGAGGCGCCTCATGACATCCGATCCCATCGTCGTCGGCGCCGGACCGGTCGGCCTCACCGCCGCCTGGCTGCTGGCCTCCCGGGGGATCGCGGTGACCGTGCTCGAGGCCGCACCGGAGCCGCAAACCGACTGGCGGGCCTCGACGTTCCACGCGGCGACGCTCGAACTGCTCGACCAGCTGGGCGTCGTCGACGACATGCACAGCGAAGGGCTGGCGGTACCGCGGTACCAGTTCCGGGACCGCACGGAGGGCGTCGTCGCCGAGTTCGAGTTCGGCGTGCTCGCCGACGTCACCCGGTTCCCGTACCGACTCCAGCTCAACCAACAACGGCTGGTGGCGATGCTCCTCGAAAGGCTCGCCCGGTCACCTCAGGCCGACCTGCGGTTCGGGCACGAGGTGACCGACGTCACGAACGAGGGCGACGGCGCCGTCGTCCAGGTGGAAGTCGACGGCCGGACCGAGAGCATCGCCGGGAGCTTCGTTCTCGCCGCCGACGGGGCCTCCTCCATCGTACGCCGGCAGCTGGAGATTCCGTTCGACGGGATGACCTATCCGCAGCGCTTCATCATCATCAGCATGGCCGAGGATCTGCGCGCCGACTGCGTACCCGACCTCGCGGACGTCTCCTACATCTCGGACCCGAAGGAGTTTCTGTTCGCTCTCCGGACCCCGGACTCGTGGCGGACCCTCTTCCCGGTACCGATGGACGAGCCGGTCGAGGTCGCGACCTCCGAGAAGCGGATGCAGGAGCGCTTGGCGGGCTTCCACCCGCTCGGCCGGCCGTACCAGATTCTCGACCGGCAGATCTACAACGTGCACCAGCGGGTCGCTGGAGCCTTCCGTGCCGGGCGGGTGCTGCTCCTCGGCGACGCCGCGCACATCAACAGCCCGCTGGGCGGCATGGGGCTGAACAGCGGCATCCACGACGCGATGGACGCCGGGCTCCGGCTCGTCCGGGTCCTGAGCGGAGACACCGATCGCGTGGACGAGGAACTCGACACCTACGCCCGCGCCCGCCGCACAGTCGCGATCGACTACGTACGCGCCGACACCCACCGCAATACCACGATCATGGCCGAGAGCGACCCGGCCGTCCGCGCGGCCAACCACGCGAGGCTCCGCGCCACGGCGGCCGACCCCAAGGCCGCGCGGGAGTGGATGCTGCGGGCCTCCATGATCGCCCAAGTGCACGACCAACGGATCGGAGCGGCATGAGGCGCGTGTGCGTGTTCAGCGGGTCGACTCCGGGCGCCCGACCGGACTACCGGTCCGCGGCCGCCGAGCTGGGAGGGGAACTGGCCGCGCGCGGCGTCGGGCTAGTCTACGGCGGCGCCAAGGTCGGGCTGATGGGCGTCGTCGCCGACGCGGTGATGGCCGGCGGCGGCGAGGCCATCGGCGTCATCCCGGACCAGCTGATGAAAAAGGAGATCGCCCACGACGGGCTCACCGACCTGCGGGTGGTCGCCAGCATGCACGAACGCAAGGCGATGATGGCCGACCTCGCGGACGGGATCGTCGCTCTGCCGGGTGGCTTCGGGACGCTGGAGGAGTTCATCGAGGCAGTCACCTGGGTGCAGCTCGGGTTGCAGGTCAAGCCGTGCGGATTGCTCGACGTTGCCGGCTTCTATCAGCCCTTACTGCGCCTCGTCGATCACGCGGTGCAGGAGCGGTTCATCCCGGCCGAGCACCGCGATCTGATCATCGTGGAACCGACACCGGCACGGCTCCTCGACGCCATGCCGCGCTGGCAGCCCCCCACGGTCGAGAAGTGGGTCGACCGAGCGCCTCCCGCGCGCTAGCAGCCGGCGCCCCTTTGGCGGTTTACGGGGTGCCGAAGCGGCCGAGCAGCCCCCACGGGTTGGGCATCTCGCCCACCGGGACCTCGACGAGGAACGGCTCACCCGCTGCCAACGCCTCCCGCAGCACGGCGGCCAGCCGCTCCGGCGTCGTCGCGCGCTCGGCACCGATCCCGAACGCGCCGGCCAGCGCGACGAAGTCGGGGTTGCGCAGCTCGCTGCCGATGAACCGGGCCCCGAATTTATCCCGCTGGTCGCGCCGCACGTTGCCGTACGCCGAGTCGTCGAAGACCACCGTGACCACGCCGATGCCGTACTGACGCGCGGTGGCCAGCTCCGGCAGGGCGTAGCCGAAGCCGCCGTCGCCGGTGATCGACACCACCGCACGGTCCGGGTTCGCGGCCTTGGCGCCGAGCGCCGTCGGGAAGCCGTAGCCCAGCGTCCCCTGGTAGCCCGGGCCGAGGTAGGTGCGCGGTCCGTAGACCGGATAGGCGGCCCGGGTCAGGTAGGCGACCTGGGTGAGCTCGGCGACGAGCACCCCGTCCTCGGGGATCGCGGACCGCAGCGCCCGCACCCACGACGCCTGCGGCTCCAACCGAGCGATCTCCTCGTCGCACCACCGGCGTACCTCCTCCAGCTCCGACCGGCGGGATGGTCGGGTAGGCAGCCCGTCCACCCGTTCCAGCAGGCCGGCAAGGCCGAGCCGGGCGTCACCGTGGACCGCCAGGGCCGGCTCCCGGGGATCGCCGAGATCCGCCGGGTCGGCGCCGAGCAGCACGACCGATGCGTCCGCGGACGTGGGCACGGGCGTACCACGAGGCGTGATGAAACGGCTGCCCACCACCAGGACGACGTCGGCGTCCGGCAGGACCCGGGATCCGCCGACGCTGGTGAGCGCGAGACGATGACGGTCCGACAGTGCGCCGCGCCCGTTCGGGCTCATCACTACCGGCGCCTCGAGCGCCTCGGCCAGCTCCCGCAGCGGCTCGCCGGCGTTGCCCCCCACGGCTCCCCCACCGGCGTAGATGACCGGCCGCCGCGCCGAACGAAGCAGGGACGCCGCCTTGTCCAGCAGTTCCGGGTCGGGAAGTACCGCGCCTGCGGCGACGTCGCCGGCCGAACCGTCGGGCTGGACCAGGTCGACCCGGCCGGTGGCCTCCAGGACATCCGGCGGAACCTCGACGCCGACCGGCCGTGGCCGCCCGGCCCGCGCCTGCCGGAACGCCTCCCGCACCAGCCCCGGCACCTGTCCCACCTCGGAGGCGATGCCCGACCACTTGGTGAGGGACCCGAGCACCCCCGACTGATCCGGGATCTCGTGCAGGACGCCCAGACCACGTCCGATGGCCCCGGACGGGATCTGCCCACAGACACACACCACCGGCGACGAGCACGCGTACGCGGTGGCCAGACCGGCGGACGCGTTGAGCAGCCCCGGCCCGGGCACCACCACACACACCCCAACCTCCCCCGTCGACCGTGCCGAACCGTCCGCCATGTACGACGCCGCCTGCTCGTGGCGGGTTGTGACGAATCTCACCGGGTCATCCGGGAGCTTCGCGAGCCCGTCGAGCGCGTAGTCGAGCTGTACCCCCGGCACGCCGAACACCTGGGAGACGCCCTCCAGAGCAAGTTGACGTGCCAGAGCCTCGCCGCCGGTCATCTCCATAGGGACATCATCATCGCGCCGCGGCGATCTGGTCGAGGACCTCGCCGTACTCCTTGCGGTAGCGCTCTATGACCGACCGAGTCGCCTCACGCCACGGGGCGGGGTCGTCGATCTCGATGATGTTGACGCCCGCGGCACGAAGCTTCTCCATGTCCTCGGTCACCCGTTGGTCCCACTTCTCCCTCTGGAACGCCACCGACTCCTTCGCCGCCCCCTGGATGATCTCCTTGTCCTCGTCGCTCAGCCCATTCCATCTGTCCTGGCTCATGATCAGCACCTCCGGCACCCGGGTGTGCTCGTCCAGGGTGTAGTTCTTCGCCACCTCGTAGTGGGAGGACGAGTGGTAGCTGGGCGGGTTGTTCTCCGCGCCGTCGATCAGGCCACTCTGCAGCGAGCTGTACACCTCGCCGTAGTCCATGGGCGTCGGCGAGGCGCCGAGGGCCTTGATGAACGCGACGCTGACGTCAGCCTGCTGTACGCGGAACTTCAGGCCCCGCAGGTCCTCGACGCTTTGTACCTCCTTCTTCGTCGTGTAGAAGCTCCTGGCCCCCGCGTCGTAGTAGGCCAGCCCCTTGAACCCGGACGGTTCCAGTCCGTCCAGCAGCCGCTGGCCGTCCGCGCCGTTCAGGAACTTCCACATGTGCTCGCCGCTGTCGAAGATGAACGGCAGGTTGAACACCCCCATGCCGCTGGCGAACTCGGTCATGGGAGCCGAGCTCACCCGGGTCATCTCGATCGCGCCGATCTGCACCTGCTCGATGACCGCCGCCTCCTCGCCGAGCTGGCCGTTGGCGAAGACTCGGATGTCGATCCGTCCGTCCGTGCGCTCCCGGACCAGATCGGCGAACTTCTTGTCACCCAGGGTGGTGGGATAGTCGTCCGGCTGGACTTCCGCCAAGCGGAAGCGGGACCGGCCGCCGGCCCCCCCGCCGCCACCGCCGCACCCGGCGATCCCCAGCGATGCGGCCCCGGCAAGGCCGACGCCGCCCAGTCTCAACAAATCTCTTCGGCTCAAGGTGCCGGCGTTGATGTGTGTCACGGAGGTTCTCCTTCATAGGCCAAGCAAGCGGGGAAGGGTCATCGACAACGCAGGGACAAAGGTGATGAGCAGGAGCACGATGAGCATCGGCAGATAGAACGTGATCATGCTCCGGGACATCTTTTCGACTGATATGTTCCCGATGGCGCAGCCGACGAACAGTACGTTGCCCACCGGCGGCGTGATAAGACCCACCGAGAGATTGAGAAGGAGCATTATCCCGAACTGCACCGGGTCCATTCCGACAGCGTTGGCCACGGGTAGCAGAATTGGGGTCATGATCAAGATCAACGGCGCCATGTCCATGATGGCGCCCAGTGCCAGCAACAGCGCGTTGACGAGCAGCAGAATGACGATCTTGCTGTCCGATAGCCCCAGCAGGGCGTCGGTCATCATGGCGGGCACCTGCAGGAAAGCCAGCAGATAGCCGAAGGCGGAGGCGGACGCGATGATGAATAGACGACGGACAGCGTTCTGAAGGTCCGCCGCAGGATCGTCAACATGTGGCTGAGCGGAACGTCCCGGTAGACGACGAAGGTAAGGAAGAAGGCGTAAACACACGCGATGGCGGCCGATTCGGTGGCGGTGAACAGGCCGCTGACGATTCCGCCCAGAATAATGACAGGCGTGAGGAGGCTGAGCAGTCCTTCCCAGACAATCCTGGGGATCTCCCGCGCCGGGACGAACTCTTCTTTCGGGTAGCCGCGCCTGACCGCCAGGATGTAGGCCAGAACCATGAGAGCCAGTCCGAGCAGCAGCCCGGGAACCACGCCCGCGGTGAACAGGGCGCCGATGGAAACCCCGCCTGCGGCGAGCGAGTAGATGATCAAGTTGTGGCTGGGCGGGATCATCACGGCCTGACTCGCGCCCGAGATGGTGATGCCGACCGCGTAGTCGGTTTCGTATCCTTTCTTCTTCATCATCGGGATGAGGATCGATCCGATGGCCGACACGTCCGCCACCGAGGACCCGGAGAGCGCACCGAAGAATGTGCTGGCGCCCACGTTCATCATCCCGAGCCCGCCGCGAAGCCAGCCCACGAAGATGTTGGCGAGCGCGATCAGCCGCCGGGAGATCCCGCCCGCCCCCATGATCTCTCCGGCCAAGATGAAGAATGGTATCGCCAACAGCGCGAAGACATCCAGGCCGGCGACCATTCGCTGACCGATCGTCGGCAGCGGGATACCGAGATAGTAGGCCGTGGATATCGAGGCGAGCGCGAGCGCCAGGGCTATCGGAACCTTGAGCACCAGCAGCAACGCGAAGGCTCCGAAGAGAACGGCTATCGCCACGCTGTCGAGAGGCAACTGACCTCCACGGTCACTCGATTTTCTGTTCCTGTTCCGAGCTTCGATGTTTTTCGGTCCGAACGCCCAGTACCTGCAGCACCGTGTAGATGCAGACCATCGCGCCAGCGATCGGCATGATCACGTAGAGAACGCTGCGTGGCAGCCCCGTGGCGGGCAGCGTGGCCACTCGGGTGTGCGCGGTGAACTGTGCGCCCTGGATCACCAGGTACAGACCGAAGAGGAAAACCACCGCGTAGACAAACATCTGCACCGCGGCCTGCGCCCATTTCGGCAGCCGGCTTACCAGGATCGTTATGGAGATGTGAGCGCGCTCGCGAACTCCGAGGGCGATACCCAGAAATCCGATCCAGATCAGTAGAATCCGGGAGCTCTCCTCGGACCAGGTGGGTGTGACGCTGCGGAGTTCCCGGGAGGCAATCTGCCAGATCACCATGAGGACGACGGCGGCCAGGCAGGCCAAGCCGAAATACTCGAACAGCGAATCTAACCTGTCCAGCAGCCTCTTTATTCGGCCCATCACCGGTATCCCTTCTCGGCTAGGTCCCAGTCACGCAGGATCCGCCTCACCGCGTCGCGGCCGGCATCGTCGAGCGGGACGCAGGGAGGACGCACATCCCCGACGTCGAACCCGTCCTCGGTCAGCGCGGCCTTGACCGCCGCGATGTTGAAGCGTCCCCCGTGCGCCAGGCGCAGCGTCTCGAACGGCACGATCCGTGTGTAGATCGCGCGGAAGGCAGCCCAGTCCTCCCGGGTTGCCCGCCAAAGGGACAGCGGGAGGAACGGCCTGACGCTCGCGATGCCCGAGGTGAACCCGGACACCCCGAACGCGGCGAAGATCGGGACCGTGGTCTCGGCCGAACCGCAGACCCACTCACAGGCGCGCCGAAGGTCGGACGAGCTCAGCACGCTCGACACGCTCGCCGGATCGGTGACCGCGTACTTGACGGCCACCACGTTCGGGTGTTCGACGGCCCGCAGCAGCTGCTCGAGTCCCCAGCGAGGCGTCCGCACGTACAGGATCACCGGAAGGGGCGCCGCCTCGGCCACTCCCGTCACGTAGTCCACCAGGCCCTGGCCCGCCGCGAACGTGTCGACGGGATCGTGCAGCATCACGGCGTCGTACCCCAGTTCGCGGACGCGATCGACGGTGTTGAGCGCCTCCGCGAGCGGACCCGCGACGCCGGCGATGCGGGCGGCCTGCTCACAGCCGTCCGCCACCGACTCCAGGACCGCCGCCCGTTCGTCCCCGGTGAGCTGGAAGATCTCGCCGGTGTTGCCGAGCGCCGTCACGGCGTGCACCCCCGCCCGATCGATGTGGCCCACGAGTTGGCGGGTGACCTCCGCGTTCACCCGCCGCCCCGAGTCCGCGAACGGGGTCACCGGGACGGCGATGACACCCTGAAGGCACCGGCGGAGCTCGTCCGGTGTCAGCGCGCGGGCCGTTGTGCGGGTCACGGGGTGGATCACTGCGCTGCCCTCCGCGTCTCGGGCGGTCGGGGGTCGGTGTCCGTCTCGGGTCCAAGGTCGGGTCCGAGGTCGGGTCCGAGGGAGGCCATCATCCGCCCGTAGAACGTCTCGACATGCCGTCGCAGCAGGCGTCCCGCCCCGTCGGCATCGCCCTGCTGAACGGCCGCCAAGATCGCAGCGTGGTCGTCGGCCTCCTCCTGCCAGGTTGGCTGGGCCCGCCAGCCGGCCACCGCGATGAGCGCCACCTGCTCCTGCAGCCCGTCGAGCATTCCGGTCAGCAGCTTGTTGGGGCAAGGCGCGTAAAGCTCCCGATGGAACCGGCGATTCAGCCGGCTGAGGCCGACGTGGTCGGGTTCCGCACCGGCCTCGCGTGCCCGCCCCAACGTCCGCCCGGCGGCCGCCAGGGTCTCGCGGGAGTGTTCCGCAGCGGCACGGCGAACGGCCTCCGGTTCGAGAAGCAACCGCACCTCGTACACCGAGGTCACCATCTGCCGATCCACCCGGCGCACCGAGGTACCTCGGTACGGATCGCGTTCGACGAGACCGCTACGAGCGAGAACCTTCAAGGCCTCCCGCACGGGCGTCTTGGAGACCCCGAACGCCGCGGCGAGTTCCCGCTCCACCAGCAGCTGGCCGGGCTTGAAGTGGCCGGACAGGATCGCATCGCGAACCGCCTCCACCAGTAGGTCGGACCGGGACTGGACGGCGCCCAGCGGCGGCAGAGGTCCCCTGTCCGACATGCCGGCATGCTAGGACGCTGGTATACCACGATCAACCCTTTGCGGACAGATCGAACGGTGGGGGGCCCGGCATACGGTTGCTGGAGGAATGGTTCTTCACCGATTCCCCGGATATCGGCCGGTTGGGGACGGCGCACCGCATCATGTTCCGGATGATGGGCGCGTTCCGGTCGCTGAAGCAGGGCCACCGGATTCTGCGCTGTCAACTCTGACCCCCACATAGTCCAGCAGGTGCCGACGCAGGTAGGTGAGGTGCTCGGTGATGGCGCGTTCGGCCGCGTCCGGGTCCTGGTCGGCGATGGCCTTGACCACCCTTTGGTGCTGGCGCACCGTTTGCCGGCCGACCTCGGGCGACAGGTTGAGGTAGTGCACCGGCTCGGTCTCCCGGTGCAGCGCGTGAACGAAGGATGCCAGCAGGCGGTTCTTCGAGGCCCGAGCGATGGTGGTGTGGAACTCCTCGTCGAGTTCGGGCACGGCCGGATCGTCGACGGAGATCTTCCGCTCCTGGGCGATGACGTCGCGCAGCCGGCGCAGATCCTCCTCACCACGGTGGACCGCGGCCAGCCGCGCCGACGGCACCTCGAGGTACTGGCGCATGAGGGCCACCTCCTCGAAACCGAGGCTGCCCAGCTGCATCAGGTTGTGCATGGACTCCCGCAGCACACGTCCCAGCGAGCGGTGGTCGACGCTGCGCACGAAGCTCCCGCCGCCCGCGCCGGGCACCTTGGTGATCAGGTTCTGCGCGGAAATCGATCGCAGCGCCTCCCGGACCGTCCCCCGGCTCACCCCGAACTGCCGGGCGAGCTCGGCCTCCGACGGCAAACGCTGGCCGCTGGACAGCTCGCCGGCGAGGATCGCCGCCCGGATGCGCTCCTCGACCTGCTGCCGGGGCCGAAGCACCGGGCGGCCGACCACCGGCACACCGGTGTCTGTCGTCTCAGCCACCGAACCTCTCCCGCAATTCGACCTTCCGGATCTTGCCGCTCGCGGTCTTGGGGATCTGTTCCACTACCTCGAGCCGTTCCGGCAGGAAATGCTTCGACAACCCGTTGTCCAGCAGGTATCCAGTGACTCCCGCCAGGTCGAGGCGCGCGCCGCCCGCCGGTACGACCACAGCGCAGGCCCGCTCCCCCAGCCGCGGGTCGGGCACCCCGATCACGGCGGCGTCCACGATGTCCGGGTGGGCGAACAGCAGGCTCTCCACGTCCACGACGGGGATGTTCTCGCCGCCACGGATGATGATGTCCTTGGTGCGGCCCTGGAGGTGGACGAGGCCGTCACTGTCCACGAGCGCGGTGTCGCCGGTACGGAACCAGCCGTCACTGAAGGCGGCAGCTGTCGCCTCCGGTTGCTCGAAATAGCCCAGGAAGAGTCCGGCACCACGGATCTCCAGGTCACCCGGCTGTCCGGGCTCGGCCGGACCTTCGTCCGACCCGACGATGCGGACCTCGCATCCAGGGACCGGCCTCCCGTCGGTGACCAGCGCCCGCTCACCGAGCGACGGCGCCCAAGAGATACCGATGCCGTACTCGGTCATCCCCCAAGCCGGGCAGACCTGGCAGCCGAGCCGGGCGGACGCCTCAGCCGGCAGCGCGCGTGGCACCGGGGCGCCGGCCAGCACCACCATGCGCAGCGACATCGAGCCGGCGTCGTCCCGGCCGGCGCCCCGTTCGGCGCCCGGTTCGGCGCCCAGGTCGGTGTGCATGAGGTCCTGTAGGAAGGTAGGCGCGCCGACGAGCGCGGTGACGGCCTCAGCGCGGATCACCTCGGCCGCGGCGGCGGGATCCCACCGGTCCAGGTACACGGCGGTTCCGCGCAGGTAGGCGGCCATCAGCACCCCCCAGAGGAAACCCGTGTGGTGCCCGACGGGCGAGGCCACCAGGTTCACCAAGGGCTGGCCCAGATGGTGGGCGTCGACGTGACCGACCCAGCCGCGCAGCACCGCCTCGAGGGTCTGGTGGGTGTTCATGACGCCCTTCGGCTCTCCGGTCGTCCCGGAGGTGAAGCCGACGTGGCACAGCGCCCCGGGGTCGACGGCGGGCCCCCGCCGGGGCTTCGCGTGCCGCAGAACCTCGAACGACAGTTCACCCGGACCGAGGTCGGCGTCGCCGAGCACGACGAGGTGCTCCAGGTGCGGTAGGGCGTGGCGTATCCCGCGGGCGACCCCGAGCGGCGACACCCCGCGGAAGGACGCGGGCAGTACGAGGGCCCGGGCCCGGCTGCGGCGCAGGATGGAGCGCATCTCCCGCTCCCCGTACGCAACCGGTATGCCTGTGTACACCGCTCCGGCCTCGTTGATCGCGAAGATCAGGGCACCGAACTCCAGCCCGTTCGGCAGCATCACCGCAACACCGTCGCCGGGTGCGATCCCGAGATCCGCGAGCCCGGCGGCGAGCCGGTGGACCAGCTCGTCGAGCTCGGAGTAGGTGACCCGGCCAACGCGACCGCCGTCGCTGCGGTAGGCGACAGCCGCGACGCGATCCGGCTCGGCGTCCGCGGCGTCGTCCAGGAACGAACGCAGCGTGCGCCGCGCCCAGGAACCGTCGGCCAGGTACCGGGAGACGAGGCCGGGTGTGAGCCGGCTGTCCGGGCGCAGCCCGGGGTGCGTCGCCGGGGCCGCGTACGGCTGAGTCGATGCGGTGACGCGCATGATGTCCTCCGGTGTCGAGCGCTACGTGATCGCGGCGGCCGCGGCGCGCAGCGAGACCGCGTCACGCATCAGCCGCTCAACGGCGTACTCCTCGAGGTAGCCGTAGCCACCGTGCAGCTGTACGGCGTCGGCGCCGACCGCGACGGCGGTGGATGTGCAGCGTCCCGCCACGGCGGCGCACTCGCCGGCGAGGGTGTCCGCCTCGTCGGCGGGAAGGGCCGCGAGCCCGGCGGTCCGGGTACCGCGCGCCCAGACCGAGTCGAGCGCCGCCTGGACGTGGCCGCGCAGCGCGACGAGCCGCCGCCGGAGCACCGGCCGCTCCGCGAGCGGCCCGCCGAACTGGTGGCGTTCGGCCAGGTAGCCGCCCGCCGCGGTGGCCGCGGCCTCAGCGATCCCGGCGGCCGCCGCGGCGGCACCGAGGAGCAGGACGATGCGTCCTCGCGATGCGGCGGCCGCGGTCGCCGGAAACGGCGCGAGACGGGCGAGGTGGCAGCCGTCGAACTCGATCGCCCGCGTCGTCGCACCGGCCAGGCCGCAGCGCCGGGCGACGGGCCCCGCGACGAACCCGGGGACGGTGGGATCGGCGAGCGCAACCCCGCCGGGCACGCCGGGCGGCTCCAGGAGAAGATGCAGGCGGGCGTCGCCCGCGTCCACCCGCGGCACCGCTCCGTCGAGCACGGGACCGTCGTCCTGGGCGGTCGCCGTGACAGGGGCACGAACGAGGTCGACCAGCGCGGGGCGGGCGCCGGCGGCAACCTCCGCCGCGGCGGAACGGCCCTCGGCGTGGTCGGCCAGCACCGCCACGACGGCGTGGGCGTGCGCCACCGTCAGGGCGAGCGCGGCGGACCCGGTCGCGAGCCGCTGCAGGGCCAGGACCAGCGTGGGCAGGTCTCCCCCACCCCCGCCGACCTCCTCAGGCATGCCGAGAGACCACAGCCCCTGCGAGCCCAGCCGGGCATGCAGGTCATCGGGGACACGGTCGGCGGCGGCGATGTCCGCCAGCCGCGGCCGGACCCGCTCGGCCACGAAGGCATCGAGGACGGCGACGAGCTCCCGCTGCTCCTCGGTCTGGGCGGGCACGGCGACCGGGGCACTCATCGGTAGAACCTCGTGGGGTCGGCGCGCCGCCGCGCGGCGAACGCCTCGCCCAGCTCCTCGGCCTCCTCGCTCCGCAGGTAGTGGGTGAGAAGCTGGTCGTGGGCGAGCCGGGCCTGTCCCGCCACCCCTGTATGGCGGGCGGAGAAGGCGGCCTTGAGGGCGGCGAGCGCGCCGGCACCGCGACCCATCAGCTCCCCGGCGACCTCCCGGGCCCGCTCCATCAGGCGCGCCGCTGGCACCACCTCGTTGACAAGGCCCATTGCGAGTGCCTGGTCGGCGGTGTACTTGCGGTTGAGGTACCAGAGCTCCTTCGCCCGCTTGCGGCCCACGACGTCCTCCAGGTACCAGGTCCCGTAGCCGGCGTCGAAGCTGCCGACAAGCGGCCCGACCTGCCGGAAGACGGCGTGCTCGGCGGCGATGCTGAGGTCGCACATTACGTGCAGTACGTTTCCGCCGCCGACCGCGAAGCCGTTGACGGCAGCGATGATCGGCTTGGGCACGACGTCCAGCAGCTCGTAGACGTCGACGATCGGCATTGCCGCGCCGGGGTCGAACGCGGTCACCGGGTCGTGCTCGCCGCCGATGCAGAAGAACTTCTCACCCGTCCCGGTCAGGATGCCGACTCGCAGGTCAGCGTCGTCGCGGACGCGGCGGAGCGCGTCGGCGAGCTCCCGCGCGGTCTCCGGGCGGAACTTGTTGCCGCGCTCCGGGCGGTCGATCGTGATCGTGGCGATCCCGTCGGCGACGTCGAAGCGGATGTCGGTGTAGCTGCCGGGGTCACTCACCTGTCTTCCTCCTCCGCCGGAGTCCGGAACCCGCTGTTCGTCTTGCGGCCGAGGCGGCCCGCGGCGACCATCCGACTCACCAGCGGTGGCGGGGCGAACCGGGTGTCTCGGGTGTCCTCGTACGCGCTCTGGGTGGCGTGCTCGTGCACGTCCAGGCCGATGAGATCGAGAAGGGCGAGCGGGCCGAGCGGGTGGCCCAGGCCGAGTTCGACCGCGACGTCGATGTCCCGCGCGGTGGCGAGCCCGTCGTCGAAGGACTGCACCACGTGGTTGAGGTACGGCATGAGCAGCCGGTTCACCAGAAAGCCGGGGCGGTCCTTCACCTCGATCGGCTCCTTGCCGAGCCGCCCGGCGAACTCCATGAGGGCCTGCACGGTCCCGTCGGCGCTCTGCAGCGCCCGGACCACCTCGACGAGCGGCATCAGCGGCGCCGGGTTGAAGAAGTGCAGGCCGGCGACGCGCCCGGGAGCGGGGACGGCCGCGGCAAGCTCGGTGACGCACAGCGCCGAGGTGTTCGTGGCGATGATCGCCCGCTCCCCGACCACGGCGGCGACCTCGGCCAGGAGCGTCCGCTTGACCTCCGCGTCCTCCACGGCCGCCTCGATGACGAGATCGGCTCCGGCGAGCGCCGCGACGTCGGTGGTGGTGCTGACGCGGGCCAGGGTCTCCGCCTTGTCCGTCTCAGTGATCTTGCCGCGATCCGCCGCCCCGGCGAGGAACGCCGCCATCCGTTCCCGGCCGCGGGCGAGCTCCTCCTCCCCGGTGTCGAGAACGAGCACGTCGAACCCGGCCTGCGCACATACCTGCGCGATGCCGGACCCCATCGTGCCGAAACCCAGCACCGCGATCGGCCCAGTCGTCATGGTCGCCCCTTACTCGGTTGCTCTTGTTGCTCGGCCCTCTCTCGCCCGTGATCTTGCAGAAATTCGAACCGGTGAGTTCGAATTTCTGCGAGATCACGGGCAAAGGGGTGGAAGGTCACGTCCCGAACATCCGCGGCTCGTCGTAGGTGTAGAAACCGCGCCCGGTCTTCCGGCCCAGGTGCCCCGCTGCCACCATCTGCTCCACCAACGGCGGCGGGGCGAACCGGGCGTCGCGCAGCTGCTCGTACAGGCTCAGCGACACCGCCCGGTGGATCTCCAGGCCGACGATGTCGAGCAGGGTGAACGGTCCCATCGGATGGCCGAGCCCGCGGGTCACCGCCTGGTCGATCGACTCGACGGTGCCGAGCCCCGCCTCCAGGGCGCGGATGCAGTCGTTCTCGAACGGGATGAGGAACCTGTTCACGATGAACCCCGGGGTGTCCCGCGTGGTGACTGTCACCTTGCCCAGCCCGGCGAGGAATTCGGTGGTCGCGTGGTAGGCCTCGTCGCTGGTCTGCCGGGCCCGCGCCACCTCGACGAGCCGCATCAGCGGCGCCGGGTTGCAGTAGTGCGTGCCGACTACCCGTTCCGGGCGGGACGAGCCCGCCGCGATCGCGGTGACCGAGAGCGTGGAGGTATTGGTGTGGAACAGCGTCGTCGGCGCGCAGATGTCGTCGAGCCGCCCGAACAGCTCGGCCTTGAGCGCGACGTCCTCGAAGACCGCCTCCACCACGATGTCGCACTCGGCAAGGTCGTCGAGTCCGGTGGTCCCGGTGAGCCCGGCCGCGGCGGCGTCCCGCTGTTCCGCGGGCATCTTGCCCAGCTCGACGCTCTTGTCGAGGAACTGACGCACTCGGCCCACACCGGCCTGCACGGCCGCCTCGGTCAGGTCCCGCAGGATCGTCCGGTGCCCGGCTCGGGCTGTCACGGTGGCGATCCCCGTGCCCATCGTGCCGGCGCCGAGGATGCCCACGGTCAGCGGCTTGTCCATGTGTCCCTCCTCATCGCGCCATCTGCCCTCCGTCGATCACGATCGCCTCGCCCGTCATGAAGTCCGAGGCATCCGAGGCAAGCAGCACCACCCACGGCCCCAGCTCCTCCGGCTCGCCCACCCGGCGGGCGGGCACCTGCCGCAGGATGCGCGCGTTCAGGTCCGGGTCGGCGCGGGCGGCGGCGTTGAAGTCGGTGCCGAAGTAGCCCGGCGCTAGCGCGTTGACCTGCACGTTGTGCGGCGCCCACTCGACGGCGAGGGCCCGGGTGAGGCTGACGATCGCCCCCTTGGACGCGCAGTACGCGGCGCACCGGGCGACGCCATGGAAGGCGAAGTTGGACGCGACGTTGACGATCTTGCCGTGGCCGGCGGGGATCATGTACCGCCCGGCCGCGCGGCTGCACGCGAAGGTGCCACGGGCGTTGGTGGCCATCACGGTGTCCCAGTCGTCGTCGGTGACGTCGAGTGAGTCCCCGGCACCCAGCACGCCCGAGTTGTTGACCAGGATGTCGAGGCCCCCGAGCTCGGCGGCGGCGCGGTCCATGAGCCGGTCGACCTGGGCGGTGACGGTGACGTCGGTGGTGATCGGGAGCGCGCGGGTGCCGAGCCCGCGGATCTCCTCGGCCACCCGCCGGAGCTGCTTCGCGTTCCGGCCGGCGACCGCGACGTCGGCCCCGGCGCCGGCGAGCGCGAGGGCGAGCGCTCGACCTATTCCCCGCCCGGCCCCGGTCACCACGGCGGTACGGTCCCGGAGCGGGCCGTCTGCCTGGGCGCCGGTCACGGAGCTCACTCCCCCCACCCCCGCAGCCGGCGACGGGTGTCCCGGGCGATGATCAGCCGCTGCACCTCGTTGGTGCCGTCGTAGATCTGGGTCACCTTCGCGTCGCGCACGTACCGCTCGACCTCGAACTCGGCCAGGTCGCCGGCCGCGCCGAGCAGCTCGGCGGCGGTGAGCGCGACGTCGAGGGCGAGGTCGGTGCAGCGCAGCTTCGCCATCGACACCTCGGCGGTGAGGGTGTCGTCCCGGTCCACCGCCCGCGCGGTGGCCAGCAGCAGGAGCCTGGCCTCCACCAGCCGGGCCCGCAGGCTCGCGAGCTCGAACTCGACCTCCTCGCCGATCTCCGGCCCGGCGACGGCGGACAGCGCCCTGGTGTACGCACCCCGGGCGAGACCGAGGCCCTGCGCGGCCGCACTGATCCGGGACTTGACCACCGACCGCATGACCAGAGCCCACGCGCCGCCCTCGGGGCCGAGCCGGGCCGCGGCGGGGACCCAGGCGCCGTTCAGGAACAGCTCGGCGGTGGTCGAGGCGTGCATGCCCATCTTGCGCAGCGTGCGGCCGCGGGACAGGCCTGGGTTGTCCCCTTCGACGATGAAGGCGGTGAGACCGTCGCGGCCGGCCATGCGATCGACTGTCGTGAAGCAGATGATGACGTCGGAACGGTCGCCGGTGGTGATGAAGGTCTTCGTGCCGTCGAGCACGTAGTGGTCGCCGTCGCGGCGGGCGGCCGTACGCAGCGCCGCTACGTCGGAGCCGGCGTCCGGCTCGGTGATGGCCAGCGACCCGTACCGCTCGCCGTTGCAGAGCCCGGGGATGTACCGGCGCCGCTGGACCTCGGTGCCGGCGAGGTGGATGGGGTACGCGGTGTGCATCTGCGTCATGTAGATCAGGCTGGTCGCACCGCAGGCCGCCGCGATCTCCTCCATGGCTGTGGCGTAGGCCACCGTCGAATGACCGCTGCCGCCCAGCTCGGGAGGGAACAGCAGCCCGGCGAGCCCGGCCCGGGCGAGCGCCTGGTAGCTCTCGTGGGCGAAGGTACGGTCCCGGTCGATCTCGGCGGCCCGGGGCGCCACATGCCGGTCGACCACCTCGCGGATGCGTACGCGCAGGGCAAGCTCGTCGGCATCGAGCATCGCGTCGCTGAGCAGTTCGTCACGCGCGGCGGGCGGGAGCACGGCGGCCCGGGTCATCCGGGGCCTCCGAAACGGGGGCGACGGCGTTCGCGGAAGGCGGCTATCCCCTCCTCGGCGTCGGCGGAGACGGCGGCCAGCGCGGCGAGCGAGGTCTCGTGGCGCAGTCCGGCGTCGACGGACGCATCTGCCGCGGCATCCACCGCCTCCAGGATGAGCTCGTGGGACCGCGGGCTGCGCTCGGCGACCCGGCCGGCGGCCGCCGCCGCGCGGTCCGCCAGCTCGTCGGGTGGGACCGGGGGCGACGGAAGGAGGCCGATCTCGTACGCCCGGCCGGCGGTGAGCCGCTCGCCGGTCAGCATCAGGTGCAGGGCGGCGTGCCGGCCGATGAGCCGGGGCAGCCGTTGGGTGCCGCCGTAGCCGGGCATCAGGCCGAGGCCGGCCTCGGGCAGACCGAAGGTCGCGGTGTCCGCCGCGACGATGAAGCTGCACGCCAGGGCCACCTCGAAGCCACCGCCGAGGGCTACCCCGTTCACCGCAGCGATGACCGGTACGCCACAGGTCTCCAGCCGGCGCAGCACGCCCTGCCCGTATCCCAGCAGGTCGCGCGCCTGTTCCGCAGGCAGGCCGGCGAGCTCGTCGAGGTCGGCACCGGCGGAGAACGCCTTGCCGCCCGCGCCGGTGAGCACGACGGCCCGTACCCCAGGACGTTCGCGCAGGCTCGCGACGCAACGATCCAGGGCGGTAAGAAGCTCGGCGTTGAGCGCGTTGTAGACGTGCTCGCGGGAGAGGGTGACCGTCAGCACCCGGCCCTCCTGCCGCTCGCGCAAGGGGGTCGCGGTTTCGGCCTCGGGGCGGGTGCTCATGGGATGTTCTCCTGCTCGTCGGGTGCGGCCGCGACCCCGGAGGCGATCAACGACTCGACCTCTTCCTCCCCGAAGCCGAGCTCGGCGAGGACGCTCCGGGTGTCCCAGCCCAGCCGCGGCGGCGGGCGGTCCGGGCGGGTCTGCTGGGAGTCGAGCAGCCACGGGGAACGCACGGCGCGTACCGGGAGGTCACCGTATTCGAGCTCGGTGATGGCGCCGCGCGCTCGGACCTGCGGGTCGGCGGTCACCCCGGACAGGGTTTGCACGGATGCCGCCGGTACGCCGGCTTCGCCCAGCCGTTTCAGCCAGTACTCGGCCGGCGCGGTCCGCAGCCGGGCCTCGATCCGGGCCAGCACGTGGTCACGGTGCGCCCGACGGCCGGCATTGCTGGTCAGTCGAGGATCGTCGGCGAGGTCGGGCAGGTCCAGCACGGCACAGAGGCGCCGCCAGATCGCGTCGCTGCCGGCCGCGACCACGATCGGCCGGTCGGCGGTCGGTACCGGCTGGTACACCGCGATGACCGAGTCCTTGCCGCCGCTGGGCCGGGGCTCCGGCTCCCCGGCGAGGAAGCTGGCGATCCGCGGCGCCATGAGCGCGAGGTCGGCATCGAGCAGGGACACGTCGACGAGCTCGCCGGCCCCGGTCTGCTCCTGCCGGCGCAGGGCGGCGGTGACCGCCAGGGCGGCGACGAGCCCACAGACGATGTCCGACAGCGCGGTGGACACCCGCTGCGGCATCCCGCCCTCTTCCCCGGTCACGCTCATTAGCCCGGACCGGGCCTGGGCGACCAGGTCGTAGCCGGGCAGGCCGGCATCCGGGCCGGTCAAACCGAACCCGGACAGCGCACAGTAGATCAGTCGGGGATGGCGGCGACGCGTCTGCGCCGGGTCGAGGCCGAGGCGGGCTAGCTTGCCGGGGTTGAGGTTCTCGACGAACACGTCGGCGGAGGAGAGCAGCCGGTCCAGCACCGCCCGACCCTGGGGACGGGTGATGTCGAGGGCGACGCCGCGTTTGTTCCGGTTGGCGGAGAGGAACCACGCCGACGTACCGTCCACGAACGGCGGTCCCCAGCCGCGCGCGTCGTCGCCTTCGACGCGCTCCACCTTGACCACGTCGGCACCCAGGTCGCCGAGGTACATAGCGGCGACCGGACCGGCGTAGGAGGTCGTCAGGTCGACCACGCGCACACCGGCGAGCGGGGCATCGTCAGCGGTCATGCAGGCACTGGCGCGCGCGCACGGACCGACGACCCACGCAGGGGCATGCCCATCACCTCCGGAGACCGATGGGTTGACCTGAAGGGAATATGTCGGACATTTATCGTTACTGTCAACCACTCGAGAGGCGCTTGCCGGGCGACCATGATCACGCTGTCGCCATTGGCGGGCCCCCGGCTAGTCGGTGGGGAGCAGTGGCCCGAGTGGGCCGAGGTCGAGGTTCAGGTCCGAGGGGGTGAGGTCGAAGCGGTCGCGTAGTTCGGTCATGGCTTCTTCTAGGCGCATGAGGGCCAGCCCGAGCTCTTCCACCTGGTCGTCGGAAAGGTTGCCGGCGTCGACGCGGCGGAGCGCTTGGCGCTCCATGAGTTGCCGAACCAGTTCGATGATGGTGAGCACGAGCCGTACGAGGTCACGCTGGACGGCTTCGGGGTCGGTTTCGAGGCGTCGCGGGAGGCCGTGCACGACGCGGCCGAGGCCCTGGTCGGCGGAGACCGGGCCCGGGTTCGAGTTCGTACGGCGTGGGTCGGTCATCGCCGGCCGGACTCCTGCGACGGCGCGTCGTCTGGGCGGATGGAGGTGATCAGCGCTCGAAGCGAGATGCGCACGAGGTCGACGTCGGCGATGGAGATCGTTATGTCTCCGGCCAGCACGACGCCGCCGGCCAGCAGCCGGTCGAGTAGATCGACGAGCGCGACCCGCTGTTCGGAGTAGCCGGCGCCTGTTTGGACGACCGTGGCGTCGGTATCCAGTTGGCTCACTGGAACGCTCATGCGTCCTCCCCCGCAAACGAGTACGGCGCCCACGGACCGGTGAGTTCGAGTTCGACATCGGGGTGCCGTTCGGTGAGCCGCGTGAACATCGAGGTGAACTCGCCGGCCCTGTCGGCGTCGACGAGGTAGGCGCCGTTGAGCACCATCCAGCCGTCACGCCCGGATAGCTGTGGGTCCTGCGGCGGATGCCGTCTGCTTGCTTCGGCGACCCTTCGAAGTTCGGTGTCGATCTCCTCGCCGCGGGCGGCCGCGTTTTGCCAGGCCTCCTGCCGGGTGTGCTGTTGTGCTCGGCGTTGCATCAGGTAGGCGGTACCAGGTGAGGCCGAGCCGTAGGCGGGGGCGTCCTCCGTTGTTGCCTGCGCAGAGGTTTGCGGGTCGACGTAGGCCTTGACGCCCCACTCCGCTCGGCCGCCGATCCGAGACAGGGTCGTATCGAACGCCTTCTGCCGTTCTTCCAGGAGTTGGCGCACCCGCTCGTCGCCTCGGTAGATCGTCGCGAGTCTTGTCGGGGCGGTCGGAGCTACCGCGCTGGCGGCGTCGACGACGCGGTGGTGCGCACGCGCGACGTTCTCCAGCCAGTCCAGATCCTCGAGGTGGTCGTGCAGTGCTTCCTCGCCGAACTCGTCTAGGCTCACCGTGCTGACCAGCGCGATCAGGCCTCCGTTGGCGACTGTCCGTACGCTGGCCCCGGCGACCCCGCGGACCTCCTGGAGCGCGTTCGGGTCGAGGTCACGCGCGATGCCGTAGAGGTAGGTGCCCGTCTCAGTCATGTCGCGGCTCCTCGGCCGCCGCGACCTCGGACCCGGTGACCGTCCCTCGGGCGGGATCTACCTCGCGTCGCCCGTCCCGGGACGCGAGCACCTCCGCGGAATGCCCGGCCTCCCCGGATTCGAGGGCCTCGACGCGTTCGCGGAGCCGGCGGTTCTCGTCGGCGAGGTCGCGTCCCTTCGACGACAGGGTGGGGTCGTGCTCCCACCAGTCGATGCCCATTTCCTTGGCGCGATCGACGGAAGCGACGATCAGCCGCAGCTTGATGGTGAGCAGCTCGATGTCGAGCAGGTTCACCCGTATGTCGCCCGCGATGACGATGCCCTTGTCGAGGACGCGCTCAAGGATGTCGGCGAGGTTGGCCGGTTCGGTCCGGCGCGCCACGGGCTGCCGGTACCCGGCAGGTGCACGTGAAGTCGCCGCGGTCGGCTCGGTCATCTCAGTCCTCCTGACCCCGGCCGCGCGGGTAACGCCTGGTCCGCCGGTACGACAGCAGATCACCCTCGGCGTCGAGGTCGGCCTCGTAGACGGCGAGGATGTCGGCGGAGTCGGGGATCCGATGGGTCTCCACCACCTCGATTCCCACCCGCCATCCTTCTTCGGTGCGCTCGACCGAGGTCACCACCTCCGGATCCCGGCCGATCAGGTCGACCACCTGGTCCACGGCGAGGTGGGCCAGCTTGGCTGCGGACAGGCCGTCCTTCCCCGGTGGCCGCTCCTCGGCCGGGCGTTGACGCGCCCGTGGTTCTGTACGCCGGGACTGCGCAGCCTTCCGTTGGGCTCCCTCACCTTCGGTCGCGTGGGCGGCGGACATCACCGCACCTCCTCCGTAGGGGTCTTGGCCGCGAGCAGGCGGTGCAAGAGCTCGTCCCTCGATGTCGGTGGCCTCCTCGTCGGGGAGGACACCCGCCTGGCGAGCTTCTTCGACCTCTTCCAGCTGTCGCCGGATGGTCGCGGGATTGTAAAGCTCGTCCTCGGCCTGCTCTTGTAGAAGCTCGCCCAGCCAGATGACGCCCCGCACTGGGGCGAGTGGGAGGGTGACCAGGCCTGTTAAGAAGCCCATGTCAGTCCTCCTCCAATTCGACGAAGTCGTACGGCGGGAGCGGGCCGAGCATCCGCAGCCGGATACGGCCGGCCCAGCGAGCGCCCAGGTGCTCGACCGCGCGCTCGAAACCGTCCCGGTGTTCGTGCCCGACCAGAACGGCCGCGTCGACCGCTCCGTCGTCGCCGGCCGGCTCGCGGAGCCTGATCGAGGCCGCGTACGGGGCGAGCGTGTCAACAGCCACCTCCCCGTCCGCTTCACGTGTGCGCTGCAGTGCGTGGAAGACAAGTTCCCCGAGGCGGATGCGGTCGTAGTAGCCCGAATCTGGCAGCAGTTCGCGCACCACTTCCTGCAGCCGCTGCGTCTCGGGGTCCTCGGCGAGCACCTCACGCAGCACCATGTCCTGCTCGTAGCGGCCCCTCACGGTGAACTGGGTGTAGCCGGAGAACTCCGCCAACGCGTCGACGAAACGGTAGTGGTGCGGCTCGAGGAGGTCGCTGGTAACCGCCTCCGCATCGCCCAGCACGACGCCGAACCGCATCGGCAGGACGGTGCTAGCTGTCATCAGCGTGTCCAGGACCCGCTGATGCGCGAGCAGGTCGTGGCGGCTGCCCAGCGGCCGATCCTGGGACACGTCGCTGACGGCGGCGGCGAGACCGCCATGCCGCACCAGCCGTACGGTGCCTGGCGAGTCACCGACCCCCCGCAGCCCGTCTGGGAGAGCTGCGGTGGACGGGACGACGCCATACACGTAACAGCCGCCTTCGAAGGCATCCATCAGTACGGATAACGGCAGACCGTCAGGACTGCCGCTGCCTGCGGCTGGGTTGACGCTCGGCTTCCTCGCTCTTGCCCTCACCGCCACCGGGCAGGGCGCCCTCGAGCTTCTCCTTCGCGGTGTCGACGGCGCCTCTCGTCTTGCCCTTGGCGCCGCCCTCCGCCATGCCTTCCATCAGCTCGGGCAGGTCACGTCCGCCCTGCTGATACAGATCCAGTCGGTTCGTAGCCTCCGCGAACCGTAGGTAAGTGTCGACGCTCGCGACAACGATCCGTGCGTCGATGGTGAGCAGCTCGATACCCACCAGCGACACACGTACGTAGGCGTCGATGACCAAACCCTTGTCCAGGATCAGATCGATGACGTCAGCCAGGCCACTCGGCGACGGCCGGTCCACATACGTGCCCCGACGCGCCTGGGTCATGGTCGTCATACCGGCGAATCTCCTAGTTGATCGGTCCCCCCGGTCTCGTTGCTCCTCGGCCTTGGGTACCCGAGACATTTGAGGCAAAACAGCCACAAAGCAATGGCTGATGCCGGAGGCCCAAACCTCAACTCTGGCCGCTGGCGCGGGCGGTGTGGCGGCGTCTGGATGAGGCATGCGATGTCACCGGCCACGGCGGCGGATAACGGCAGCGTCTGTAGGCGGCGCTGTGTGATTCCCTCCCGCAGCGTCCAGGGGCAGATGTGGACGGATTCGAGGTCGAGGCTGGTCATGACCGCCTCGGCGACGACGGCGCCGGCCAGGACCTGGCGCGCCCGAGACTTGGAGACCCCCCGCAGCTTGGCGCGCTGTTTGTCGGTCATCTTCGCCAGGCGCGGGAGCAGGGCGCGAAGCCGTCCGCGGTCCAGCACACGATGCGCGTACGGGCCGGCTTTGGCCTTGGGTGCGCCGGTGAGCTTGGCGAGCTGGGTGAAGGTCTTGGAGGTGGCCACCGCCTGTACCGGCGGCGGCTGGTCGGAAAGCGCGCCGAGGGTGGCGGCGAGCTGTTCGTCGACGTGGCGGTGCAGCCGGCGCAGCTGCTTGTGGCGGGGCGGGTCGTCGGGTAGGTGCTCGCGGGTCAGCCGCCCGGCACCCAGCGGCAGCGACAGGCCCGCCGCGGGCTCGGTGCCGTCGCCAACGGCGATCTCCAGCGAGCCGCCTCCGATGTCCAGTAGGAGCATCTGGCCCGCCGACCAGCCGTACCAGGCGCGTGCGGCCAGGAAGGTAAGCCGGGCCTCATCCTCGCCCGGCAGGATTCCCAGCGTCACGCCGGTCGCGGAGGCCACCTGTTCGATGATCTCTTCGCGGTTGGTGGCGTCGCGGACCGCGGAGGTCGCGAAGGCGATCACTTGGTCGGTCCCTTCGGCCTCGGCGGCGCGCACCGCTTGCTGGACCGCGGATACCAGCCGGCGGGCGGTTGGACCGTTGATGGCGCCGTCGCGGTTGATCGCCTCGGCCAGCCGGGTCGGGTGCTTGACTCTGGCGACGGGCCGCGGCGGCTCCCCCGCCCTCAGATCTGTGATCGTCAGGTGCGCAGAGTCCGACCCGACATCCAGCACTGCGATTCGCATGCCTGCTCCCCTACCCGTACAGCCGTGTCCGATACGGCCCGCGCCGCTCGAACAGCACCCACACCGTTCGGCTGGCCAGCCCTTCTTGGGTTTCTTAAACCCGGCCTGAGCTGCGCTTTTCCCGGGACCGGCGAGGTGGCGGGACATATCCCCCGACTACGTCGGGTATCAGCGCATTAGCGGCACGCCGTGGCTCCCACAGGCATGGCGCGCGACCGTGTTCGGCCAAGGAACGCGCGGCGGAACTAGTGTCGTGACGTATGTTTTTCTTTAGTTTTTGTTTCTTGTGCGCGATAATGGTGTATGCCGAATCGCGTACGGGTGCTGACGGTGTCGGATAGCGACCGGGTGGAGCTGGAGCGGCGGGCCAGGGATCGGGGGGCC
>WHSR01000154.1 GCA_009379995.1 Streptosporangiales bacterium
CAAAGACAAAGCTGTCTCCGCCCTGCGACGCCTGCAGAAACTGCCCGCACTCGTCCGGGCGTTCTTCGGCGACCCGCACCTGCGCTACATCACCGCATAAACACACATCAGTCGACTTACTTTCGATCGCCTTAGTAAGTGAACCGACCATTGTCCGCCCCTGGACGTCTGCCTAGCCTCGGCCCCATGAGGCGCGTCTACGTTGTCGGCACCGGCATGACCCTCTTTGGCAAGCAGCCTGCGCGCACGTTCAAGGAGTTGACGGCCGAGGCGGTGGAGGGAGCCCTGGCGGACTCCGGCCGCCGGACGGCCGACGTCCAGGCGGCGTACTTCGGTAACGCGGTGGCGGGTTCGATCACCGGCCAGGAAATGTTGCCCGGGCAATTCTCGCTCTTCCCGGCAGGGCTGGCCGGTATTCCAATGATCAACGTCGAGAACGCCTGCGCCTCCGCTTCGACGGCGTTTCATCTGGCGTGGCAAGGCGTGGCCGCCGGGCTCTACGACTGCGTCCTGGCCGTGGCGACGGAGAAAATGACTCATCCGGACAAGCGACGATCGTTCGACGCCATTCTCGGCTCGGTCGACGTCGATATCATCCCGGATGATCTGCCACCGGATCGCTCCTACCTGATGGATATGTACGCGAAGGCCGCCATCGCGTACATGGAGACGAGCGGCGCGACGCCCGAAGACTTCGCGAGGGTGGTCGTGAAGAACCAGCGGCACGGCGCGCTGAACCCCTACGCCCAGTACGGCAGCGAGCTGAGCGTCGAGGACGTTTTGGGCTCGCGGGAGATCGTATGGCCGTTCACCCTGCTGATGTGTTCACCGATCTCGGACGGCGCCGCCGCGGCGCTGCTCGTGGCCGAGGACGCCGTGGACGCCGTGGACTCCGTGGACTCCGCGGCGGGCGGCGGCACGCCGGTGGAGGTCCTCGCGTCGGCCGTGCGCTCGGCGGATCCATCGGCCGGCGAGTCCGCACGGAGGGTGACCGACGCCGCGGCGACGGCGGCGTACGACGTTGCCGGCATCGGTCCGGACGAGGTCGACTGTGCCGAGGTCCACGACGCCGCGGCATCGGCCGAGCTGACGATCTACGAGGACCTGGGGTTCGCCGCCCGCGGTGACGGCGCGGCCTTGATCCGGTCGGACGAGGTGGTGCTCGGCGGGAAGCGGCCGGTCAACACCAGCGGCGGCCTGCTGGCCAGGGGCCACCCGATCGGGGCCACCGGGCTGGCCCAGATCGTCGAGGTGGTGACCCAGGTGCAGGGCCGGGCCGGCGACCGTCAGGTCGCCGACGCCCGGATCGGGTTGGCGCAGAACGCCGGCGGCTGGCACATACGGGACAACGTCGTCGCCGCCGTCCACCTCTTCGGCCGCCAGTAGCCGATTCCACCGAATTTCCGCACACATTTTTGTGTTCGACGACAAGTGCCCGCCCGTACCGCCTTTTGGTTGGGGGCCCGTCACAATCGTAGCGCGGCAATCTTTGCCGCCCCGCCCATTGTTCCTCCCCCGTGCGGCATCCACTCTTCACTATATGAGCACGACCTTCGAAACCGCCAAGAAGCTGTTCCTGACGAGCGAAAGCGTGACCGAGGGGCATCCGGACAAACTCTGCGATCAGGTCTCGGACGCCGTCCTCGACGCGTACCTCGATCAGGACGCCGAGGCTCGGGTGGCCTGTGAGACCTCGGTGACCTCAGGACTCGTCCTGATCACCGGCGAGATCACCAGCACAGCGGTGGTGGACTCGGGCTCGGTCGCGCGGGAGACCATCCGTCGCATCGGTTACTCCAACCCGGAGTACGGCTTCGACGCGGACACCTGTGCGGTGCTGGTCGCCCTCAAGGGGCAAAGCCCGGACATCGACCTGGGTGTGTCGCAGGCCCTCGAGGTCAAGACGGGCGAGGCGAGCGACGACCCGCTGTCCGCCGCCGGAGCGGGCGACCAGGGGATGATGTTCGGCTTCGCCTGCGACGAGACGGCCGAGTTGATGCCCCTGTCCGCCAGCCTGGCCCACCGGCTGAGCAAGCGGCTCGCGGACGTACGCCACTCGGGCGAGCTGGGCTACCTCAGGCCGGACGGCAAGAGCCAGATCACCCTCGAGTACTCCGGTGGCCGGCCCAAGCGGGTGGAGGGCGTGCTCATCTCCACCCAGCACGACCCGGACGTCTCCCAGGAGCAGGTCCGGGAGGACGTCATCGCCAAGGTCGTCAGACCTGTCATCCCGGAGCATCTGCTCGACGACGACACCCGCTACTTCGTCAACCCGACCGGACGGTTCGTGATCGGCGGACCGGTCGGAGACGCGGGCCTGACCGGGCGGAAGATCATCGTCGATACCTACGGCGGCGTGGTACGTCACGGGGGCGGCGCCTTCAGCGGCAAGGACCCCAGCAAGGTCGACCGCTCCGCCGCCTACGCGATGCGCTGGGTGGCCAAGAACGTGGTGGCCGCGGGCCTCGCCCGGCGGTGCGAGGTGCAGGTGAGCTACGGGATTGGGATGGCTCGCCCGCTGTCGCTGTCGGTCGAGACCTTCGGCACCGGGCAGGTGCCCGACGAGCACCTGCTGGAAGCCATCGAGCAGGTCTTCGACCTGCGACCGGCGGCGATCATCCGGGATCTCCGGCTTCGCCGTCCCATCTACCAGGCCACCGCCACGTACGGGCACTTCGGCCGGGACGACATCGACGCTCCGTGGGAGGAGACCAGTCGGACCGCGGCGCTGCGGCAGGCGCTGGACTCGGAGCTCGTCGGCCGGGAATCCACCGAATCCAGCCTGGTCGGCTGACACGTCGAGGGTGAGCAACACGACCACCAACACAACGAGGCGGCAAGGAGGCATCCCAGGATGGCCCAGTCCCTGATAAGGCCGGTGATCGAGGAGATCCCGACGACACAGTCGGTGTGGCCGGCCGGCTTCGAGCGGGTCCCCGACGAGGAGTGGACCCGGCAGGACCCCGACGAGTTCGGCCTCAAGTACGACGAGGTCGACCAGCACGGCTGGTACAAGAACCTGGAGCCGACGGTGGCCCAGGTACTGACCTGTCTCGACGAGAACGAGATCCTGCTCGACTACTCGGGCGGCACCGGGATCCTGGGCAGGCGGATACTTCCCCGGATCCAGCACCCGGCCGGCATCCTCATCGCCGACACCTCACCCAAGTTCCTGCGCGTCGCGATGGAGAACTTCCGCGACGACGAGAGGGTGGCGTTCCGGCTGATCCGTTGGCTGAAGGACCAGAAGCGCCTGCAGTCCATCGACGAGGTGCTCGACCCCAGCCTGCTCGACCGCAAGGTGGACGTCCTCACCTCGACGAACGCCATCCACCTCTACTACAACCTCGAGGAGACGCTGCAGGCCTGGCACCGCGTGCTGCGCCCGGGCGGCCACGTCCTCGTCTCCAGCGGGAACCTGATCAACCCCCGCTCCCGTAAGGGCGAGTGGATCATCGACGAGACGGTGCGGCACATCAACGAGATCGCCATCGAAGTGGTGCGCCAGGAGCCGGCCTTCGAGCAGTACCGGGCGGTCCTCGACGACCCCACGCGGATGGATGCGCACCGGCGGCTGCGGGAGAAGGTCTTCGTCCCCGTACGGCCGCTGGACTTCTACCTCCGGAGCTTCGAGGAGACCGGATTCACGGTCCTCGACGTCTTCGAGATGACGATCTTCGCCGGCGTCGAGGAGTGGGCCCAGCTGCTGCGCACGTACCACGACGGCGCGCTCAGCTGGGTGGGCGGCTCGGAGAAGGTCGAGGGCCAGGCGCCGTCCGCCGACGCCCTGCGGGACCGGCTCTTCCTCATCCGGTACGCGCTGGAGAAGCTGTTCACCGGACGCGACGAGTTCGAGTGCTGCTGGACCTACATCACTTGCCAGCGCCGCGGCTGGCGCCAGTGGGCCGGGCGCTGATCACGGCCCTGGAGGTGAGCAAGGATGCTCGCGGAATACACCACCACCGTCGTCGGGGCTTACAGCGTCCCCCGCTGGTACGAGGCGCTCGAGAAGCAGGTGGAGCAGGGCCTGCTCACCAAGGAGGAGATGGCGGACGCGCAGTGGCGGGCGTCGCAGGCGGCCATCGCCGACCAGGACTCGGCCGGCGTTGACATCCTGAACGGCGGCGAGATGCACCGCCGGACCAACAACCGGCACGCCCCGCCGAACGCGATGCTCAACTACTTCTGGGAGAAGATTCCCGGGTTCGCCAAGAACGACCGCGGGGAGCTGCGGACCCGGCCGCTGAACATCACCACGAAGGATCCGAACGTCCTTCATCCGGCCGCCATCTGCACCGAAAAGATCGGGTACGGGGACCTGACGCTGGTCGACGAGCACGGGTTCGTCGCCACGTACGCGAGAAACCCCGACAACGTGAAGATCACCATGACCGGGCCGCACATGCTGGCCAAGGTGACCTACGACGAGTACTACGGCGACATGGCCGCGATGATGCAGGACCTGGCGAAGGTGATCAACCGCAACCTCAAGGAGCTCGACGAGGCCGGTTGCAGGCACGTCCAGATCGACGAGCCCCTGTTCGCGGCGGCGGGTGTCATCAAGGACGAGGTCAGCGCGGCCGTCGATGCGATCAACATGTGCTTCGAGGGCGTCAAGGCGACCAAGTGGGTGCACGTCTGCCAGGGGAACTACGCGGTGGGCGCGCACTACGACGGTCAGATCGGGCACCGCTACTTCATGGTCGAGGAGTATCCCACCGACCTGATCTGCCGGATCCAGTGCGACGTCCTCATGAACGAGGGGGACATGACCCCCAGATACCGCGACCATCTCGGGAACCAGCAGCTGGCCGTGGGGGTCGCGGACGTGCAGCATCTGAACGTCGAGACCCCGGAGGATCTCGTCAAGCAGATCACCGCCTGGGCAGAGTCGTGGCTCCCCAGGGAGCAGACGCTCATCACCAGCTCCTGCGGGATGAACCACCTGCCCCGGCACATCGCCCTGGGGAAGCTGAAGGCGATGGCCAAGGCCAGGGATCTTCTACGGGCGAGCTGACGCGGACCCAAGGATCTTTGTCACGTCGACCCAGTGACCTTCGGCCTTACGTGCCGGAGAATCGTGGGCGGAGGATACGGAGGAGGAGGTCGCGGTCGGGTAGCCGGGAGTGACCCATGACCAGAAGGCAGCTGATCGCCACGGCGGCGGGCGTCGTGGCGGTCGCGCTGGTGGTGGTCCTCGTCGTCGTGATCCTCCGGCGCGGCGACGGCACGGCGGTCGAGCCGTCCCCGAGCCCCACGCCGACGGCCACCTCACCCTTCACCGGGAAGCCGGAAACCAAGCGCGGACCGGTCCTCGCCGTCAAGGTCGACAATGTCGCCGCCGCCCGTCCGCCGACCGGCCTGACCAGCGCCGACATCGTGTACATCGAGCCGGTGGAGTCGGGGCTCAGCCGGCTCCTCGCGGTCTTCTCCAGCCGGCTGCCGAAGACCGTGGGGCCGGTGCGCAGTGCCCGGGAGTCCGACCTCGAGTTGCTGCGCCAGTTCGAGCGACCCGCGTTCGCCTTCTCCGGCGCGCAGAGCAAGCTGCTGCCTCTCATCCGCCGCGCGCCGGTGCGCGACGTGTCGACCGCCCACGCGGGCGGCGCGTACTTCCGGAACTCCTCCCGGTCCGTACCGCACAACCTCTACGCGAAGCCCCGCGAGCTGCTGAGGCGGGCACCGGGGGTGAGCCCCGCAGAGGACATCGGCTTCCGCTTCGGCGAGGCGCCGGCCGGAGGTGAGAAGGCCACGGTACGGAGGGCCGGCTACCGGGCGGCCTCCTTCGCCTTCCGGTGGTCGGCGGACGAGGACCTCTGGCTCGTCGAGATGACGGGGCTCCGGCGACCACGTCGGCGGGGCACCGGCTCGGCGCCGCCACCGTCGTCGTGCAGTACACGACCATCCGTCCCTCTCGCTTCAAGGACATAGGGGGCAACGTCTCCCCCTACACCGAGACGGTCGGCTCCGGGAAGGCGCTGGTGCTCCGGGACGGTAAGGCGTACCGTGCCCGCTGGTCGCGGCCCTCCCCGACGAAGGGCACGACGTTCACCACGGCGGACGGCGCGCCGATGACGTTCGCCCGCGGCCAGGTGTGGGTGGTCTTCGCCGACCGTTCCGGGTGAGCACACCGCCTCGCGGCCGAGCGTATCGCCGACGTGGCCGGATTGTGCCACGGGATCGACACATTACGTGCTGTCCGTAGCCATCCGTGTCCGGCCGGTGATTGTGGATCTTGGGAGACGAACAGGAGGCACTTCGAATAGTGATCGAGCGGCCCTGCCGTCGCCCGGCTTCTACATCTTGGTGGCCTGGGCCTTCGCAGCACCTCAGTGGCCGCCCTCTGGCCGGCCTTCCTGGCCTTCGGCGCGGGGCGTGCCCTGCCCGTGCTGACGCTGACCCTCCAATCCAACCGCAGGTCCCGCCCGATCCCCGATCTGGTTCCCAAGGCCCCGGCACCCATCGCGCTCGCCGCCGCCGAGACCGGCGCTTCTCGTCTTCGCCGCGCTGATCGTTGCGTGATCGAGCCGCATCCCTGTCTTTCGGCGGTATCGCCGCAGGTGACGGCGTATATGTAGCCTCAGCCGGGTGAGGGTGATCAGGGATCTCGTACTCTGGGCGATTCTCGCCCTCGCCCTGGTGTTGGAGGCGGCGACCGCGTCCGGCTCGCGTGCCTGGTGGGAGATCGCTTCCGGGCTGCTCGGATTCGGGCTGGCGGTGGCCGTCAGCCGGCTCTATCCGCTGCTGTCGCTGTTCGTTACCGGGGCGGTGAGCCTGGTAGCGGACCTCCGCGTGGCCCAGGAACCGGGCCCGTACCCCCTGGCGTACTTCCTGGCGATGTTCGTGATGAGCTACCTGGTGGGCCGGCGGATGGCCCGCGCGCTCTCCGCGCTTCTCTTCTTCACAGCCCTCGCCGCGATCGGGTCGCTCGTCACCATCGTGCAGGCGCTGGGGATCGCCACGAGGAGCGATCCGGAGGCGACCACGCCCGGGCTGAATTGGCTCCTGGTCCTGCTGCTCCTGTTGTTGCCCTGGCTGGCGGGCCGTTACCGGCGGCTGCACGCCGAGTTGGTCTCCGGCGGCTGGGAACGGGCGGAGCAGCTGGAACGGGAAGGGCGGATCGTCGCCGACCAGGAACGGCTGCGGGAGCGCGCCCGCATCGCCCAGGACATGCACGACTCGCTCGGCCACGAGCTGAGCCTGATAGCGCTGCGAGCCGGCGCGCTGCAGGTGACGCCGGGCCTCGACGAGCGCCACCGCGCCGCCGCCGCCGAGGTACGGTCGGCCGCAGAGGCCGCCACCGAGCCCGAAGCCGAGAAGCAGACCCTTGATCGGGTCGTTCTCGAAGGCCATGCCGCCCAGGAAGCCCAGGAGCGCGGCGTAGGTCCCCCAGCTCACCGCGGCGACGGAAGCGAAGAAGGAAAACCGGGCCGCCGGGTAGCCGACGGCACCCATCGTGAGCGTGGTGGCGGTCCGACCACCGGGGATGTAGCGCGCGACGATCAGGTACGAGATGTGGTCACCGACGAAGGCACCGAGGGCCGCGACGGCGATGACGCCGAGCAGGTTCGGCTCCCCGGTCGCGGCGAACACGCCGGCCGTGATGACGACGCTCTCGCTCGGCACCGACGGGAAGAACGCGTCGATCGCGGCGAGCGCGAAAAGGGCGAGGTAGATCCACGGTGAGGCGATCGCCTGGTGGATGAGGTCGAGAACAGCGTCGGTCACTATCGGCTCCGCGGTCCGTGCCTGTCGTCATGCCGATGTGAAGGTATGGACCGGTGCGGCCTCTACGCAGTGATCGATCGGCGCCGACCACCCCTAACTTTCGGCAGGGGTTTGCGCCGTAGGCGAGCAAGCGGTGGGTGAGTCATGGGCAACGTCCTCGCAGGTCACTGACCACCCCACCAGCACACCCACCCGACCGCCCGGGGAGAAGTCCGGGATATCCCTGACGACGGACGCCCGATCGTGGCCGACAATGGAGAGGGCGGGAGCCCGCCCCCGCGAACGGAGGATTGTCGGAGATGTCGCTACGGACGAAGTACCTGATCGGCGGGGCCGCCGTACTCATAGTCCTGTTGCTGCTTCCCATCCCGAACTGGATCGTCGGGCTGGTCTTCCTGGGCATCCTGGCGGCGCCGGTGGTCGGGTACTTCATGCTCGATCCCTCGCAGCGTCGCCGGGTCCGGCGAAGGGGTCGCAAGCAGATCGGCCGCTGACCCGAGGGCGCACCCCTAACGTAGGAGCGTGACCTCCTCGGCGGATCTGCTCGTCCTCGGCGCCGGTCCGGCCGGGCTCGCCGCCGCCTGGCGGGCAAGCCGGCGCGGCCTCGCCGTCACCGTGCTGGAACGCGCACCCGCCGTGGGCGGTCTCGCCGGCAGCTTCGAGGTCGCCGGGGTACGGGTGGACCACGGCAGCCACCGCCTGCATCCGGCGACGCCGCCCACGATCCTCGCCGACCTCCGCGGTCTGCTCGGCGACGATCTGCAGACCCGGAGGCGCAGCGGGCGCCTGCGGTTGGCCGGCCGCTGGGTCGACTTTCCGCTGCGGGCCGGGGAGCTCGCCGGTACCCTGCCCGCTCCCCTGCTGGCGCGGGTCGCCGCCGAGGCCGTCGCGCAGCCGCTGCGGCGCGCCCGGACGGACTCCTACGCGGCGACCCTCCGCCGAGGGCTCGGCCCCACCCTGTACGAGGCGCTGTACGCGCCCTACGCGGAGAAGCTCTGGGGGCTGCCCGGCGACCGGATCTCCGCGGAGCAGGCCCGCCGGCGCGTCACCGCCGACACGCCGTGGAAACTCGCCTCCCGGGTCCTGCGGATCCGCCGTAACCGCGGGCAGGGGCGGGTCTTCTACTACCCCCGGCGGGGGTACGGCCAGATCTCCGAGGCCCTGGCCGACACGGCGGTCGCCGCGGGCGCGCGGATCGCGCTCGGCACCGCCGTGGAGGAGGTCCATCCCGGCCCGGAGTCGGTCCGGGTCGTCGCGGCCGGCGAGGAGTTCCATGCCGGGCAGGTGTTCTCGACGCTTCCGCTGCCGGCGCTGGCCGCCATGACCAACCCCGGCCCGCCGGCCGCGGCGGTCGAGGCGGCAAGGCAGCTACGGTTCCGGGCGATGGTGCTGGTCTACCTCGTCTGCCGGGATGGCCGCTGGACGACGTACGACGCCCACTACCTGCCGGGGCCGGAGACCCCGGTGACACGGATCTCCGAGCCCGCAAACTACCGCGACTCCGCCGACGATCCCGACGACCGCAGCGTGCTGTGCCTGGAGATCCCCTGCGACGTCGGCGACGAGGTGTGGCGGGCCGACGACGCGACGCTCCGCGAGCTGGCCGACGAGGCGTTGGCGATCACCGGGCTGCCGCCCGTGCGCGCGGTGGAGGTTGCGGTGCGGCGGCTGCCCCGCGTGTACCCGGTGTACGAGGTCGGCTTCGAACGCCGGCTCGACGACCTCGACCGATGGGCGGCCTCCCTGCCGAGGATCACCACGTTCGGCCGGCTTGGGCTGTTCGCGCACGACAACACCCACCACGCGATGGTGATGGCCTACGACGCGGTCGACGCGCTGCGGCCGGACGGGCTCGACCGTACGGCCTGGGCGGCGGCCCGGTCCCGGTTCGCCGCCCACGTCGTCGAGGACTAGCCGCAAGGCCGTGTAGTTAGGGGGTTGGTGGTGGTTGTCAAGGTGTCGGGTGGTGCCAGGATGTCGATGCCCACGGTGGCTTTGTAGCTGGTGCGGTCGATGCCAGGGCCGCGGGCCTGGTATTTGGAGATGGC
>WHSR01000148.1 GCA_009379995.1 Streptosporangiales bacterium
ACGACTTCGCCCGGCGCGACCAGCGCAGCAGCGTCTCCCGCTCCTCCCCCGACAACACCAGCGGCTCTTTCGGGCGGCCACGTCCAGGCATGACAGAGACCGTACATTATCTCGTCGAACTTCAGGCGCAGGACACTAGTCGATCGGGCACCTTGGGCGCGTCTACGGGGGCGCCCGTCGTGGTAACCGGCGCCATGCGGAACCCGACCCTCCCCGGAGCGGACGGCCCGGCCAACCTGCTCGCGGCTGTGCGCGTCGCGGCGTCCACGGACTGCCGCGGCCTCGGCTGCCTTGTCGTCCTCAACGACGAGATCCACGCGGCGCGGTTCGTGCGGAAGACCCACACGGGGAACCCGGCGACCTTCCGCTCGCCGCTGGCCGGCCCGATCGGCTGGCTCGCCGAGGGAACGCCGCACCTCGCCCTGCGACCGGTGCGCCGTCACCACGTCGCCGTCCCGAAGGAAACGGACCCGCCGCCGGTCGCCCTCCCCACCGTCGGACTCGCGGACGACGGGCGACTGCTTGCCGAGGTGGAGCGACTCGGGTACGCCGGCGTGGTCGTCGAGGCGATGGGCGGCGGGCACGTACCCGCCCACCTGGCGCCCACGCTGGCGAACCTCGCTCGGCGGGTGCCCGTGGTGCTCGCCTCGCGGACCGGGTCCGGCGAGGTGCTACGCGAGACATACAGCTTCCCGGGATCCGAGACGGACCTGCTGGAGCACGGGTCGATCCCTGCCGGAGCCCTGGACGGGCTCAAGGCCCGCATCCTGCTCATGCTCCTGCTGGCACGGAGGGAAGAAGTCGACGACATCCGCGCCGCCTTCGACGCCATCGGTTCCGAGCGGTTCACGGTGTGGCGGAGGGGAAGCTGGGGTCCCGCCTCTCCCTGATGGCCGCGGTGCCCTCGACGACGTCGTCGTCGAAGAAGTTCAGCATCTCCAGCGCCAAGGACGCCTCGAAGGTAGGGGCGGCTTGCAGTATCCAGTGGTTGAGCGCACGCTTCGTCCAGCGGACGGCCGTCTGCGGGCCCCGGCCGAGTTTGGTCGCCACCTCCAGCGCGGTGGGAAGCAGCTGTTCGGCGGGTACGCACCTGCTCACCAGGCCGATTCGTTCGGCTTCCCGGCCGTCGATGAAGTCCGCTGTCATCAGGTAGTACTTGGCCTTCGCCATCCCGCACAGCAGCGGCCAGATGATGGCGGCGTGGTCACCGGCGCCGACGCCCAGCCGCAGGTGACCATCGGTGAACCGCGCGTCTTCGGAGATGATGCTGATGTCGGCCATCAGCGCCACGGCGAGGCCGGCGCCAACGGCAACCCCGTTGATCGCCGACACCACCGGCTTCTCGCAGTTGACGATGTTGTAGACGATGTCGCTCGCCTCTTTGAGCGCGGTGCGTACGGCAGGGAAGTTCTTCGTCTGCCGCTCGATCATCGCGAGATCGCCGCCGGAGGAAAACGCCTTGCCGGCTCCGGTGATCACCGCGACCCTGGTCTCGTCGTCTGCGGCGACGTCACGCCACACGTCGGCGAGCTCCCGATGCAGCCGCTCGTGCGTGGCGTTGAGGACCTCCGGTCGGTTGATCGTTATGAGCAGCACCCCGTCCGGCTTACGATCGAAAAGCAGATGGTCATAGGCGCCGAAGTTCATCCAATCCCCTCATCACGTCTGGTCACCTTGGGCCGTCCTGCGCATCGTCGCGGTAAGTACGCCGCAGCAGGGAATGCGATCACGGGGCGTACTCCCGCCCGAGCAGCTCACGAGCCACCACGAGCTTCGCGATCTGGGCCGTCCCGTCGCCGATCTCCAGGCCGATGATGTCGCGCAGCCGTTGACCCTGTGGGACCTCGTCGGAGTACCCAACATGACCGAAGGTAAGAAGCGCCTGATGAGCGGCTTCCGCCGCAACCTTCGGCGCCCACCACTTCGCCATGTTCGCCTGCACCGTGTGATCAAGGCCTTCGTCCTTGCGCCACAGGGCCTCGTAGCAGAGGTGACGTGCGGCGCGCAGGTAGGTGGCGTACTCCACGAGCGGGAACGACAGTCCCTGGAACCGGCCGATGGGCTGGCCGAACGCGACGCGTTCCCGGGCGTAGTCCAGCGCGTCGTCGACGGCCGCCTGACCCGCCGCCAGGCACATGAGGCCGATGAGCGCCCGCGAGTAGTCGAATCCCTTCATGACCTGAACGAATCCGCCCCCTTCGCGACCAATCAGATCTCCCTTCCCTACGGGGAGGCCATCGAAGTGAACCGAGGCTCGTCCGATGGACCGGTTGCCGAGGTCTGAGAAAGCGGCCCGCGTGACGTAGCGGTCGTCGAGATCGACGAAGAACGCACTGACGCCCTGGGCACCGGGCCCGCCGGTTCGGGCGAACACCACGCCGGCGTGCGCGTAGACGCCGAGCGTGATCGAGGTCTTCTCCCCGACGAGCCGCCACCCCTGGCCGTCGCGCTCGGCCCGCAGCCCCAGACGCGCGGCGTCCGAGCCCAGCTCCGGCTCGGTGAGGAACAGCGAGGGGATGACCTGCCCGGCCGCGATCGGGGGCAGCCAGCGAGCCTGCTGCTCCTCCGTCGCGTTGGCGGCCACGATCTCCGAGACGAGGGCGGCGTTGAGGACGAGGTAACACGCGTTGAAGTCGGCTCGGGCGACCTCCTCGCAGGCGATGCCGGTGGTGGTGCAGTCGGCGCCCTGCCCGCCGAGAGCCGGCGGGATGCGCATGCCGGTCAAGCCGACGCCGGCGAGCTCGCCGATGAGCTCCGGGCGAAGTCGTCCAGCCCAATCATCGCTCTGGTAGTACGGAGCCAGGCGCTTGGCCGCGAAACCCCGTAGCTCGTTGCGGAACGACTCCTGTTCCTCGCTGAATCCGAAGTTCATGTGTCCCCCTCGCCGGCCAGTTGTTCGCGCAGCCGGAACTTCTGGACCTTGCCGGACGGCGTCTTGGGCAGCTCGTCGACCACCATGATCCGCTCCGGCCAAAACTGCTTGGCCATGCCGTACTCCTGGAGATGGCCGGCGATGTCCTCCAGCGTGGGCGGTGAGCCGGCGGGCACGACGACCACGCACACGCGCTCGCCGAGCCGTTCGTCGCGTACGCCGACGACGGCCACCTCGCGTACGGACGGATGGCGGTACAGGGCGGCCTCGACCTCGGCGACGGGCACGTTCTCGCCTCCGCGAATGACGAGGTCCTTGCTCCGCCCCGCGATGCGGATCCTGCCCCTGTCGTCCATGCGGGCAAGGTCACCGGTGTCGAGCCAGCCGTCGTCGTCGAGCGCCGCACGATACAGGTCGTCGCGCTTGAAGTAGCCGATGAACTGCGCGGCGCCCCGCGCGAGCAACCGGCCGGTGTCGCCGCGAGGGACCTCGGCCCCGGCGCCGTCGACCACCTTCAGTTCCATCCAGGGCATGGGTCGGCCGTCGCTGACCGTGGCCACTTCCTTGGGGTCATCGGGCCGGGTCACGGTGACCGCCCCGTTCTCGGTCATCCCCCACACGGCCACAAGGCGGGTGGTGCCCAGGACCTCCTCGGTCGCGTCGACCAGGTGCGGTGGGATGGGGGCGCCAGCGGTCGTGAAGAAGCGCAGGGTGGGCACCGCGCGGGGCCGTTCGCGCGCCGCCGCGAGCGTGTCGATGACGAAGGGCGTGGCTCCCATTGTCCAGGTCACGCCTTCGTCGGCCACGATGTCCAACATCGTCGAGCCGTTCCACACATCCTGGTACACCACCTTCATCCCGTACGAGAACGGCATGAGCGCCCCGTACAGGTAGCCGGTCTGGTGGCCCATCGTCGAGGCCATGAGCACGACGTCGTCGGCCCCGAGACCGAGAGCGTCGGGGATGGTGCGTACCCCCGCGTACAAGGTGTTGTGGGTGTGCATGACCCCTTTCGGCTCGCCGGTCGTCCCGGAGGTGAACTGGATCTGGGCGAGCTCGTCCGGATGTGGGGCGAGAGCGTCGAGCTCCCGCGTGTCGAGGCGTTCTTCCCACCGCTGGTCGAGAAAGTGGTCGTCGAAACGCTCGGTACCGGGCGGTGCGTGTCCTGTGACGAACGCATGCTCGAGGGAGGGGAGCCCTCTGGCGAGGTCGGCGACCATGTTCGCGTGGTCGAAGCCGCGGAAGATATCGGGGACGACACACACCTTGCTCTGGGTGCGTTCGAGGGCGAAACCGACCTCGCGACGGCGCAGTATCGGTGGGAGAGGGCTGGTGACAGCGCCGATGCGCCCGCACGCGAGTACGAGCACGGAGAACTGCCACCAGTTGGGCAACTGCAGGGACACGACGTCGCCGGACCGGACCCCCAGCTCGACCAGGCCGCCGGCGACCCGGTCGACCAGTCGCGCGAGCTGGCCATAACTCAGCGTCTCCGGCACACGTCTGTCAACCCGGTAGGTGACGGCGGCGACCTTGTCGGGGTGGAGGGAGGCCACGTCGCGGAGGTCGTCGACGACGGTCCGGTCACGCCAGCAGCCTGCCGCCCGATACGCCGCGGCGGCGTCCGGCGAGACCACGGGAGTCTTGGCTGTGGCCATGGATGCCCCTCTGGCTCTCTGGCTATCTGGCTTTCTGTCGGTCCTCGCGGTCGCTGTCGCTCAACCGTTCATGGTCAGGCCGCCGCTGACGCTCAGGACCTGGCCGGTGATGTACGAGCACCGGGGCGAGGCGAAGAACGCGATCGCATCCGCCACTTCCTCGGGCCGCCCGATGCGACGAAACGGGATCGCCCGCACGAGCGCCTCCCGTATCTTCTCCGACTGCATGTGGAACAACGGCGTGTCGGTTGGGCCGGGGCACACGCAGTTGACGTTGATCTGGTACCGGGCCATCTCCCGGGCGAGGGACTTGGTGAACCCGATCACGCCCCCCTTGGCGCCGGCGTAGACGGTTTCGCCCATGCTCCCCACCCGACCGGCGTCGCTGGCCACGTTGACGACCTTGCCGCCCTCGCCACGTGCGATCATCCCGTCGAGGAATGCTCGGGTCACCGCAACCGTGCCCATGAAGTTGATCGCCACGACCTTCTCCCACAGGGACCGGTCGTTGTCGAGGAACGGCTGCACCCTGTCCCAGCCCGCGACGTTGGCGACCACGGTCGGGACGCCGAGCCGGGCGCCCACGGCGTCCCGCAGATCGGCTACCGCGTTCGGCTCGGTCACATCGACGTAGAACGCCTCGCCCATACCGGCCTCCGCGCCGAGTCGGGCGACGGTCTCCTTGGCGGCGTCGAGGTCGACGTCCGCAGCGGCGACCGTGGCACCCTGCGCCGCGAGAGCCCGGACCGTCGCCGCGCCGATGCCGGAGCCGGCACCGGTGACGACCGCGACCGTTCCCGCTAGTTCCATCAGGTCTCCTTTCCATCTCGCCCGCGACGGCCATGAAGGAGGAGGGTCACCGTTACCCCCGTAGGAACTGCCGGTAACGGTGCCGCTGCTCGGACTGAACTACCGCGTTGAGGACGAGAGAGAACTGCTTGACGATGTAGTCGTCGAGGCTGATGCGCGGCGCGTAATACCAGTGCTTGAGAGCCCAGGCGTGCGCGAGCATCACCAGGTCGTATGCGACGAGGTCGGCGTCGACGTCGACGAAGACCCCTCGACTCGTGCCTTCCTCGATCACCTCGGCGAGGAGCCTGGTCGTTTCAATCTCCAGGGACTTGAGCAGCTCTCGCCCCTCCCGATCGAGGGTGATGGACTCCCGGTAGGCAAGCAGCGCCGCCGCGCGGCGGGCGTCCAAGACCCGGCAGTACGCATCGAAGCCGGCGGCCAACTTCTCGACCGGGTCGCCGTGTGCGGCCATCGCGACCGGCAGGTCCCGCTTGTAGGCCTCGGGGATGTCGATGATGACCAGCAGGAGAACGTCCTCCTTACGGGGAACGTACTGATAGATCAGCCCGACACTGACCCCGCCTCCTCGGCCAACATCTGCATCGACATCCCACGGAACCCATGACGCTCGAGCAGGCGCGTAGCCGCCTCGATGACCTGGCGCCGACGCCACGCCGCCCGACCCTCCCGCAGCTGATCAGGGCCCAGCGGCCCCGAGGTCTCCTGATGAACTCTCAACGTGGCCACCGACTCCTGACGACTGAGCGCTCACTCACATCGAACGACCGTTCATTCATGCGAACACGCCGTCCCGTGCGCGGTCAAGGGCTGGCGCCGTCAGCACCCGTACGCGATTCGGCATACACCATTATCGCGCACAAGAAACAAAAACTAAGAAAAACATACGTCACAACACTAGCATCAAGCGCGATGGGCCGAAGATTGCGGCGAGGCTACGGTCTCGCCTGTGTCCTGATCAGGGCCGAGCAGTTCCTCGCCGGTTCGTCGCCCCCGGACAAGGTGATCTTTCACACACGGCCTGCTCAACGACGTCCGCGTGGAACGTGATTAGTCGTGCTAGCCATCACAGTACGCCTCACGTCATCCGATCACATCTGGCAGGCGGTAGCGTGGAAAGGTAATCACCCCATCGCCGCGGAAAATGCTGACGAAGAACAACACGCACTTGCCAAGGTGCTCGAGGAATGTCGCTTCCTTGGCTACTCCTCCCAAGACTTCCCTGCTACCTACTGGCGCACCACTCCCGTTGGCTGTGACGTTGAGACTGTCGTAAGACGACTTTCATTACCAGAGCCGTCCGAGGTATACCGATTGCGTCCAGGCCGCACCCGACGTATGACTGTTCGATCGTCCCCTCGTTTTACTCCCGTATACCGGACATAGACTTCTGGTTGCCGCGGTCACCACTGCTGCCGCACAGCGTCGGGGCCCCTTTCCTTCTCTTTCGTCGGGTTCTGCAATCTCGTTGAGCGACCTGTTCCGGTCCCGTCCCCTCGCGGGGAGGGGACCGGAACCGGCGCCACAGGGACCGTGGCTCGCGGCGAGGCCGCTCGTAGGGGACCCGCGTCGTGGAGGCCAGAAGGCGGGACGGGGGTCTTCCTGAAGGGTCTTCGTTCGAACGGCGGGTGCCGTTACCGCCTCGATCTTGTCCAGGGATGGGTCGGGTCTTCGGGGGCCTGCCGTCGTGGCCGGGGGGTTGAACGGGCTCAGCATGAAAGGTTAGCCTCCCCTAAGCTGAATTAGGAGAGCCTACCTTATTTGTGCAGGTGGTTGTGCATTCTTCGTTGTCCACGGCGGTGGCCGACGGCGTCCGGCTGGCGGGCGGCGCCGGTGGATCCGCTGAGCTTCGGCCGTTGCTCGCCGCTGTCCTCGATGCCCTTGCTTGTGGCGCCGCCGATCGCGGCGGCCCGGTCCCGGCCGCCGGACCGGACGGTCTGGCGGCCATGCTCGGCCTTCACGCAGGCGGCCAATTTCCGGCGCCATGTCGTTTCCTTCTAAACAGGTCGAGACACATCACGTTCGTGCCCTCAAAGACCTCGACCCCAAGGGGCGGAAACACCAACCCGAATGGGCCATGCGGATGGCATCCCGCCGCCGCAAGACCCTCGTCGTCTGCCGCGCCTGCCACGAGGACATCCACGCTGGACGTCCCACACGGCAACCACGATGAGCATCGGAGAGCCGGATGCCACGGAAAGCGGGCACGTCGGGTTCGGAGGGGGGCCGTCGCTTCCCCCGGAGTTCAGCCGAACTGAAGGGTCTTCGGCGGGAACTCAAGGTTCGTCATGGCCTATCCGTCGTTTGGGTCCTTGGGTTCGTGGTGAACCGGAGGAGGTTCGGCGGCGGTGTCCAGAAGCCGGCGTGCGGCGGTGGCGTAGCGGATGGCGGTGGTGTCGTTGAGGCCGAAGACCGCGGCGAGGTGCAGCGGGTCGGGGCCGCAGGCCAGGGCCTCGTCGAGCTGACGGTCGACGCGGAGACGCTCGAGGGTGGCGTCCAGCCCGCGGAACGCCGCGCTGAGCCAGTTCTCGCTGACCGGTCGGGTGCTCATCGCGGCCTGGTTGTTGATGATCAGGTATGGGTTCGCGGTGTATGGCCAGCGAACGCGCCGGTGGTCGAGCCAGGCGAGGATGAGACGGCGGGTGAGGTCGTCGAGCGGCCGGGACTGCCCGGCGATGGTGATCCGCCGGTTACCAAGATCGACATCGTCGAGGGTGAGGTGTCGGATGGTCTCGGGCCGGGTGGCGTGAACGGCGGCCAGGGCGAGGGCGAGCCGGGCGGCTGGGGTGACGGCGACCTGCGTGGCCGCGCTGATTTGGGCTGGTTTGAGTGGAAGGATCAAGGGGTCTGGCCGGGGGGCGGTACGGATGCGGGCGGCGGGGTCGGCGAAGATCAGGCCGGTCTTCTTGCAGTGCCGGGTCAGTGACCGCAGCGCGATGAGGGTCTGGCGGCGCCGGTAGCCGCGCAGGGCGCCGAGGGCCGCGGTGACGTCGCCGGCGGTGACCTCGCGCAGATGCCCGTAGCGGGCCGACCAGTCGGCCAGCAAGCGGGTGGACGCAGCGCAGGTAGCGGCGGATGGTGCCGGACGCGCGGGGACGGCTGCGCGGGCTTCCGTCCTGCAGGGCATGCAGCCAGCTTCGCGCGCAGCCGGCGATGCCCGGTTTCAAGACGGTGAGCTTTGATTCGATCCAGGTCTCCAGCGCGAGAACGCGATCGTCGCCCAGCAGCCCGGCGAGGGCGAGGATCTCCGCGGTGCGGGCCACGCTGAGGTCGCGGCGCCGCAGGGCGGGGGCCAGCGACGAGTACGGGATCTTCTCCCCCTCGACGTGGGAGGCGAGCATGACGGCCAGCGCCCGGTGGGTCTCGGCGCGGATGCGGGAGTTCCAGCCGCGGGCCTCGGCGAGGTGAGCGGCAATGCTGCGAGCCTGGTCCAGCGCGGGGCCGCTGATCGCCGAGGCGACCCAGTGGCGGGCGTGAAAGCGTCGGGACTCACCCGGGGCGCACAGCTCCAGCTGCGTCCAGCCGACCGCCGAAGGGCTTTCCGGCGCCGCGGCCGCCGGCGGCCGTCTCGCGGGGCGTGGCCGGTGGCTCATCTTGGCCAGGCCGGCGAAGGACAGCTGATGGCAGGTGACGGCGGCGAAGTCGGCGGGACCAAGGTCCGGTGCCCGTCTCGCCGGCCTCGCGGTGGCGCTGCCAAAGTGTTCCCCCGGCAGCTGGTGGAGGTGAGGGCGTCGGCGGCCACGGTCAGCCTGCACGCCACCGTGCCCGACGAGCACGGGATCACGCTGCTGGCCGTGCACCCGCGGGCAGTGGGCCGCGGCGCCCGCGTGGTCGATCCCGAGCATTGGCTGGGTCTACCCGACGGGCACACCCGCGCCATCACCACCGGCGGCGACTCCGCCGTGGGGGGCGCCGTGGGGGACGAGCTGGCCGCGGCGCGCCGAGAGCGGCACGATCCACCGGGTGCGCTGCGGTTCCTGCTGGCCCGGGCGAACGCCGCCCAAGTCGAAGTCGACCGCCGGCCCTTGTCTGTCTATGACCAGATCACCGGCACCGGCCCGTTCACCGCTGCACGCTAGGACACCTGACATTGACCGAGTTGATCACTACGCGGATCCGTGGCACCGCCGCCAAGCTGGACATGCCGCATCTGGCCGCACACCTCGACGCGCTCGTCAGCCGGGCCGACGACACCCAGATGGGCTACCTGGACTTCCTCGACCTGGTGCTCGAGGAAGAACACGCTATGCGTGAAGAACGCCGAATCCGCCACGCCCTACGCGTGTCCAAGATGCCCCACTACAAGACCCTGGACGACTACGACTTCTCCTACCAGCCGGAGCTCGACCCTCGCAAAGTCCGGGACCTGGCCACGCTAGCGTTCGTCGAGGCCAAGGCCAACGCGGCCCTGCTCGGGCCGCCCGGGGTCGGCAAGACCCACATCGCGGTGGCGCTGGCCGTCGCGGCCTGCCGGGCCGGGTTCACCGTCTACTTCACCACCCTCGACGACATGGTCCGCCAGCTCAAAGCCGCCGACGCCATCGGCCGCCTGACCTCCAAGCTCCGCTTCTACCTGCGACCCCACGTCCTCGTCCTGGACGAGGTCGGCTACCTCCCACTGGCCCGCGACGAAGCCAACCTGGTCTTCCAGCTGATCTCCAAGAGGTATGAGAAAGGCTCGATCGTGCTGACCTCCAACAAAGCCTTCAGTGAATGGGGCCAAGTCTTCGGAGATAAAGTCTTGGCCATCTTGGACAGGCTCCTCCACCACTGCGAGGTCATCGCGATCAACGGCCCCAGCTACCGGCTCAAAAACCGCATCGCCGCCGTCAAGACCGAGGTCGCCGCCGTCTGACCGCCAGGGAGCCGCCCAAGGACCGACGACCATGCCCGACGTGTCTCTCCACCCCAGTGACGCCGCCGAACTC
>WHSR01000160.1 GCA_009379995.1 Streptosporangiales bacterium
AAAGACAAAGCTGTCTCCGCCCTGCGACGCCTGCAGAAACTGCCCGCACTCGTCCGGGCGTTCTTCGGCGACCCGCACCTGCGCTACATCACCGCATAAACACACATCAGTCGACTTACTTTCGATCGCCTTAGTAACTACTGGGCGCGCACCGGCGTGATCGCTCCTTCGCAGCGTTTGGAGCGCCCACGACTGTATTCCTTCCCGGATCTCAGGGACCTCTGCGTAGCGCAGAATCTTCGCAGGCAGGGAGCCCGGCCGGGCGAGATCAAGGCGGTCGTCCAGTTCCTGCGCGAGCTGGCGGGTCCACGTAAGGAGCGACTCGCGCAGGCGGAGCTGGCGGTCGTAGGAGGCCGCGTCGTCTACCGAAATCGGGCTCTCGGGATCGAACCGCTCGAACCGTCGATGGGTCAGCAGCGCACGTTCTCCGTCTCGATGGCCAAGATCTTCGATGGCCTGGGCGTCGAGGAGTCCGGGGAGCTGCGGGAGCTACGTCCAGCCGATCGGGTGGTCATCAACCCTCGCGTTCGGGGAGGTACCCCCGTCATCGAGGGAACCCGTGTGCCGACGCGGATTGTCGCCGAGCTTGTCGACGAAGCAGTTTCGGCCGACGAGATCTTGAACATGTACCCGTCCCTCACGCCGGAGGACGTCGACGCCGCCGTGTCTTGGGAAGGCCGGCTCAGGACGGCGGCTGCTGGCTGAGGGGTGCGGAACCGTGACCCGCGTCCGCATCCTGTTAGACGAGGACATCCCGCACGACCTCGCGAAGGCGCTCTCGGGCCGCGGGTATGACGCCGTACACGTCAACGATCTCCGTGAATCTGTCTGGGATGGCAAGAAGAAGATCGAGGACGCCGAGGTTTGTCAGGAAGTTGCCCGAACGCCGAGCGTTCTGATCACACACAACACCCGTGACTACGCGGACCGGGCTCACCGTTTGCCGCGTCTCTACCAGGACAGGCCGGCCGTTGCTTCCCTCACTCGACGGGGTCTCCGACAGCACAAGCTCTAGAACGCCTTGCGGCCCTGTCGTCGCCGCGGTGGGTGAGTATGGCGTGGTGTTCCTGCAGGCCAGCCGCCAGCCCACCAGCCCACCCGCTCACTCACCCACTAGCCCACCCAGCCTCACAGGTCGAGGGCGAGCTGGCCGGCGCCGACGGAGGGGTGGCGGTGCTTCTTGAGGTGGCGCCACTCGGGCAGTTCGTCCAGGTAGGACCAGGACAACCGGTGGTACGGCGTCGGCCCGTACGCGGCCAGGGCCCTCTTGTGCGTCGGCGAGGGGTAGCCGGCGTTCTCGGCGAACTCGTAGGCGGGATGTTCGGGATCCAGCCGGGCCATCTGCGCGTCGCGATGCACCTTGGCGAGCACCGACGCGGCGGCCACCGAGACGCAGCAGGCATCCGCCTTCACCTCGCACCGCACCGCCCAGGGCGCGCCTAGGTAGTCGTGCTTGCCGTCCACGATCACCACGTCGGGCCGGGTCGGCAGCGCGTCGAGGGCACGTACCGCCGCCCGTCGCAGCGCCTCGGTCAGGCCGAGTTCGTCGATCTCCGCCGGGGTCGCCTCGCCGTACCCCACGCCGACCGCCCAGTCCGTGAGGACGTCGACCAGGCGGGTCCGGCGCAGCTCGGTGAGCAGCTTGGAGTCGGCGAGGCCGTCCGGCGGCGGGGACAGGTCAGTGACCACCGCGCACGCGACGACCGACCCCGCCCACGCGCCGCGGCCGACCTCGTCGACTCCGGCGATCCGCGTTGCGCCGGCCGCCTCGAGCTGCCGCTCGATCGCGTAGCTCGGTACGGGCCGCCCCTCTTCGCCGCTCATCTCGTCCCGCAGGGTAGCGGCTGCGCACCGTAGCGCCCCAAGTACGCCTCGCCACGCCGCCCGAACCGAAACAATGGGAAACAAGGCCCGGAAAGGCGATCACACACGGAGACCACGATGAGACGGTCGATGTACGACATCCTCGCCCTCGTAGCCCGGGTCGGGGTGGGCGCGGTGTTCATCGCGCACGGCTGGCAGAAGACCGGCGACGGCATCGATGCGACGGGCGCGGGCTTCGCCGAGATGGGTGTGCCCTACCCGGCCATCGCCGCAGGGTACGCGACCTTCGTCGAGCTGATCGGCGGCGCGGCGCTCATCGTCGGGATCGGGCTTCCGCTGTTCGGGCTGCTGCTGGCGGCCGACATGGCGGGCGCGTTCGTTTTCGTACATGCGCAGAATGGGATCTTCGTCAGCCAGAACGGCTTCGAGCTGGTGCTCGCGCTCGGCCTGGCGAGCCTGCTGCTCGGCTTCGGCGGTTCCGGTCGTCTCACCCTGGACAACCTGATCTTCGGCCGTAGACGGGAGACGCGCGCGGTCACCCGCGACGGCGAGAGCGAGGGTGAGAGTGAGAGCGGGCGTGCGGAGCCGGACGCGGGCGAGGGGCCCGCGGAGACGCCGGCGCGGGAGCCGACGAGCCGGGAAGGATAGCTATCGGCTGGGCGGCGCCACCCTCATTCGCTCGTCCTCTCGCGCCGTTCGGCCTTCCAGCGCGCCACCAGCTCGGGAATCTCGCGAAGCATGAATGCGTAGAAGTCGCGCATCTCGCGCAGTCGCCGGTGCGCCACGCTTCCTTCCTCCGTGGCGGCGACGCCGTCCTCGGCTGCCTCGACCATCATCCGCGCGACCGCGTTCCGCTGGGTAAAGAGCGTCGCCCACGCCCCGTCGCGCATCCGGTAGTGGTCGCGGCGACTCCCGGGCACCGGCACCTGCTCGATCAGGCCGACGGTGGTGAGCATCCTGATGGCGCCGGAGACGGAGCCGGCGCTCACGCCGAGTTCGCCGGCGATGTCCCCCATGGTCACCGCCGCCTGCTCGGTGAACACGAACACCGCCAGCACGTGGGCGGTCATCCGCTGCATCGATACCGAGACGCTCGTCACCGAGGACCTGCTTGCCTTCGCCGGCATTGCGCCCGTCGAGCTAAAGGCGATTCGGCTCGAGTCGCAGATCGCGGAGAAGCTCCACGCGTACACCCGCACATACGAGGGCGGACGTCGCAGTACCCGGATCAAGGATCTGGTGGATCTTGCTCTCGTGGCCGAGTTCTCGCGTCCCGACGCTGAGATCCTCCGGGAAGCGATCGAGGCCACCTTCGTGCGGCGGGATACCCATCCGATGCCGAGAACGCTGCCCGCCACAAGAGTGGATCGTGCAGTTTTCGCCGACTCGCCATGACGGTCGGCGCCCCCAGCGTGTTGACCGCGGGGCATGCGGAGGCCGCCGCCTTACTCGAGCCCGTTCTCAGGGGCGACGTCAGGAGCGGGGTGTGGAATCACGAGCGTCTCCGCTGGGTCGAGGGATTGTCGTGAAGCCCAAAAAGGATGGGCCTGCAACGGTGTTGCAAACGATTGACGGCCCTCGGGGCCGCCGGTACTGTCGTGGCCACTTCGGCGCGGGCCCGGGAGGTCCCAGATGAAGGCAACCTCGCTTCGCCGCTGGCTGGCCCTGTTCGCAGGGCTAGGTCTGGTGTTCGCCGCCTGTTCGCCGGGCGAGTCCGGGGAAGCCGAGGAGCCCATTCGCATCGGCGGGACCCTCTCGCTGACCGGACCGCTTGCCCCGACGGCGCAGATCCACGACATCGTGGCCAAGGCCTACGTCAAGATGCTCAACGAGCAGGGCGGTCTCCTCGGCCGACGGGTGGAGTGGGTGGTCCTGGACGACAAGTCCGAGCCGGAGCAGTCGGCAGCGCTATACGAGCGGCTCGTCACGCAGGAGAACGTCGACCTTCTGATGGGTCCGTACGGCACCGCCAACATCACCGCCGCCATGGCGGTCGCGGAACGCTACGGGTACGTCTTCCCGCACCACACGGCGAGCCTCACCTACGCCTACACCTACGAGCGGCACTTCCCGACCTGGTTCGTGGGCCTCAACACGCACTACACCACGCCGGAGAAGATCTTCGACTCCTACTTGACCCTCGACGATCCGCCGAAGACCGTCGGGTTCGTCATCAACCGCTTCCCCGGCACCGACTTCCTCGCACACGGGCAGGACGAGCAACGCGGAGCGCTGCGGGCCGGCGGCGGCGCGGTGGAGGTGGCCAAGCAGAAGGGCCTGCACGTCGTCCTCGACGTGGCCTTCGACATCGGTACTACCGACTTCGCGCCGATCGCGTCGCGCATCAAGAACGCCGACCCCGACCTGCTCTACGTCGGGGGTCTGGGCGAGGACGGTCCGAACCTGCTCGCGGCCATGAAGCAGCAGGGCTACCAGCCCCGCAACCACTTCTACCAGTGGCCTTCGCCCGGGCCGATGCTGGCCGCCGGCGAGCTTGCCGACGGCGCGACGAGCGTCACGATCTTCGAGTCGCACGAGCCGTACCTGTCGAACGAGGGCGCGCAGGAGCTGGTCGACCGGTACTCGGCCGCGGCCAAGGCCGGAGGGCTCTCCTACACCAAGCCGGAGACCCAGGCGGGCGCGTCGTGGGCTGCGTGGCAGGTGCTGGTCGCCGGAGTCGAGGGATGCCAATGCCTGGACCAGGAGAAGATCGCCGACTACCTGCTCAACAACACCGTCAAGACGGTCCAGGGCGACTTCGACTTCCGGCCGGAAGAGCAGAACTACGGCGGGGACATCCAGACCATCAAGCAGATCCAGGACGGCGAGTGGTACGTCGTGTGGCCGGAGGAGTCCGCGGGCGAGGGCAGAAAGCTGGAGGGCCCGCTCCGCTAGGACGCGGTGACAACAGGACGCCATGACAGTCATCGCGCAGACCATCGTCACCGGCGTCCTGCTGGCGGGGCTTTACTCGCTCTTCGCCCTTGGCATGAGCCTGAGCTGGGGTCTGCTGCGCACCATCAACTTCGCGCACTTCTCCTTCGCGTTCCTGACCGCGTACGTGACCTACGAGCTCGCCACTACCGCTGGCTGGGATCCGCTGCTGACCCTCGTCGTGACCATCCCGGTCGGCATCCTGCTCGGGGTCCTGCTGCAGCTGTTCGTCACGGCCTTCCCGATCGACGTCTTCCAGACCCTGATCGTGACGTTCGCCTTCTTCCTCATCCTGGAAGCCGTCATGACCTTGGTCTGGACGGCCGATCTGGTCCGGATCCCGCTGGCGGCGAACCCGTACTTCACCAGGGCCTACGCTGTCGGACCCCTCACCGTGCCCCACCTGGGGCTGCTGTCGCTGGTCGCGGCCGCGCTCGCCTGCGGCGGGGTGTACTGGCTGCTGTACCGAAGCCACGCCGGCATGGGCATCCGTGCGTTCGTCCAGGATCCGGAGATGGCGGCCGCCTTCGGCGTCGACCACCGCAGGCTCTCCCTACTCGTCGCCGCGGTCTCCGGCGCCACCGTCGGGGCCACCGGCACGATCCTCGGCATGCTGTTCGTACTCACCCCGACCGCCGCCGAGCTTTGGGTGGCCGTAATCTTCGCGGTAGTGCTCCTCGGCGGGTTGGCCAACCCTGTGGGTGTGGCCGGCGCGGCGCTGATCATCGGGCTGGTGGAATCCCTCACCCGGCAGTTCGCCGACCCCGCGATGGCCCGGCTGGCGGCGCTGGCCGTCCTCGCGCTGGCGCTCATCTTCCGGCCGCAGGGCCTCTTTCCGTCGGCCGTCTCGGGGGAACGCGAATGAGCCTCGGATCGGTGGTCCGGAGGCACGCGCTTCTTGCCGGCCTTGCCGGGTGGGCCGTCGTCGTGGCGGTCCTGTTCGCCATGCCGACCCTGCAGCGCACCTTCGATTTCCCCATCTTCAACCTGGTCTTCCTGTACTTCGTCTTCTTCTGGGCCACGCAGGCGACGAGCTGGAACATCTTCTGCGGCTACTCGGGGTACTTCAGCTTCGGTCAGGGCGCGTTCTACGGCGCCGGGATGTACGCGACGGCGATCCTCACCACCCGGCACGATTTCTCGCTGCTGCCTGCCCTGCCCGTCGGCGGGCTCGTCGCGGGTCTGATCGCCTTCCTCACCGGCCTGCTCGTCTTTCGGCTGCGGAGGCTCACCGGGGAGATCTTCGCGCTCTTCACGCTGGCTGGCGCTGGGGCTCGGGTCGCTGGCCAACAACTGGACGGCCATCGACGGCGGCCGCGGCATCCCGATCGGCAGCGTCTCCTATCCGGACCTGCTCGGGTCGGTTGTCGAGATGCTGTACTACCTCGGCCTGGTGTTGGCCCTGGTGACGGTGCTGCTCGCGTTCGCCATCCAGCGTTCGCGGCTGGGCTTCGGCCTGGTGGCCATCCGGGACGACGAGCGGGTCGCCGAATCCCTGGGGGTTCCCGCCTTCCGCTACAAGCTCGCCGTGTTCACGCTCAGCGGCGTCATCGCCGGGGTGTCCGGCGCCGTCCATGCCGTACAGATCAACTTCATCAGCCCGGCGAGTGCTTTCGGCATCCGCGTCCCGTTGTTCGTGATCCTGATGAGCGTGATAGGCGGCCGCCGGCACTGGATGGGTCCGGTGCTGGGGGCGGTCCTCATCTACGCGGTGACCGACCGGCTCACCGGCGCCGGGCTGGCGGAGGTCAGCCAGATCCTGCTGGCGGCCGTGCTGATCGCGGCGACGCTGTTCCTGCGGGGCGGCATCATCACCCGCCTGCGCGAGCGACCGATTCCCGCGGCGGCGGTGGGCGTGCTCGTACTCGTCGCGCAGCTCGTCGCGGTGGAGGGGACCGTCATCACCCAGGCGGCGATCGCGCTGCTGGCCGCCATGCTCGTGTTGCTGGTTCCGGACCGGGTGTACAGAGCCATCTACAGGGTCCTGGGGGTGCGCCGCCGTGTCTCCCATACTTACTAAGGCGATCGAAAGTAAGTCGACTGATGTGTGTTTATGCGGTGATGTAGCGCAGGTGCGGGTCGCCGAAGAACGCCCGGACGAGTGCGGGCAGTTTCTGCAGGCGTCGCAGGGCGGAGACAGCTTTGTCTTTG
>WHSR01000125.1 GCA_009379995.1 Streptosporangiales bacterium
GGCCCCCCGATCCCTGGCCCGCCGCTCCAGCTCCACCCGGTCGCTATCCGACACCGTCAGCACCCGTACGCGATTCGGCATACACCATTATCACGCACAAGAAACAAAAACTAAAGAAAAACATACGTCACGACACTAGGTCCGTATCAATGGCCCATTCATCGGGCGGTCTCAGAACATGAGAAGGTTCCACAGCGCCCGAAGCGCCGGCACCAGCACGGTCGGGGCGGTCAGCACGACCAGGCCGATCACCACGAGGGCGGCGATCAGGCGAGCCCGGAGGTTGGGCCTGCCCGACTGATCGTGCAGCTCTCTCAGCATGGATAGGTCTCCTCGGCGTCGGCCGTGCCCCACCGTTCCTGGCAGTCCGGACAGATCCCGTACACCAACAGGTCGTAACCGGTCACGGCGAAGCCGGTGCCGGCGACGCCGGACAGATCGGGTCGGGGTTGGACGATGTCGACCACGCGGCGGCACCGGGTACAGACGAGGTGATCGTGGGGCCCGGTGTTCCCGTCGTAGCGGGCCCCGCCGCCGTCCCCGATGTTGACCTCGATGGCGAGACCGGACCGGACCAGCAGCCCGAGCGTCCGGTAGACGGTGGCCGGGCCGACGCCGGGACTGCGCTGCTGCACCCTGGAGAGCAGCTCGGCCGCGGTCGGGTGGTCGTGCGACGCCCGCAACGCCTCCAGGACCGCGCGCCGTTGCGGGGTCAGCCGCAGTGCGAGTCTCGTGTGGGCGGTCACGTACGCTGTCCTCTCGCGGGTCGAGTCCCATCTCTCAGTATCGCGCGTGGTCTCCGGGACTCGACAAGAAGGTCGCGCCGGACCGGTACGATCCGGACAAGAGCTCCTATGCCACAACGACCCTGGGAAACCTTCATGAGCAGCGCCGACGACACGATGACGGTCCTCGTCTACAGCCACGACGCTAACACCCGCGGAAGCGTGCGACTCGCCGTCGGTCGGCGACCCGACCCCGAGCTGCCCCGCGTACAGTTCGTCGAATGCGCGACCGAGCCCGCGGTCTTCGCCAGGTTGGAGGAGGAGCGCATCGACGTCGCGGTGCTCGACGGCGAGGCCTGGCCCGCGGGTGGCATGGGAATCTGCCGGCAGGCCAAGGACGAGATCTACGACTGTCCCCCGGTACTCGTGATCATCGGCCGCCCGGACGACGGCTGGCTCGCCACCTGGTCGCGCGCTGACGCCGTCGTCTCTCACCCCATCGATCCTGTTGCCCTCGCCGGGGGAGTTGCCGACCTCATGCGGCAACGCCTCGGCCGGCACCTTCCCGTCCAGTAGGACACCATGGACAATCCCCAGAACTGGCCGGCGCTGCTCGCCAGCCTCATGCGCGGTGAATCGCTGTCCGCAGAGGACACGGCGTGGGCCATGGACCAGATCATGACCGGCGAGGCCACATCCGCCCAGGTGGCGGCGTTCGCAGTGGCGCTGCGCGTCAAGGGTGAGACGGTCGCCGAGGTCACCGGCCTGGCTCGGGCCATGCTTGAGCACGCCATGCCGATCGAGGTGCCGGGGCCGATCGTCGACCTGGTGGGCACCGGAGGGGATCGGGCGCACACCGTCAACATCTCCACGTTGGGGGCCATCGTCGCGGCCGCGGCGGGCGCCAAGGTGGTCAAGCACGGCAACCGAGCCGCCTCGTCGTCGTGCGGCTCGGCGGACCTGCTGGAGGAGTTGGGCGTCGTCATCGACCTTCCTCCGGCGCAGACCGCTCAGGTTGCCGAGGAGGTCGGGATCACGTTCTGCTTCGCGCCGCTGTTCCACCCGGCGTTGCGGCACGCTGCCGGCCCGCGTCGCGAGCTCGGCGTGCCGACGGTGTTCAACTTCCTCGGCCCGCTGACGAACCCGGCCCGGCCGCTGGCGCAGGCGGTAGGTGTCTCCGACGCTCGTATGTGCGCCATCCTCGCCGGCGTGCTCGCCGAGCGTGGTGCCACCGCCCTGGTCTTTCGCGGTCATGACGGGCTCGACGAGCTCACCACGACGACCACATCCGTTGTCTGGGTGGTGACCGACGGCGAGGCAAGGGAAGAGATCCTCGATCCAGCCTCGCTGGGCATCCCTCCCGCCCGAGCGGAGGATCTGGGTGGCGCCGACGCGGCGTACAACGCCCGGGTCGCCCGGGCGGTGCTGGCGGGGGAGTCCGGCCCGGTACGGGACACGGTGCTGCTGAACGCTTCGGCAGCCCTCGTCGCCGCGGAAGGCCTGGGCGATCCGCTCGGCGAGTCGCTCGGGCGAGCGCTGGAGCGGGTCCGCGAAGCTGTCGATTCCGGCCGCGCCACTGCGCTCCTCGACCGCTGGATCGAGCTCACCCAGCGCCTCGCCGGGCGGCGCGACGCCGCCGGTTGAATTCCCGGAACGGCAAGGTTCAGGGTCCCGTTCTCGCGACGAACAATCCGACGAGGAAAACCAACAGCACGCCGACGAAGCCGCCGACTAGCCACACGAGGCGCCGCTTCCGCGGCCATACCCAGGCGCCGAACAACACGGTGAGAGTTACCACCAGCGCGCCGACAAAAGGAACCATCACCGCGATTTGTTGACCAAGGGTTGTGCAGATGAGCTCCTCGTCCGAGGAGGTGCAGGGATCGCTCGCAAAGGCGAAGACCAGACCAGCAATGCAGGTGAACAAGGCAAAGCCGGACAGCAGCACAGACGCGACGGCCGCCACTACCAGATCTGCAACGGATCGATGCGAGCCGGTCATGACCTCTCAGCCCTTATGGGTCGTGCCGACCATCGCGTAGGTACGTCTAGTTTGGCCAGCGTACGACACGCCCGCTCAATCGGACGCTCGGCGACGATAACATCGATGTCGCCCGGTGCGTCGATTCAGCCCGTCTTGGATATCGATCCTTAAGATATCGATCGGAGCCGGCCCGCAGTGCGCCGGCTGGTGAGCTCCCCGATGGGTACGGGCTTCCCGGCCAGCGCGGGGCCGAAATACCTCTCCAGCGCGGGCAGATTCGTCAGCTTCAGCGCGATCCTGCGCAGCCATAGCCGGAACGAGGACGACGGCAGGAACCATTCCGCCCCGCGCCGCGCGACCTGCTGCTTCTCGGTGACGACCGGCTGCCATACCTTTTGGTAGCGGGCGAGCGCGGAGTCGACGGAGTCCGCGCTCGCGAGCTGCTCGCCGAGCACGTAGGCACCGGCGACCGCCAGCGATGCGCCCTGACCGGCCAGCAGCGAAACCGCATGGCAGGCATCGCCGACCAGCGTGACCCGCCCGCGGCTCCATCGCGGCATCTCGATCTGCGCGACCTGGTCGTAGTACACCTCGGATGACTCGGGGCACCTCGTCAGGGCTCGCGGAACCACCCAGCCAAGCGTGGCGTACGCCTCGCGCACGGCCTCCCGTACGTCTTCCGGCAGGGTGGGATCGGGAGTGCGGTGAACCGTAAACGCGGCCACCCGCCCATCCCGAAGACCGTAGAAGCCCATCTGCCGTCCCGTGGTGTCGGTGAGGCAGAAGCGATTTCTGACCTGCTCGTAGATCCGCGGGTCGTCGAAGACATAGGCAGCGGTGTGGAAGCCGAGGTACCGGAAGAACTGCGCCTCGCAGCCGAACTCCATGCCCCGCACCGTCGAATGGATGCCGTCCGCGCCAACGAGCAGGTCGGCGTCGAGGGCCGTCCCGTCGGTGAGGGTGACGTGGACACCCTCGGCCGAGTTCTCGATGCGCGAGATGCTGCGGTCGAAGCGCAGATCGACGTGCTTCACGTGTTCGCGAAGGGCCAGCTCCAGATCGGGGCGCATGATGGTCAGCAGCCGGCCGTCCGCCACCATCCGCCCGAAGCGCGCATAGTCCAGCCCCGCGCGCCGCCGGCCGGACTCGTCCAGGTAGCTCACCGCCTCGGCCCGATAGCCGAGTTCCTTCAGCCGCGGCAGGACCCCCATTGCCTCGGCGGCATCGTAGCCGGGACCGAAGAAGTCGATCATGTACCCCTGGCTCCGCGGGCCAGGTGACTTCTCGACCACGACGACATCCCAGTCCAGGGTGTTCAAGCGCTGAGCAAGCGACAGACCGGCGATACCGGCACCGCAAATCACCGCTCTCATCTCAGTCTGCTATCCCGATTACGCGCCCTTCCCGGGCATTCGCCCAGTGTGATCGTACTGGACGAGTGCCCAAATCTTAGCATGGACACCGAGTCAGCGATTCCAGCGACCTCTGTGGACGACCTCGTCGACGGGCTTGCGCCTGCTGCTCAGGTCGCGGGCCGGCTCGTCCGGGTAGCCGATAGAGATCGCGCCGATCGGGTTGAACTCGTCCGGCACGTCGAATGCCCTGCGGTACGCGTCGATCCGCTCGACCGGGATGCCGAAGAAGCAGGCGCCCAGCCCGGCGTCTACCGCGGTGAGCAGGATCAGCAGCGAGGCGAACCCGGTGTCGATGTCCCAGTAGGGAGCCGGCCACCACGCTTCGGAGCGGTCGGTGCGGCCCTTGTCCGGCTGGGCGTAGCGGTCCAGGTAGGCGTCCTTGTTCGAGTGCGGTACGACCAGAAGCGGAGCATCCACGTTGGCCGCGAACCAGCGATCGGCGTCCCTGTCGGGTGCGACGGCGGCACGGAACCGGGCGATGTCGTCGGGCGTGTCGAGAACGAGGAAGCCCCAGCCTTGCGAGAAGCCGGCCGACGGTGCCCGCAGGGCATTGCGCACGATCCGGTCCACGACATCAGGCGGGACAGACCGGTTCGGGTCGTAGCGACGCACCATCCGGCGACGACTCACCACATCCTGGAATTCCATGGTGGCCATACTTCCAGCCTCGCCGCCGTCGAAGACATGGCCGGATGGCGCGCCGCATTACGACCTGACTATGAGTAGACGCAGCGTGCGCTACTCGTCGGCAAAGATCTTGACCACGATGTCGCCGTCTTCGGTGGCGTAACCCCGGTACATGCCCTCCGTGTTGAACACGAACGCCAGGTTCTTGTCGCGGTCCAGGGCGATCACGCCACCGGTGTCTTCTCCGCCGATCTCCTCCGTCTTGTCGATGGCGGCGTTCGCGGCCCTGTCGACGCGGAGGTTCCGGTAGTCCATCAACGCGGAGATGTCGTGGGTGACGGCCTGCCGGATGAACAGCTCCCCAGTGCCGGTCGCCGACGTCGCCGCGGTCTCGTTGTTCGCGTAGGTGCCCGCTCCGACGATCGGTGAGTCGCCGATTCGTCCGACCGGTTTGTTCGTGAGGCCGCCGGTCGACGTGCCGGCCGCGAGATTGCCATTCGGGCCGAGACCGACAGCGCCGACGGTGTTGGTCTCTCCGAAGTCGAAACGGGACTCACCGTTCTTGGCGTCCCGCAGCGATTCCCATCTGCGTTGCGTGAAGAAGTAATCCTGGGTGACCAGGTCGAAACCGCGATGCTGCGCGTACAGTTCCGCCCCCTGGCCCGCCAACAGCACGTGTCGCGAGTTTCTCATCAGGTCATCCGCGAGCGATATGGGGTTCTTGATGTGCGTCACGCCGGTCACGGCGCCGGCGTCCAACGTCTCGCCGTCCATGATCGAGGCATCCAGCTCGTTTTGGGCGTCGGTCGTGAACACGGCACCCTTGCCCGCGTTGAACAGCGGTGAGTCCTCCATTGTGTTGATGGCGGCCTCGACGGCATCCGTGCTGCCGCGTCCCTCTTCGATGGCGCGGTAGCCGGTCCGCACCGCGCGGGTCAGCGCCTTGCGGTAGCTTTCTTCGAGCTCGGGCGTTAAGTCCTCGCGCCGGATTGTGCCCGCTCCACCGTGAATAGCGAAAACGACGTTGTCGACCAGTTCGCTGTTGTTTTGGTTCTGGTCGCGCGGAGCTGGTTGCCGCGGTTCCGCCGTCGACGTGCTGGCCGGCGAAAGGATCGGGACGATGGCGGCGGCAGCGGAGACGGCCACAACCGGCGCTACGAGCAGTGGTTTCCTTTTCAGGTACGACGCGATACGGGAAAACATTGCGACTCCTCTCTGAACGGTGACGCCTGGAGTGCCAGGCGAAGGTCGCTAGACCACCACCGTTGCGGTTCGGCCGCGTCACGTCCACTGCCATCGATCCCGCTGCCACGCCGCAGCGGTCTGGTAACGGTCTCGTGCACTCATCTGTGTGTCTGCCAGCACACCGACAACCACCGGGGCCAGTTTCGGGGTGTCACGGACGAGCCGGCGCAACTGCCGGCGACTCAGGATCTCCCGGGTGATCGCTTGCTCCACCGCCTGCTGCAGCAAGGCAGGGTCACTGGAGGTGGCAACGTCCTGCGGCGTGCGGGCGATGGTGGTCCCCGGAATACCGTCCCGCATCTCGCGCTGCTCATCCGGCAATGGCGCACGGTGCACGACCACGCCAGGATGGCGGCCGCGGAACACGCGTGGAACGGTGACGTGGATGCTGGCCGGCATCGCGTCGGAGATGCCGTGAACGGCCAATGCGGTCTCGTGACTTGCCGCGCTGCCCGGACCTGCCCACAGGCAGGTGGCGACGACGTCTTCAAACCGGTGGGCGGGGAAGTCGCGCAACCGGTAGATGCCGTAGCGCATATGCTCGACATCGCCACGCTGAGCGCGACCGGACAGGGCGCGGCGCGACACCCCGGCTTCGGCAGCCTGCGCGGTGGTGAAGTACCCGGCCTCGTTGCACGTCGATGGAGACCAGGGCGCTTCGGTCGAGAAGAGCGATCATGCACCTCCTGGTCAGGCGTCGCGGGCCATCACCTCGAGGGGCACAGAAACCGCATTATTCACGTAGCTCCTCGGTGGCCGCCCCGGGCTCGGGTTCACGCGTGGTCTCGCTGAGGAAGCCGCGTCTGAGCACGAACACGGCAACGGCGAGGGTCGCCAGCGCCACCAGCAGGCCCACCGCGGTGTTCTTGGTCAGCCCCAAGATGACGTACCCGACCAGGGATGCCACGCCGCAGACGAACGCGTACGGTAGCTGCGTCGTGACGTGGTCGATGAGATGAATCCCCGACCCGATCGACGACAGGATCGTGGTGTCGGAAAGCGGCGACGTGTGGTCCCCGAAGATGGCTCCCGCGAGTACCGCACCGAACATCGGAATCAACAGGCCCGGGTCGACGGATACCGCGATCGCGGCGGCGATCGGCAGCAGGAGACCAAATGTGCCGAAGGTGCTCCCGATCGAGAAGGAGACGAACGAGGCCAGGACGAACACGAGGGCCGGCAGCAGGGCGAAGGCCAGCGCGCCGTCGATCAGCCCGGCAAGGTAGTCGCCGATCCCCAGCAGGGACATGATCTCGGCCGTCATCCACGCCATGAACAACACAGCGACGGCAATCAGCATCGACCTGATGCCCGACAGCCCCGCCCTGGCGACCTGGCCGGCAGGGGTCCTCTTCGCCAGCAGCCGCGCACCCGCGAGGACCCATGCGATGAGCCCGCCGAAGAAGAGGGCGAGGATGACGTCGGTGTTCGCCAGGACCTGCATCGGGGTTATCGCTCCGTCGGTCTGCGATATCCCGATCCAGACGGTGCCGATGACCGTGACCCCGATGAGGGTGAGCACCGGAACTACCAGGTCGCTGACCTTGCCGTCGTCTCGCACGGGCAGGTTCCGGTCGGCCTCGCCCGGGACGGGACCCCGCGACGGATCGACCACCACCCCCTCCTCGACCGCGCGCCGCTCCCAACGGCGCATCGGGCCGATGCTGATTCCGAAGTAGGCGACGGAGAACGTGAAGAGAATGGCCGTGATCGCGTAGAAGTTCGTGGGGACCGACAGCAGGAACGCCTCGTAGCCGGAGTAGGCGGTGACTCCGTTCTCATCCAGGATCCCCGACATCGTGGCGGCGATGAACACCGCCCAGCCGGAGATGGGCGTCAGGATGATGACGGGGGCGGCCGTCGAGTCCACCAGATAGGTGAGCTTCGCCCGCGAGATCCGGTGCTGGTCGGTTATCGACCTGCTGACGTTGCCTCCGACCAGGCTGCTGAAGGCATCGTCGAAGAAGATGATGATCCCCAGGAAGATCGGGACGAGCTGGGCATGGAACCGTGTCTTGACCTTCCTGATCGCCACCTGGGAGAACGCTCGAAGCCCGCCCGAGACGTAGATGAAGGACGTCAGCGCCCCCAGCATCAAGACGAAGGCGAGGATGTACACCTCCTCGGCGACCTCTCCGTCCGCGATGATGAGGCCCCCCGCGATGCCGGAGACGAGCGAGAGGCTCGCCAGCACGTTCCACTGGCTGTAGAGCAGCGCACCCAGAGCGATCCCGACTGCCAGGGAGAGCAAGATCCTCTTGGTTGTGATCGCCAGCGCGATCAAGACAACCGGCGGAAGGAGGGAAAGAAGGGACGGCTCCACGGCGGGCTCCTCACCGGATCACGGCAACCGTGCATAATGCACGATCGGCCGTACCGGACGGCGTGTCAAGGCTTCGAGGGCGTTCCTGGGTGCCGGGGTCTCGGGGGCGACGGCCCCGAATCGCGCCCTCATGCCCGGCACCACCTCCCGCTCCAGGTGTGGGCGAGGTCTACGTTCTGGACCGATCGAACCCGTGTCGGCGGCCGGAGTTGGCCGCGGCCTGCCCGCGACGCATCCGGCGGGTCTGCCGGCCGACACGGGTGGTCACAGCCGGCAGGGCTCAGACCCAGGCGCGCGCGTCAGTCGGAGTCGTCGAAGCCGAGAGCGAAGGCCGCCTCGAGGTCGTGCTTGGAGTAGGCGCGGAAGGCGACGTGGGTCTCGGTATGCGCGACGCCGGGTACCTTGTTGAGCCGGCCCGGGATCACGTCCGCGAGCTGATCGTGCTCGTGCACCCGGACGATGCCGACGAGGTCGAACTCCCCGGTGACCGAGTAGACCTCGCTCACCCCGTCGAGTTCCGCGATCGCCTCGGCGACCTCTGGGATCTGAGCCACGTCCGCCTTGATGAGCACGATCGCGGTGATCACGGCACGCCTCCTCCTGGTACTGGTCGCAGACACACCCTAGTGCGGTGTGCGCGCCGGCGGGCGATACGTCGCGGAGGTGCTCGCCGACCTCGGCGCGTTGGCGAAAGAGGCTCCGTGAGCACCCGGGTGATCGAGGTGCCCAACACCGGGCACGTCCCGGAGCACCATGAGGCCGCCAACCCCTGCGTGATGGGGCTGCAGGCCGAGTTCTTTCCGCACCCATCGGGTGCGCGGCGCCGCGTGCCTGGCGGAGATTCCGCCGCTCACCGTCGGCGGGTGAGCATCCGGCGCTGCTATCGCCACCGGTAGCCGGCCGGCGAGGGACGCGACCCGCGCACGCTTCGGTCCACCACCGCGTACGCCGCCCCGGCGAGGAAGCCGAAGACGTGTGCGGCGTAGGCGACCCCCGCTCCCTCGGACACACCCGTGCCCCGGAAGTACAACCACTGGAGCACGAACCAGAAGCCCAGCACCACCCAGGCGGGTAGTCGGAAGGGGAAGAAGAGCAGGAACGGGACCAGGCTGGTGACCCTCGCCCGCGGGTAGAACACGAGATAGGCGCCGAGCACCCCGGCGATCGCTCCCGACGCGCCGACGAGCGGGGTCGTGGAAGCCGGCTGGGTCAGTGCGTGGCCGTACGCGGCCGCGTAACCGGTGCCGAGGTAGAAGAGCAGGAAGCGCAGCCGACCGATCCGGTCCTCGACGTTGTTCCCGAAGACGTACAGGAACAGCATGTTGCCCAGCAGGTGCGCCCAGCCGCCGTGGAGGAACATCGCGGTCAGAACCGAGAGCCAGGGCAGCTTGTTCACGTCCTCGGCCGGGCAGCGGTGCCGGTCGCCCTGCCGGTCGACGATCACGCGACGTTCGGGGAGTTCCTCGCCGGTCAGCATCTCCTTGGGTATCGCGGCGTACTCCCGCAGGAAGTTGATGGTGGCGCACTCGCGGGCGGCTCCCCGCCCGTAGGAATCGGTGAGGTTGCCGAGGGGGCTGGCGAGGAAGACCGCTACGTTGATCGCGACCAGCAGGTAGGTAAAGATCGGCACGCGACGCGTCGGGTTGTCGTCGTGTACCGGGATTACCATGACGCCAATCTAAATCCATAGGCCCCCTCGATATCGGAGCGGACGCTTCCCGCGCCGTTGACCGGCGACGACCACGTACCGTCGATGTCCACCAGGCGCACTCCCGGGCCGTCCAGCCAGCGCAGTATGCACTCCATCTCCTCCGCGCTCGCGCATGGCGTCGGCCCCGGTCCCGGCGTCACCGTCTCCGCGGTGGCTACCAGGGCGTCCACGTACGGCCGCAGACGGGCGCCCCGGGGTACGGCGCCGGCCGCGACGAGGCGCCCGTACCGCACCACAGCGAGGTCCCACCCTCCCTCGAACCTGGGCCGCGCGGCGACGAGCTGACGACAGGCCGCGAGGCCGGCGAGCCGCTGGGTTCGCGCCGCGGCGCGTACGAAGGCGGCGAGCCGGTCACGCTGGGCAGCGGCCTCCTCGTAGCGATGGCCCGCGCTGAGCCTGTCGATCCGGGCGCGCATGGCCTGCACGACCGGACGCACGTCCGCGGACATGGCGGCACGCGCGGCCAGCACGTGGCGCTGGTACTCCTCGACGGATTCCCGGCCCTCGCACGGTGCGCCGCAGCGGCCCATCTCGGCCAGCGCGCATGCGGTCCAGCCGCGTCGCGGAGAGAGGCGGCCGGTGCACTGCCGCAGCGGGAACGCTTGGTGCAGCGCGGCACGGGCCCCCTCGGCCGGCCCGACCGAGCCGAACGGTCCCAGGTAGGTGGCCCCGTCGTCACGCACCTGGCGTACCAGCGAGAGCCGCGGGAACGGCTCGGCGGTGAGCTTCAGCCAGATCGCGCGCTCCGGAAAACGCGACCGCCGGTTGTACGGGGGCTTGCGTGTCCCGATCAGACGTAGCTCGCGGACCTCGGCTTCGAGCCCGGTGGCACAGACGACGGGGACCACCCGTTCGGCGAGGGTGATCATCTCGCGGATTCGGGCGCGGGTCTCCGCCGCCGTGAAGTACGAGCGGACCCTGGTGCGGAGGTCTCCGCTCTTGCCGACGTACAGGGCTTCCCCGCGGGCGTCCTGGAACACGTACACGCCGGGCGAAGCCGGCAGCCCCTCCGCGAGGTGACGTTTGCGGTGCTGCTCCGGCGATGGTGGCCGGGAGAAGCTCCTCATCTCCTCCAGGGTGTGCACGCCGAAGCAGCCGAGCCGCTCGATGAGCCCATGCAGGACGGCGACGGTGGCGCGGGCGTCCGCCAGCGCCCGGTGACAGGGCCGCTCGGCCGCGCGGAAGAAGTGGGCCAGCGTGGCCAGCCTGCAGTTGGGCACGTCGTCCCGGGTAAGCACGCGACGGGCGAGGTCGGCGGTGTCGACGATGGCGAAGCCGGGCGGGGCGTAACCGCGGGTCCGGCACGCGGTGCGCAGGAAGCTGACGTCGAACGGTGCGTTGTGGGCCACGAGCACCGTGCCCCGGGCAAACTCCAGGAACGTCGGCAGCACCGCATCGAGGCGTGGAGCCGCGGCGACCATCGTGTCGGTGATGCCGGTGATCACGGAGATGAACGGCGGGATCGACCCACCGGGATCCACCAGGGTGGCGAACTCGCCGAGAACTTCACCGGCCCGGACCTTGACGGCGCCGATCTCTGTGATCGCGGCGTCCTCGGCCGAGCCGCCCGTCGTCTCCAGGTCGAAGACGCAGAACGTGACGTCGTGCAGCGGGATGCCCAGCTCGTCGAAGGTTCCCTGCACGCCGTCGGCGGGCACCCGCCCGCGTGCCGGCCTGGAGGTGGACTCACCCATGACCCAGGACGCTAGAGGGGATGGCCGACAGAATCGCGGCAGCGACACGGCCCGGCGAATACGCGGGCTGGATCGAATGGGCCGAAGCGAATACGCGATGATGTCCGAACGGGATTCGGTTCGAGGAGGAACAGTGACCGGCGAGCAGCAGTCCCTTCGGGACCAGGCGCGGAGCCTCGCGGCCCGACGCGCGGACGCCGTCCGGATGGGCGGTGACGAGCAGGTCGCCCGCCAGCACGAGCGGGGGAAGCTCACCGTCCGCGAGCGGCTCGATCGGCTCTTCGACCAAGGGACGTTCGTCGAGACCGGGCTTCTCGCCGAGGCCGTCGACACACCCCAGTCGCAGGGCAAGCGAACTCCCGCCGACGGCTGCGTCACCGGTGTGGGCGACATCGACGGCCGCAAGGCCGCGGTGATCGCCTACGACTTCACGGTCCTCGCGGGCTCGATAGGCATGCACGGCGAACGCAAGGCCGCGCGCACCCGCGAGCTCGCGGTGCGGCACGGGATGCCGCTCGTTTACCTCCTCGATTCGGCGGGGGCGCGGGTCACCGAGTCGGTGGGTGCCTCCTTCGCCGGCGCCGGGGATCTGTTCCGGGAGCTCAGCGTGATGAGCGGGGCGATCCCGCAGGTCGGCGCGATGCTGGGACCCTGCTCGGCGGGCACCGCGTACATACCGGCGCTGTGTGACTTCGTGCCCATGGTCAAGGGCACTTCGTCGATGGCTCTCGCCGGCGTGCATCTGGTCAAGGCCGCGACCGGGGAGGAGGTCACCGAGGAGGAGATGGGCGGCTCCGGCGTGCACAACAAGATCTCCGGCGTGGCCGACCGGGAGTGCGCCGACGACGCCGAGTGTCTGCGGGTGGTGCGTGGTTATCTGTCGTACTTTCCCAGCCGGTACGGGGAGGCGCCGCCGGTCAGGCCGACGGACGACCCGGCCGACCGGCGCAGCGAGAGGCTGTACGACATCGTGCCGGCGAACCCGCGCCAGGCCTACGACATGCGCCGGGTGCTCGCCGAGATCGCCGACGACGGGGAGTTCTTTCCGATCAAGCCCGACTGGGCCAAGGCGATCATCACCGGGTTCGCGCGCTTCGGCGGCCGGCCGGCGGGCGTCGTCGCCTCCCAGCCGATGGTCCGTGCCGGGTCGTTGGGGATCGACGAGGCCGACAAGGCGGCCCGGTTCATCAACCTCTGCGACGCGTTCGGGATCCCGCTGGTGTTCCTCGTCGACGTACCCGGGTTCGTGGTCGGCAAGGATGTCGAGCACCGGGGGATCATCCGGCACGGCGCGAAGATGCTGTACAACGTCTCCGCCGCGACCGTCCCCAAGATCACAGTCGTGCTGCGCAAGGCGTACGGCGCCGGATACTTCGTCATGGCCGGCCGGGCCTACGAATGCGACTACCTCGTCGCCTGGCCGTCCGGGGAGTTCTCGGTGATGGGGCCCGAGGGCGCTGTGAACATCCTGTTCCGCCGGCAGCTTGCCGCCGCCGAATCCGAGGAGGAAAGGGAGCACAAGCGTGAGGAGCTCCTCGCCGCTGTTCGCAGCCAGATCGACCCGTACCTGTCCGCGAAGATGGCCCTCGTCGACGATCTCATCGACCCTGCCGACACCCGGCGGCACATCGCGCACGGGCTGGAGGTCGCCGCCCGCAAGGAGGTCCACCGGCCGCCGCGCAAGCGCGGCGTCGCTCCGGTCTGAGACCCCCCGCCGTTTGCCACGGGCAAGAGGAGCAAGGGTTGGCCACGACCGGCCAGCCGTAGCGCACGCCGTACCCTCGGATGGAAACCGAGAAAGGTGGACAGGTGACGAACGCTCCGCTGGCCGGCATCCGCGTGCTCGACCTCAGCCGGCTGCTCCCGGGCGGGTACTGCACGATGCTCCTGGCCGACCTCGGCGCCGACGTGATCAAGGTCGAGGAGCCGGGCCGGGGGGACTACGCGCGCTGGACCCCGCCGCACACCCCCTCCGGCGAGAGCGCTGCCCACGAGGCGCTCGGCCGGGGGAAGCGCTCCCTCACCTGCAACCTCCGTACCGAGGAGGGGCGGCAGATCCTGCGCGACCTGGCGGCCCGCGCCGACGTGCTGGTGGAGTCGTTCCGCCCGGGTGTCTTGGATCGGCTGGGCGTCGGTTACCGCGTGCTGCAGGAGATCAACCCGGGTCTGGTGTACGTCGCGATCAGCGGGTACGGGCAGACGGGTCCGTACGTCACCAAGGCCGGGCACGACATCAACTACCTCGGCTACGCCGGCGCGCTCTCCTTCAGCGGTCACGAGACGACCGGACCCTGGCAGCCGGGACTGCAGATCGGCGATCTCGCCGGGGGCATGAGCGGTGTGATCGCGGTGCTGGGGGCGCTCCGGGCGCGGGACGCCACCGGCCGGGGCCAGTTCTGCGACGTGTCCATGACCGACGTGATCATGTCGTGGCTGTCCATTCATGCCGGAGTGTTCGCGGCGACCGGTGTGCCGCCCGGGCTCGGGTCGGAGACGCTGAACGGCGGCCTCGCGTGCTACGGGGTCTACCGGTGTGCGGACGGGCGGTACGTCGCCGTCGGCGCTCTCGAGCAGCAGTTCTTCGCCGAGCTGCTCGCCGGCCTCGGGTTGGGCGAGGACCTGCGGGCGTGGCACCTCGACGGGGCCCGTCAGCCGGAGCTACGGGCCCGCCTCGAAGAGGTCTTCGCGACAAAGCCTCGCGACGAGTGGGTGCGAATCTTCGCCGACCGTGATGCGTGCGTGGCTCCGGTGAACGACCTCACCGAGGCGTTCCAGGACCCGAACGCGCGGGAACGCGGCATGGTCTTCGACGACCGGTTGCCCGACGGCTCCGTGTTCTCGCGGCTCGGCGTGATCCCGCGGTTCACCGGGACGCCGGGCAGTCCGGGGGGTCATCCGTCCCCGCTGGGTGGCGACACCGATACCGTGCTGGCCGATCTCGGACGTACGGCCGAGCAGATCGCCGCCCTGAGGGACGCAGGGGTGGTGTGACGGAACGGACGGCGCCATCGACAGAGAGGGCGAGACGCCCGTGGCAGGGGACGAGCGGGAGCGGCTCGACCGGCCGCTTCCGGAAGCCGTGCGGCAGCGCCTGGTGGACCTGGGCGCGCGACGACTCGGTGCCCTGCCGCCCGAAGAGGTCCCTGCTCCGCTGCGCCGCATCGCCCGGTTCGAGCCGCGCCGGCGCGCACGGCTCGCCGCCACACAGATCGCCGCCCACCTGGAGAGGGACAAGGCCTTCCGGGAGCAGGTCGCCGAGGAGGTACGGGAGGCCGAGCCGGAGCTCGCCGAGGCCGTCGAGGCCGAAGTCGTACCACCGGCCGCCGAGCCGGTAGCTGTCGCCGCGGCGGCCTACCTGCTGCGGCCGCCCGGCTGGGTGGGGCTCGTCGAGGCGGCGTGCGCGCAGGTGGAGAAGATGACCAGCGCCGCGGACGAGAAGGCTGCCTCCCGCACGGTGGCCCAGCTTCGAGATCAGGTAGCGGCGGCGAAGGCAGCCGGGCGGGAGGAGATCGAGCGACTTCGCGACGAGCTGCGCCGCGCCCGTGGGGAGGCCGCCGATCTGCGTCGCAAGCTGCACGAGGCGCGCGAGCGGGCGCGCCGGTCGGAGCATCGGGCCGAGGAACTGCGGGTGGCAGCGGAGGAGCAGCGCGCCGTTGCGGACGCCGCCGTATCGTCGGCCGAGGCCGAACTGCGCCGGCTGCGGGGCCGGCTGGCCGACGCCGAGGCCCAGACGGAAGCGCTGCGGCGGTCGGCGCGCGAGGCGCGTACCGTCGACGACGCGAGGCTGCGTGTTCTCCTCGACTCGCTTCTCGACGCCGCCCAAGGGCTGCGCCGCGAGCTTGCGCTGCCGTCGACGATCTCTCGTCCCGCGGATATGGTCCCCGCGATCGAGCCTGACCGTCCCGGCCCGCGCTCCGTGCCGGGCCGCGCTCTCGCCGACGACGACCCGGAGCTCCTCGACCACCTCCTGGCTCTGCCGCAGGTCCACCTCCTCGTCGACGGCTACAACGTGACGAAGACCGGCTATCCGAACCTGACCCTGGAGGATCAGCGGGCAAGGCTCCTCACCGGTCTCGGCGGGCTGGCCGCACAGACCAGAGCGGAGATCACCTGCGTGTTCGACGGCGCGGAGCTGGGGGCTCCGGTTTCCGTCCCCGCGCCCCGTGGCGTTCGGGTGCTGTTCAGCGAGCCCGAGGAGACCGCCGACGAGCTCATCCGCCGACTGGTCGCGGCCGAGCCACCGGGCCGCGCGGTCGTCGTGGTGTCCTCCGACCGCGAGGTGGCCGAGGGGGTGCGCCGCGCCGGTGCGCGCCCCACACCGGCGGCGCTACTGCTGCGCCGCCTCGGCCGAAGCTAGTGTCGTGACGTATGTTTTTCTTTAGTTTTTGTTTCTTGTGCGCGATAATGGTGTATGCCGAATCGCGTACGGGTGCTGACGGTGTCGGATAGCGACCGGGTGGAGCTGGAGCGGCGGGCCAGGGATCGGGGGGCC